>CAZSZJ010000022.1:0-21802 GCA_964610985.1 uncultured Candidatus Saccharibacteria bacterium | reverse complement strand
TGTAACCTCACTAGTACCTGAAACTAGCGCGTCTACCAATTCCGCCACGTCCGCATGCGGGAATAGAGGTCATTGTACTGCAAAACCGCACCTCTGACAAGACAAGAAGGTGTTATTCGACTTGTGGTCGGCGCTCGGTGCGAATCATCCATTCATGGACATTGGTAAAGCGCTCAACGTCATTATTAATGGGGTGCTCGCTAAGGCCATAGACCGGACCATGCGTTATATATAGAAAGCGCGGCTGGTACAAGCCGACTGCCGGCGCATCATCGCGCCAGGCCTGCAAAAACGGCTGATATTTGACTGCTCGGAGCGATGCATCACTACGGGTGCGTCCGGCCTGCAAGGACGCATCGGCAATACTTGAGCGATACTCAGAGAAATTCAAGCGGCTTTCGGAGCGCACATCGGCGTTTTTACTATCCCAGTACACGTACACGTCAGGATCTTTGCCGATAGAGATACCATACAGCAACACATCGTACCCGCGAGACGACGAGGACAAATTGACCTGAAAATCAGTCGTCGCCTCAAGTCGCACCTGCAAATCCACTCCCACCTTGCGCCACTGTTGTTGCAGCCGATAAGCGACGTTAGCATATTCACTGTTATCTTGGGCGATGAGCACCGGACGTAGCGGTTGGCCATCTTTGTAGCGCAAGCCTTTTTCGTTTAATGTCCAGCCGGCACTATCCAGCAACTGGCCAGCAACAGGTAAATCATAGCCCGCCTGCTGATAGCTCGCGTTGTAGCCTAATTGTCCGAGCAAAAGCGGCTCTTTGACAGGCATCGTTGGATAGTCGAGCCCTTTTAGAATCGTCTCGGTGTTGGTGGCCCGCACAAGCGCTTGGCGTACTTTTACATCCTTCAAAAGCTCACTATTGGTACGCATAAAGGCCATCACTGCTGCTGTCATCGGCAAATTGTATATACGCGCGCCGCTGTCATGCTCAAATTGGTGCGGCACTTCGGTCAAACCCGTCATTGCATACACTTCATGCTTACGGAAGCTCTCTATGAGCCGTTCTTCGCTACGGAAAGAATGGATCACAAACCGGCCAAGCTTGGGTTTGCCGCGGTGGTACTTTTCAAACGGGTCAAGGGCAATCTGCTCTTCGCGCTCATTGGCAGCTCCGCCCGAAACCTCCAGAGTTGTTAAACGGAATGGTCCCGCGCCAATCGGCTGAGTCGTGTTGAATGGTAATGTGCGAAGCGAACGCATCGATTTACCCTCGAGGGCGTGTTTAGGAACAATCCCGGTAGTCAACGAATACGGGAAAGCGCTCAACTGATTAGGCAGCGTAAACACCACCGTTCGGGCGTCTGGCGCAGCGATGTCGATACCCTGCCAACTGGCCCGCAGCGGCGACTGCGCATCCGGGTTCTGAATAACTTTATACGTAAACACAACGTCCTCGGCGGTCAGGGGCTGTCCGTCATGCCAGGTTAGACCAGGCAAAAGCTTTACGGTATATGCATTGCCCTGCAGGCTAATCGATTCGGCCAAGTTGCCTACCAAATTATTCTTTTGATCGTATGTAAAAAGCCCTGCGAATAATAACTTAGAAACAGCAATATCGACCGCGCTCGTAGCATATATAGGGTTAGCATTCGTAAACGAACCGAGAATGCCTTCGGTGTAGGTTCCGCCGGGAGCGGGCCTCGGCACTTGATAATACGCACCTAAGCCCCGCACCTGGGCCACCACACATCCGGCCAAAAGCACTAATAACAAGAGCCATGTCACAACAAAACGGCGCACATCGCCCAACCGATCCAAGCGGCGGAAAAAGTTGCGCTCTAACCCCCGCTCGGCTTGCTGTCCAAATTCTTCAACTTGAATCTTACGCAAGCGGAGACGTCGGCGGAAGCGAAGCTTAAAAGCACGCGTCTTCATAGGCAAATTTAGGCGGCAACGATACCCAAAATAAGTGACAGCGAAAAGATAATAGCCACGATAATGGTCAGCTGGTGCACGCTCTTGTCGGTTCCGCGACGCACCATATTGACTTCACCGCCGCCGCCCAGTCCAGCGCCCAAAGAGGCGCCACGCGTCTGCACCAAAATCAGCAGCGTCATAATAGCCATCGAGATAAGGGTAACCCAGTCAAAAATATTTTTCATTTCTCTCTAATCTCCAATATTGCAGTCACTAAGTAGTTTACCAGTCCAATGATCATACCAGCAAGTATTGCCACCCAAAAACTGGTAATCTCCAGCGAAGGATACAGTTTGCTGACCAAAAAGACCATAAACCCATTGATAAATAACATAAAAATACCCAGCGTAAACAAGATAGCCGGCAATGACAAAATGACCACCAGAGGCCGCAAAATAGCATTTATCAGCGCCAAAATAAGTCCGGCAACCAAGATAACCCGGAAGTTGCTGCCGTATTCTACCCGTGAGCCCAGCAGTCCGGCAGCAATCCACAGTCCCAGACTACAAACTACCCAACGCATCAAGAACCGGTAAATAATGCCGTGATTCATATCTTGTCTAGATTATACCAGTTCACGTGACAAATCGGCACTCATATTCGTATATCCATCTGCCGTAATGAGTACGTCGTCCTCGATGCGTATTCCTATGCCTTCTTCGGGAATATAAATACCCGGTTCGACCGTTAGAACGACCCCAGGTTCGAGCGGATGGTCATAGTCGCCCCCGTCATGCGTATCCAACCCTAGGAAGTGTGATGTGGAATGAGGATAGTAATGGCGTACATTCTCGCGTTCGATCGTCTTAATAAGCCCCAGTTCGCGTAATTTTTCGCCCATGAAAGCTTCGATTTGCTTTTCGTAATCGCGAATCAAAATACCCGGCTTGAGGAGTGAAAAGGCATAATCCTGCACTTCTTTGACTGCATCATGCACCTGCTGTTGACGACGCGACGGATGACCACCCAAAGCCACCGTTCGCGTAATATCGGCAGAGTAGTAATCAACCGAGGCACCGACATCCAAAACCAGCAACTCACCGGTTGCAAGCGCGCCATTGTTGGCAACATAATGCATATTACAAGCATGCGCGCCGCATGCCACGATAGGCGGAAAGGCATGCCCCATGGCCCCTGTTCTTCGGAAACTACGCGACAAATCGGCCTCTATTTCGTATTCGTAGCCATACTTTGCAAGCTGTTTTGGGCGGGTTATGTCTTTGAGGGTATTATTTGTAAGGTCGATCGCTCGCTGCAGGGCGTCAAGCTCTACCTCTTGTTTGACCATGCGCATACGTGCCAGATGCGTGCGCAAATCGAGCAGCTCTATCTGAGAATTTACATCTTTGATGCGTTGTTGCAAATCGGCACGTGAGGGGTTGGTGTGAAGCCCCAAATATTCGATAAAACGAGGTGGTGCGCCCAGCGTGGCAGCATGCTGCACTTTCTTTAGGCGAGCGTTCAGCTGACGCCAGCCCTCTTTGGCATTAAGGACCGTCTTGACCCCTGATATTCGCGACAATTCCTCGACGTCGATCGCGCCGTCAAACTGCTCAATAATAATTTCGCGGTCGGGGACAATCAGGTATTCTTTACCTTTATCCATCACCAACACAACGCCCGGAACGTCGATACCCGTCAGATATAAGAAGTTACGGTCTTGATGGAACGGAAAAGCTTCGTCGCTTCCCATCTGTAAAAGGCCGTGCGCCGTTACAATTATTGGAGCCGTACCGGTAAACAACTGGCGCAGCCGTTCGCGGTTGGCCATAAAGAAGTCACTCGTAAACATGCACATAGCGTATCATACATTGGTAAAACGCTTGCATTTTGACCCCTGATGTGCTATATTTAGACGCATGAGTGAAGAACTGAATCTAAAAAATCCAGTCGCCATTAACCAAGAGTTTAACGAAATGGTTTATGGCAATCCCAACGTTCAGATTGGGGATACTTCCTACAATCCTGATGATCCATTTATGGTCAACGCCGACAATGATTACTTCAAATCAATTGCACAGCTTTCGACTCAGTTTGACGTTCTGGGTGGCCTTTCACACGACCCCGAAGATCCTGCTTCTGTAGCCAAAAGCCAACGCGTCGCCGAAGCCCTGAACGCAGCCCAGCTTAACACCGAAGACTTCTCGCTCGATGCGATCAAGGCCGAAATTGAAAGACGCCATGCTCAAGCCGAAGCAGAAGAGGCAGCATTTGAGCGGCGCAGGATGACTATGGACGTTATCGACCGCCATATTGACAAAAAGAAGACCGGCGAAGAGGAAGATAACGAGAAGAATGCTCAGGTTATTGCTCTCGACTTTGACAAAAAGAAGGTCATCACAAAGGCCCTTTCTAAAGCAGCCTAGGCTCTGTCCCCTTATGAAATAAAAGCACCCCGTCCAAGCGGGGTGCTTTTATTTTTCCGCTCGTATCGGTTTATCAGGCGATGGTCCAAGATGTTGCCTTACCACACCAGCCTTTTTCTCGCCCAAAACCGCAATAATATCCGCCAAACTCGCTTCTTGCACGCCGCGCAAGCTACCAAAAACGCGTAACAGTTTTTTGCGCGTAGTCGGCCCGACACCGGGGATGTCGTCCAGTATGCTGGCAACCTGCCGCTTACCTTTGAGTGTGGAATGGTAGCTTACTGCAAAGCGGTGCGATTCGTCGCGGATACGCTGGAGCAGCTTAATCAAATTCGTGTTATGCGGCACATTGACTAATATAAATTCATCGCTTTCACTGTAAAACCCCCCGAGTTTTTGCAGCGTCACAAGTGCCAGTGATACATTGGATTTTTCTTTGTGGATCACAATCTGCTCTTCTCGTTTGGCAAGTCCCACGAACGGAATGCGCTCGCAGCCCATTTCGTCACGCGCCTGGATGGCTGCATCGAGCTGCCCCTTGCCGCCATCGATCAAAAACAGATTCGGCACGCCCCATGCTTTGCGGTTTTTTTCGCTCAGGCGCCGCTTGATCGTCTCGTTCATGTTGTAAAAATCGTTGTTTTGGTCCTTTTTGGTCTTGAATTTACGGTATTCGTCTTTGTCGCTCACGCCATTGGTAAACACCACCATGCTCGCAACGACGTCCGTCCCTTGCATATGCGAGATATCGTATCCCTCGATACGTCGCGGAAACACCGGCAATTGCAGCAGATCAACCAATTCGCCAAGAGCATGATCCTTGCTGATGTCCATAAATTCTTTGTCGCTAAAAATAATCTGCTTTTTGAGATTGTGCAGCGCAAAGAGCTGATTACGGATTTTGGCTGCGCCTTCAAAATCCTGGGCCTTAGCCTTCTGTTGCATCCCCCGTTCGAGTTCGCGCTCAATCTTGACCCGCTTGCCTTCGATAACGGCAATGAGTCCTCGCAAATTTGCACGGTAATCGGCGAGTGAGGTCTTGCCTTCTTCGAGGCCAGGGTCCAATCCCAAATGATACTGTAAGGCTGCTCGTTTTTGCCCAGTAACCTGCCGGGTCGCAAACGGAAAGATCCGGCGAAGCAGTTTAAGCGCCTGCCGCACACTGGTCAGGCTAAAATACGGGCCAAAATAACGCGCCCCGTCAGGCAGCGGACGACGTGTCGTCGTAACCGTTGGATAGTCACTATCATAGTCGATCCGGATATAGCTAAGTGCTTTGTCGTCGCGCAGCAAAATATTGTAACGCGGCATATAGCGGCGTACCATTTCCGATTCCAAAAACAGGGCTTCCAGCTCGCTCTCGACCACCATCCAGTCGGTGTCAGCAATCTCGGCCACCAACGCGTCGGTCTTTGGGTCACGGTAGCGCGACTTTTGAAAATACTGCCGCACGCGGTTACGCAAACTGGCCGCTTTGCCCACATAAATAATCGCCCCGGTGCTATCCTTATGAAAATACACGCCCGGTTGCGCGGGCAGAGTCTTCAGCTTGGTCTGAAATATCTCGGTCATACCATCCTATTATACGATCTTGGATGCAAAAGCCCCAGAAAACACTTTGACATATCTGCAAAAGATCATCTAAAATTTTTATACAGTACTTTACGAGATAGTTGGGGGAGATATGGAGCGAAGGCATACGCCGCATCCGGCGTGCATTATAGACGGTCAAAGAGCTGGTATCTGTGAGTTTGTGGGCTGTGGCATAAAAATGGCTATCGAAGTAATACCAGGTAACGCCCCGTCTCTAGGCCCCAGCCTTCCGGCTTCGTTTTGCATGTCACGCTGCCTAGAGGATGCCGAACAGCCGTCCGAAGAGGGCACCAATCCCGGCCAGCAAAACCAGTAATCTCTATAGCCTAGCGCTAGCTTGGTCGACGTAGCGTTGCCAACGTTCCAGAGTACATTTGCGTGGCCACATTCTGTATTGTTTGGCGTACGCTTCGAACTCCTCGGCATGCACCCAATGACGTTTATTATTACTCTTAATACGGTCCGGAAAGCGGACGCCGTCCAAGTGGTCTATTTCGTGTTGCAAAATGCGGGCAGTAAAACCTTCAAAGATGCGTTCGACTTGAGTGCCGTCCGGCGTGAATGCTCGGATTTTGATAGCTACCGGCCGGCGCACCAAACCCCAGACCGGCCCGGTCGAAAAACAACCTTCACGCCCCTCGGCGGTTTCACGGCTGCGCCACAGTATTACGGGATTTATAAAACATTCGAGCTTGCCAAACGTCTTTCGGCCCTCGCCTATCTGCGTGTCCACGATGACAATGCGTTTTGAAACACCAATCTGCGGTGCAGCCAAGCCCACCATCCCACGGCCTTTCTTTTTGCTGGCGTGTTTGCCGGTGCGCTGACCGTTGGCTGTTTCGAACAAACGGATGACGAGCCGCTGGATAGCATCAGTATGAATGGATCTTTCCGGCACGTCCGCAGCCACCTTGGCGAGAACGGAGTGAGAAGGCAAAACTAAACCTAGTCTTTTTTCGTCGCCAAATCGATTTTTATCGCCGGGAGTTAAGTCATACAGAACGGTAGCTAAAATTATTAACGGCGCTTTAGTTTTTTTATCCATTTTATCCCTAGTTATGCGGTGATCGCTAAACCGCGGTTAGTAACGTCAGCCCTGCCTTCTTCAAATTTGTCCTGAAGCTCGGCCGTGGGCAATAGATAGTTCTGGTCATGAGTCGTACTGTGCCAGCCTTCGTCAGATTGACGACGCAGCCATTCATGAGCCGTTTCAGTAGTATAACCTGTGCGGTAACCGTCAACTTCCTCGCGATGAATAAGATTGCGTATCACACCTCGTCTATCAGCAGCTCGTATTTTTCGCAGGTGGTTTTCTTCGTGTTGTGCAGATATGGCAGGAAAGCCTCTTACGACATCTATTGCCACCGGTTCGCCGAAACGATTTCGGGCCCGCAGGTCATATATCTCATTCGCACGGTAGTTTACCGAACTTGTGATTGCTGAGGAAGAGCATCCTTCTTTGGTCCGCTCCCAGAGCATACTCAATGTGCGTTCAGGCAACTGGAAAGTAGCATTGATCAAGAACTGGAATCTGCCGTATTTGCCTTTGACTTCATTGGGTGCAAGGAGTGACCCTGTAGGTACAAGCATAATGTCTAGAGGAAGATGAAGGCCGCCATTAAGGCGCATCTGGTTAAAAGCGAGGCCGCCAAAAATACCTATCTTGGCAGGTTCAAGCGTATTCGCAATATCGGCCATGCGGTCCATCTGCCCCTGTACGAGGTCACTTCCAATTTCATCCAGAGTAACCTGCCGGGCCTCGGTACGTAAAATACTGTCGCTCGGCATGGCAAACCCCAGCGCATACAGCTGCCCCATATAAAAGGCGTCTTCAGCATTAAGCATTGGTTGCGGGTCGTATATGATTTGTTCGCCGGTCATTATTTTTTTCTATACCAGTAATGTCCTGCAAGCCGACGAGCAGGTTTCATTGCCCGATTTGCAGTCGTCGCATATTAACACTAATTTGTTGCAGGTTTTCAGCGCGCAGTTTTCAAAATTACTGGTTTTGCCGGCGCAGTGCACGCACTCACCGATGTCTTTGGTTTTGTCGCTGAATTTTACATTCATCCGGCCATCAAACACATATAATGAGCCCTCCCACAGCCCGTCGTCGGCGTACGCTTCGCCGTACTTTACGATGCCGCCGTCCATTTGATAGACGTCTTTGAAGCCGCGTTTTTTCATGAGCGCCGAGAGGATTTCGCAGCGAATACCACCGGTACAATACGTGACGACCGGTTTGTCTTTGATATCGTTGTACTTGGGGTCTTCGAGCTCTTTTATAAAGTCGCGACTGGTCTTTATGTCGGGGACAATGGCATTTTTAAACTTACCGACCTGCGCCTCGTAAGCGTTACGGCCATCGAAAAACACGACGTCATCGCCGTATTTTTCGACGAGTTCGTGCACTTGGTGGGGCTTAAGGTGCGTGCCACCGCCGACAATGCCGCCCGCGTCCACTTCTATTTCGTCGGCTGCGTCAAAGGCAACAATCTCGTCGCGCACTTTCACGCTCAGTTTAGGAAAATTGTCGCGGCCACCATCTGACCACTTAAAGACGGTACCCTTAAAAAACGGGTATTCTTTGGTAGCTTTTACGTAAGCTTTGACGTCGTCGATATCGCCGCCGACCGTACCATTTATGCCGTGCTTCGAAATAAGAATCCGGCCGCGCAAATTCAGGCGCTCACAGAGCGTTTTTTGCCATAATTTAACCGCCTCAGGGTCAGCAATCGGCGCAAATTTATAGTAGAGAACAATTTTTTGCATCAGAGATACTATACCATAATTGCGCTATATTCATTAACTGTTGCCGTGTTTTCCTGATCCTGGTAAACCTCCAGACATAGGAAGTGAAATACGCCAGGACTGAACCGCTTCCGCAATAGCCATCGCTTCCTCCCTCACGCTTTGCGTAATCCTATCGGTATTGGAAACTGCTTTGTGTAAGCTTTTATAAAGAACGTCGGGCCGCTTGGCTTCCCGCCTTACTATCATCATCATCCGCAAAAATCCCCGCGATGTACTTTTACCGCTTCGCATATCAGTACTCAGCACCAATTGCGCTGCCGTATCGGGAGAGTGTAGTTCGGCATCATACCGCGTACCAAAGAAACGTCGCAGATCTTCTTCGGTCACCGAAGCCCGAGCCAGAGCCAGATTACTTAATCTACCATGGAAATCTCCACGAAGCCGCTCGCCCACACTGACATGATTCCAATTCCATAAAGTAAGACCAAGTAGATTGTAATCAGGTAATTTTTCATAGAATGAACGGCCGAATACTTCTAGGTGACTATCTACAATACTATCGAATTCTTTAGTAGTCACGATCTCACCTGCTGGCGTCAGAGGAAGGATATCGCCAGGCTGCAATTCGGCAACTTGCGGCACGATGCCCTCCCGCTTCATTAATTGCCGCATTAATATTTGATTATCGGTTATTTCAGCTACTTTGGTTTTTGACTCGACTTTTTTTAGCCTTGGCGGCAATGAAATGGGTGGAGCTTTTTGTACTTGCTCCTTGGATTTCTCGGCGAAAGCAGCTTCGGCTAGATTTGCATAAAATTTCGCGGGACTGCGCCAAAAATGTCGGCAAATTTCATAAGGTTTTAGCTGCGGATAAGCTTCTATGGCTTGCCTTAATTGAATAAGTGAGTGGTGTGCCAATGGCGCAATAGCATAGCGACCGGTATTTGTGAGCATGCCAGGCGCATGTTCCTGAAAGAATACTCCAGTCTCACGCCACTCACCGACTACCGCTTTAACTACGTCATGCTGCTGGTCCGAAGTAAATTTAAAGAAGTCAGCCGCGGGCATTTGACGAGGTTCTAGCGTATTGATTGCCTTTTTTAAAGTACTAATGTGTGTACTCATGATGGGAAATCTGCCTGCAGTTTTTCGGAATTGTGACGCGGTTTTAGCTCCCAATCCCGGAATATGTTTGCTGCATAACGCGCGGCGAGCCACATTATACTCATCTATTGCAATACCGCGGGGAGCAAGCACAATGCCGGCAATATTATTTAGCAAAGACTTCTCCAGCTGCTGTCTCACAAGTGGCTCGGGAGAGAACTCTCGCCAAAGATCTGGATTATCAGCATGATATTTACCGAGTAATGTATGTAGCATCTGTCTCTGTTCCCGATCAAGTTGCCCTGCATAGCCGGTGGTCATGTCAGTCTGGCCCACTGCCGATCTAACCTGATCAATATATGCCGCAGGACCGGCGGACTCGTCGTATAGGGGTGATGCAATGCGCGCCGGACTATCCAGCACATCATTCAATTCGGACTCCCTATACAAGCGTTCTTCACGGACTATCAAATTCCAGATACCATTGATTTTGGCCCTTTCTCCTGTTGGCATCCGAGTAAGGTCAACTAGTTCATTAAGCCCCAGCTGACCAATAAGCTCAACAGGGTTATATAATGGGATATCGTGTAAAGAGTTACCCTTTTCGGGTGATGTCATATGAATATTATCTCACTATTCCTATTTTATTGCAAGGAATGAGCCCATCGTTGTAGAATAGACTACTATACGTAATCTGTTTGCATATGTCTTGACAGCCATGGTATATTACAAAGCATTATCATGTAACGGAAAGGCCCGCAGATGACCAAAACACATATACAGCAGTGCGACACATTGGGCGTTTCCGCTATGCGCATTTTCTCTCTGTAATACTAAACTAAACTCTTTATTACTCTAAAAATCATTACTTAAACCGAACCGTAGGAGTTCGTTATGAAAAAAGTCCTCGAAAAACAGCTTATTAGACAGATCCTTGGTCTGTTTTGGGAACACGCCTGGCGCTACAAAGGCCTAGTGATCGCCCTCTTTACCGTCGTGCCGATCACGGTGTTTGTATTTACTTTTTTGCCGCCGCTTATCTTTTCGCGCATTTTGCAACGACTGAGCGATCAGAAATTTATCCGCGGCGATCTATGGGGAAGTTTTGGCACCGATCTGGCATTGTATGCTCTCGTTAGCATTGTAGGTGGCGTGTTTTTATGGCGCTTAGCCGTGTTTTTGATCTGGCGGCTCGAAATGAACGTCACGCGCGACATTTACCAACGTATCTTTGGTCATTTTATGGATTTGAGCTCATCGTTCCACGCCAATCGTTTTAGCGGCTCGCTCGTTTCACAGACCAACAAATTTACCAGCGCATACGTGCGCATCGCAGACAGTGTGGTGTTCGATATTACGACCATGCTGCTTGCGTTCATATTCGCGTTTGTTATTTTGTGGCCGCGTGCACCGATTGTCGTGCTCATCATGTTTGGGTTTTCGATCATATTTATTACGGTATCGATTTTGATAACCGCTAAAGTGCGCCGCCTAAACGCAGTCGAAGCCGACAAAAGCAACCAGCAAACCGGCTTTTTGGCAGATGCCATCACCAACGTCATGGCCGTCAAAGGTTTTGCCGGCGGACTATACGAGCGGAAACGGTACGCTCTAGCCACCAACGAAACTCGTGACGCCACCAACAATACAATGTGGGCCAGCATCAAACGCGACACGCTCTCGGCCAGCATGACCACCACACTTGGGATCGCTACACTAGGAACATCGATCGCCAGCGTGGTCATGTATGACGCCGACATTGCGACCGTCTTTTTGGTTATCACCTACACCACCGCAATCGGCGAGCGGCTGTGGGAGTTTAGCCAGCGAACCCTGCGCAATATTAACCGCGCCTTTGGCGACGCACAGGATATGGCCGAAATCCTAAACCTTGAACCGGCGGTCAAAGACGCGAAACGTTCCGAAAAACCACGCATTACCCGCGGCGCCATCGATATTCAGAATATGACCTTTACACATCCCGAAAACGACGAAGCTTTGTTTGATAAACTTAACATCACTATCAAATCAGGGGAAAAGATCGGTCTGGTTGGCCACTCTGGTTCGGGCAAAACGAGTCTCACCAAACTGTTGCTACGCTTTAACGATATAGACAGTGGCAAAATATTGATCGACGGGCAAAATATTGCTCGGATTACCCAAGACGACCTTCGACGGCACATCGCCTACGTGCCACAGGAGCCACTCTTGTTCCACCGGACAATTCGTGAGAATATCGCCTACGGCAGACCCGAGGCAACCGAGGATGAGATTGTTGCTGCAGCCCGCAAAGCCAATGCCAGTGAGTTCATTGAAAAATTGAAGGACGGTTACGACACGCTCGTCGGTGAACGCGGCGTTAAGCTGTCTGGTGGACAGCGGCAGCGTATTGCCATCGCCCGTGCCATTCTCAAGGACGCGCCCATCTTGGTGCTGGACGAGGCTACTAGTGCGCTCGACTCCGAAAGCGAAAAGCTGATTCAGTCCGCATTATGGGAGCTCATGAAAGGACGCACTGCTATCGTCATCGCTCACCGCCTAAGCACCATCCAAAAAATGGATCGCATTTTGGTCATGGAAGACGGCGAGATTGTAGAGCAAGGTTCGCATGCCGAGCTCGTTGAGGCCCGTGGCATCTACGCCCAGTTATGGGCGCATCAAACCGGCGGGTTCATTACCGAATAAATCAGCTATGATATAATTACAGCTTAATTTTTTAATGGTAACTGTCAGGAATTTTGTGGCCCACCCCAAAAAGCAACGGCTGACCCGTGAAACGCTCAGGATTTATTGGCAGTATGTGCGCCGCTATCCTCGTTACTTGTGGGGAATCGGCCTGGTGTTGCCAGTTTCGGTTCTATTACACCAGTTCCTACCGCCGCTGGTAATTGCGGCGATTCTGAGCCGGCTGAGTTCTGGAGAGTTTACGCACGGTGACCTGTGGGGAAGTTTTGGCTGGCTCATTATTTTGTATGCCCTGCTCCGCATGAGCAGCGCAACGATCATTTGGCGGCTGGTGATCATTTGGCTTGACCGATTGAATGCGAATGTACAAAAGGACATAGCGTCGCACGTTTTTCGGCATCTACTAACCCAAAGCCCCCAGTTTCATGCCGATCGGCAAAGTGGAACTTTGGTGGCGCAGGCAACCGGTTTTGTAAATGCGTTCGTACGTCTGGCCGAAGCGGCGGTATTGCAGTTTGGACCGCTGGCGCTGTCGTTTGTGTTTGCAGCAATCGTGCTTTTGCCGCGCGCGCCGCTGTTTGTGTTTGCGCTCCTGGTGTTCTCGATTATATATGCGTTCATAACGGCAAAGGGTACGAGGATTATTCGCCAAAAAAGCGGCGAGGCTGCCGAAGCTGCCAGCAAACAAACTGGCTATCTAGCCGATACATTCTCTAATATCCTGACTGTTAAAAGTTTTGCTGCGACCGCGTATGAGCAGAAGCACTTTGAGCAGCTGAGCGAAAAAACACGCCTGCGGATGCTTGACCACGCCGACACCAACAATTCGCGCGAGCTGTATTTTAGCGTTTTGACGTCGAGTATTACAACCATTTCATTAGTATTGGCGCTCGCAAGCGTCGTGTTCTTTGACGCCAATATTGCGACTGTTTTTTTGGTCATCGACTACAGTGCGACCATCGTAACGCGGCTGTGGCAATTTAGTACGGTAACACTGCGCGACGTCAATCGTGCGTTTGGCGATGCGGCCGACATGGTTCGCATACTTGGCATTTCGGCCAGCATCGCCGACCCAAAACTTCCGCGGCCCGCACATATCAATAAGGGCGAAGTGCAGTTTGACGACGTGAAGTTTACCCATATCGATACGCGTGATGCGTTGTTCCGTGATTTTTCGCTGCATATTGCGGCCGGTAAAAAGATCGGACTCGTGGGACGGTCGGGTGCGGGAAAGTCGACCTTTGCCAAGTTACTTATGCGGTTTGCCGATATCGAAGGCGGACGGATTGCTATCGACGGACAAGACATTTCTGAACTAACCCAAGAAGATTTGCGGCGGCACATCGCCTACGTACCGCAGGAGCCATTATTATTTCACCGGACAATTCGTGAGAATATCGCATACGGTAAATCTGACGCAACCGATGAAGAGGTCGCTGCCGCAGCCCACAAAGCCCACGCCGATGAGTTTATCCGTGCCCTACCCCGCAGTTACGACACCGTGGTGGGCGAACACGGTATTAAACTCTCTGGAGGACAACGGCAGCGTATTGCCATCGCTCGGGCAATATTAAAAGACGCGCCGATCCTGTTGCTCGACGAAGCTACAAGTGCGCTTGACTCAGAGAACGAACATTTGATTCAATCTGCATTAGGCGAACTTATGGAACATCGCACAGCCATAGTCATCGCCCATCGTCTGAGCACCATCCAAAGTATGGATACCATCGTTGTGCTCGACCAAGGAGAAGTCGTCGAAAAGGGTTCGCATGCCGAGTTAATCGCCAAAAAAGGCACATATGCGACGCTCTGGAGACACCAAACCGGTGGATTCATCACTGACAATACATAAGGACAATAAACGCCGCACTTTCGTGTAGCAATGAGGTAAAATGTAAGGAATTATGTCGGATAAAAAATCAGGCGTCAGCGAATGGCGCATTCTCAAATATTTCTGGCAAGCGGGAATCAAACACCGGCGTGGCTTGCTTATTAGCATGCTTGCTCCCTTGGGTGCAGTGGCGCTGAGCACGCTTTTTCCTTATTACGTCGGAAAACTACTCGCTGAACTCAGCATTGACCCAGGCCAGGCAGTGCAGTATCTTCCTTATTTGTTTGTGATTGGCGTGATTGGTATTGTAATGAACCGCTATGGGATGTCTGCCCTATTTCAGTATCAGGCGAAGGTACTTTCCGATCTGCAGCGACTTACACTGGATACGCTACTGCGTCAATCTGCCAGTTTTCACAATAACCGTGTTGGAGGAAAGTTAGTTTCGGACGCCCTGGACTTTCCTCAGGCTTACGCCACATTATCAAATGCGTTTTCAATCAACTTTATTACCCTTGGCAGCACCATAATTTTGGGTCTCATTTTGGTGGCCGTAAAGAGCTGGGTTCTGGGCCTCATTCTGCTTGGCATGGTGAGTGTCGTTGTAGGTATAGCCTACTATCAGAGTCGAAGCCGACGAGATATTAGGGCCAGACGACTTAAGGTCTCAAAAGACGTAACTGCCCATTTGGCCGACACCATTATTAATAATCAGACCGTGCGAGCCTTTGCCAAAGAAAAGAATGAGATGTCCAAGCACCAAAAGCTCAACAACCAACTTCTTGAGCTACGCATGTCCGATTGGAGCTCGGCCGCCAAGGCAGGCAACGATCGCATGGCCGGTCTATTGGTATTCCAACTTTTGTTCGCTTTTGCCATCATTCATATGGTCAAGCAAGACCCGGCGCTGCTGGCAATCGGTATCTTTGCGTTTACCTATTCAGTTACCCTATCCAACCAACTTTTCAATATTAATACCCTTATTCGCCAGACCGAAGAGGCGTTCTTGCAAGCGACGCCATTTATGGAAATTCTAGATGAGCAACCTGCCATCATCGACAAACAGGGTAGCAAAGCACTCGAAGTACGCCAAGGCCAAGTCACCTTTCGTAACGTTAGTTTTCGTTACGAAGACAGCTCCGCGCAAGACAGAGTATTCCAGGATCTTGATCTGAATATTAAACCGGGCGAAAAAGTTGGACTCGTAGGACCAAGCGGCGGCGGCAAGAGTACATTGACGCGCCTGGTGCTGCGCTTTGATGACATTCAAGACGGCGAAATATTGATAGACGGGCAAAATATTGCCGCCGTGACGCAAGTCAGTCTGCGCGAAGCAATCGCTTATGTACCACAAGAACCACTCATGTTTCACCGGTCGGTGTTCGAAAATATTGCCTATAGCCAGCCTCATGCCATGCGTGAACAGGTTATTGCTGCCGCAAAACAAGCCAATGCCCACGAGTTTATCTCTGCCCTGCCCGATGGTTACGACACGCTCGTCGGTGAACGCGGCGTTAAGCTATCTGGTGGACAGCGGCAGCGCGTCGCCATTGCCCGCGCCATACTCAAAGACGCGCCAATCCTGATATTGGACGAAGCAACCAGTGCACTCGACTCCGAAAGCGAATCACTCATACAACAGGCGCTACTTAAACTGATGCGAGGTCGCACGGCTTTGGTTATTGCCCACCGACTGAGCACCATCCAAAAAATGGATCGTATCGTCGTATTGGAAGACGGCAAAGTAACCGAGCAAGGCGCGCATAAAGAACTGCTTGCGCAAGCGGGGACGTATGCCAAACTCTGGAAGCATCAGTCCGGCGGATTTATTGAAGACTAAAAAGAGTCCCGGTCTTTCCGGGACTCTTTTTATCACGCGCATCCTTGAGGTGAATGCTAGTCTTTTTTGGCTTCTTTAGCTTCGTCCGATTTTTCAGCGTTTTCGGCTTTTGCGCTCTCCTCAGTCGTCTCGGCTTCGGTGGCTTCCTCGGCTGCCACTTCCTCATCGGCTGTGCCACCAGCAGCATCGTTGGCGGCCGCTAGAGCACTTGGTTCAAAAACGGTTGCGAGCGGATGCGTCGGGTCGATTTTAATGACCACGCCCGTCGGAACAATCAGGTCGGCAACCGTAGCCTGGTCACCTACCTCTACCAGTTTTTCTCCATTAAAGTTCAGGACGTCGGGCAGTTCACGTGGAATGGCCTCAACTTCAACAGCTTCTAGTTGATGCAACACCACTAAACCAGCGCGCTCGGCAGGACTGGCATCATTACCCTCGTCATAAACAATGTGTACAGGAATTTCGGCGGTAACTTTTTCGTTGGCCTTAACAGCGTTAAATACGACGTGGCGTATTTGGTGTTTTTTAGGGTCAAAGTCAACGCTCTTGATGAGCGCCATGTATTCCTTTTTACCAGCCTTAAGACTTACGGGATGGTGCTTGCCCGCCTGCTGATAGGCCTTGGTCATTTCGGTAAACTGGCCCATTACAATTATAGAATCTTTACCATGATCGTGAATAACAGCCGGAACCAAGCCTTCTTTGCGTAGATGTTTGACCGCTTTGCCAGTTACGTCACGTTCTTCGAGTTGCAGGGCAACTTCTTCCATATTTCCTCCTTAGTTGGTATCCCCTGCGTACCAGTATACACGGTTACGCCTGAAAATTACCCCGAGAGCAGCGAAAGCTCAAAAGGTAGGCAGGCCAAAAAGTTGTGCGTTTTCGCGCGGCACGGCGACTTTTGAGTCTGTAGTCTCAATCGATCACCTTCCGGCTGTACTACGCTTGACCCAACTTTTGGCCTGCCTACCTTTTGAGCGCCTTAGTTTTTTCTGGACGTTTCGGTGGTTTCACGGTAGGCTAGAGGAAGTATGATCGATCCAAGCCATATACTGGAAGGTACGAGCGTCCTTGTAGGGCTTTCGCTTATTGCTCTTATTATTGCGTCCGAAACGGCCCTGCTTATCGGTTTCTTTTTGCCGGGAGACACACTGCTCTTTACGGCTGGCTTTTTCGCAGCCCAGGGCAAACTGCCTCTTGCGGGCGTGTTGATCGTCATCTTTTTGTCGGCCATTATCGGCGACAACATCGGTTACACCATTGGCAAAAAGACCGGTCCGCGCATGTTCAAAAAGAAAGATGGTATTATTTTTCGCCAAGAATACATACGCCGTGCTCAGGACTTTTACGAAAAACATGGTGGTAAAACCATAATTATTGCCCGATATCTACCCATCGTACGAACTTTTGCTCCCTTGGTAGCCGGTATTGGCAACATGAAACGCAGTAAATTTTTCTTTTATAACGTTATTGGTGCACTCATTTGGACGACTACGGTCGTTTTGGCGGGATACTGGCTTGGCAGTCTGATCGACCCGCACACTATGGAAAACTTCATCGTGCTGGCCGTTGTTCTCGCGACGACTGTCACCATGGGGCCCACCGTCTACCACTTGCTCCGCGAAAAACGGCTCCGTGACTTTTTAAGCCACCAGTTTACACGCGTTGCGAATCGCTTGCGTCGCAAAAACAGCTCATCCAAAAACGCGTCAAGCGACTAAAAATCAAACTTATAACATTCGCTTGAGGAACTGGCCAGTGTAGCTTTTTGGTTCTTTGGCAACTTGCTCGGGCGTACCGACAGCTACCACTTGACCACCGCCATTGCCACCTTCTGGTCCCATGTCGATGATGTGGTCGGCAGACTTAATAACATCAAGGTTGTGTTCGATAATCACCATACTGTTGCCCGCGTCTACCAGAGCGTGCAACACATGCAATAGGCGGTCAACGTCGGCCATATGCAAACCAGTAGTGGGTTCGTCCAGGATATACAGCGTGCGCCCGGTTGGCCGGCGCGATAGTTCTGTGGCGAGCTTGATACGCTGTGCTTCACCGCCCGACAATGTAGTAGCTGGCTGGCCCAAACCAATATAACCTAAACCAACGTCCACGAGCGTCTGCAATTTGCGCGCAATCGACGGGATGTTGGAAAAGAAATCCAGCGCTTCTTCGGTGTTCATTGCCAATACGTCGCTGATGGTCTTGCCCTTAAAATGTATCTCGAGGGCTTCGCGGTTATAACGCTTGCCATGGCAGACTTCGCAGGGCACGTAGACGTCGGGCAGAAAGTGCATTTCGATTTTGATAATACCGTCGCCCGCGCAGTTTTCACAGCGCCCGCCCTTGACGTTAAAGCTAAAGCGGCCGGGGCCGTACCCGCGCAGTTTGGCTTCGGGCGTTTGGGCAAATAGTTCGCGAATGGGCGTAAATAGTCCGGTATATGTGGCCGGATTAGAGCGTGGCGTGCGGCCGATAGGTGACTGGTCGATAATGATGGCTTTGTCCAGCTGTTTGATGCCCTCGATATCGTCGTGTTTGCCGGGAACGGTATTGGCACGCATCAGGCGGGCCTGCAGCTCTTTGGCCAAAATGTCGTTAATCAGACTGGACTTGCCCGAACCGGACACGCCAGAAACGACCACCATCTGAGCTAGTGGGATCTCTACATCCACGTTTTTGAGGTTGTGCTCACGCGCACCACGAATAAAGAGCTTTTTGTCGTTGCCCTTGCGGCGTTTCTTTGGGACGGCAATTTCTTTGCGGCCGGACAGGTATTGGCCGGTGATGCTTTCTTTGTTTTTGGCGACTTCGTCGGGAGTGCCACTGGCGACAACATGGCCGCCATGGATGCCCGCACCGGGTCCGATGTCCAACAGATAGTCGGCTGTGCGGATCGTGTCTTCGTCGTGTTCTACAACCAAAACGGTGTTGCCGAGGTCACGCAGGTTTTTGAGTGTGCGGATAAGCCGATCATTATCACGTTGGTGAAGTCCGATACTTGGCTCGTCCAAAACATACAAAACGCCCTGCAAACCAGAACCAATCTGGGTTGCCAGACGAATACGCTGCGCTTCACCGCCGGATAGCGTGGTGGCACTCCGCAGTAAATTGAGATAATTCAGGCCGACGTCGCGCAAAAAGCCCAGCCGTGCGTTAATCTCTTTGAAAATCTGGTGCGCGATGTGCATTTCTTTTTCGGTAAATTTGACGGAACCCAAAAAATCGAGGGCATCGTCGATCGATAGCTCACAGATGTCCATGATGGACATGTCTGATACGGTGATGGCCAGCACTTCGGGTTTGAGGCGGCGGCCTTTGCAGGCGTAGCATGGTTTTTCTTGCATAAAGCGCTCAATGTCATGGCGCATAAATTCGCTGTCAGTTTCTTTGTGACGGCGTTCCAGGTTGGGAATCACCCCTTCGTAGGCGGTTTCAAAACTGCGGCCGCTCCCGAGGTTGACGCGGTATTTTTCGTTACCCGTGCCGTATAGCAAACGGTCGATGTTTTCTTTGGAAATTTCGCCGGTCGGCACATGCAGGCTAAACCCGTAGCGGTCGGCGACGGCTTGCATTTTTTTCATATACCAAGCGTCGGCATTGACACGGTTAAAGGGGCGGATTGCGCCTTCGGCCACCGTTAGGCGACCATTTGGAATAACCAGCTCAGGGTCGACCTCGAGGCGTGAGCCGAGGCCGGTACACACCGGACAGGCACCGTGCGGACTGTTAAAGCTAAAGGTGCGCGGCTCGAGTTCGGGAATAGAGATGTCGGGGTGGTCGATGCAGGCGTATAGCAAACTGTATTGGAATTCTTCGTTGTTGTCGGCGTCAACGACACGAATCTTACCGTCGGCAACCTCCAGCGCTTGTTCGACTGATTGTGCCAAGCGGGTACGGCTTTCTTCGTCGTTGACTAGGCGATCGATGACGATATCGATGGTGTGTTTGTAGTTTTTGTCGAGTTCGGGAAATTCGTCAAGCGCATACACAACGCCATCTACGCGGGCGCGAGCAAAACCAGCACGCATGTACTGCTCGGGAATGTGCTCGAATGCGCCCTTTTTGTCGGTTACGACGGGAGACAGAATCATTAATCGCGCACCGGCAGGCAGTGCAGCGATTTTGTCGACAATGTTAGCGGTTGTTTGGCGAGTAACTTCTTTGCCGCAAACCGGACAGTGCGGTACACCGATACGGGCGTACAAAAGGCGCAGGTAGTCATAGATTTCGGTGACGGTCGCCACGGTACTGCGCGGATTGCGGCTGGTCGACTTTTGGTCAATGGATATTGCGGGAGATAAGCCGTCGATCTGATCGACATCGGGTTTTTCCATGAGTCCGAGGAACTGGCGGGCATAGCTGCTGAGCGATTCCACATACCGGCGCTGTCCTTCGGCGTAAATTGTGTCAAAAGCAAGGCTGGACTTACCCGAACCGGACAACCCCGTGATGACTACTAATTTATTGCGCGGCAACTCCACCGAAATATTTTTCAGGTTATGTTCACGCGCACCTTGAACGACGATTTTTTCCGACATGCCAAACTCACCTGTTTAGTCGATTTATTATAGCGATTATTGCGACATTTTTCCAGTCCGCCACAATGCCATGCATAAGTTAGGGTTAAAATAAATCTTGCTTTGCCAGTTTTTCCAAGCGTTCTTTATCAAAAAGCGGGGATATCCGGCGTCTCACAAGGACTGGGGGCCAATAGCGCTCTTTACAAACCGTCTCATGGTATTGATGCCACTTTTTACGGTGCCTTCAGGAATATCTAGTGCCTTAGCGCATTCGATCATCGTCATCTCACCGAGCAAAACCTGGCAGAACAAATAAATTCGTTCCGGGTTCCTGGTCTTTGCGCCATATTCAGCTATGACGCTAGCGACGGTCATAGAATCTACTACTTGTCCCTCTATATCGATTGGTGACGTAATAGCAGCGGCCGCACCAAGATCATCAGTTTCATCATACAGCTCTTCTTCGATTGGACGAGCATTACGCATGCGGATAATATCGATCGCTGACCGCTTTGCAATGGTCATTGCCCAGGCAGAAAAGCTTTTGTTCCGGTCGGAAACGAGAGAATGCTTTGTGCGCCTTTATGGCCGTTATTTGTATAATATCTTCGGCATCTTCAGGGCCAAACCCCATGCTCATCAAAACTGAACTTATCATTCTTTGTTTGCTATAGAAAAGTATGTAAAAGGCGTCTCCTGCCCGCGGCGAATCGGACCGTGCAAGAGCGATAAGCTCCAGGTCGTTTGGATTGGGTGGGGCTGATTTCAGGCCAAGCCTTTCTGGTGTCTTCATCCGACGAGCAGTGGCGCCAATTTTATCCTCGCAATCAGTGGCCGCTCCCAGGACCGGAGCTAATTCTTCAGCGGCCTGCTCTTTGCCCATAGCGCTTCTTGGCTCTTCTTGGATTACCTGCGTGGAGTCTATTGGATTGACTAGCTCTGTAGCAAAGGTATCGTCGCCTCCTTGGAGGGATTCATTTTCAATTGCTTTTGTAGGATCCCAAATGCCGGGATCGGGATATTGATTTCGTGCGGCTTGTTGCGCAGGAAGTTGTTCGCCCATAATTAGGATACGATATCATATATTTGATCCTTTGTTAATGTACGGACAACCTGAATCTAAAAACCCTCACAGACAAAAAGCACGCATACCCGTAACCTCGT
>CAZSZJ010000021.1:0-21807 GCA_964610985.1 uncultured Candidatus Saccharibacteria bacterium | reverse complement strand
CCAGCATGAGCACGATAATCGTAATCCAGCGGGCCCATTTATTACGCCACCAAGCAGCAAAAAAGCGGCGCACTTTTGCGCCGAACCCTTTGGACTGTATGACTACCAGTGCATCCGTTTTGCCATCCTGATCGGCGAGCAACTGATCACCTTCGGCACGTGCGATGTCATCGACCGCTGCATCCGTTTCGGGGTTTTCGATAGTCGGATCCTCTGGGTCTGGTGTGGCAGGAGTTTCTTCAGTCAACGGCGTTTCGGCATGCAAACCATATTGCTTAGCGACTTCGTGCGGAACTTCGGGAGCGCTTGAGGCCGCGCGGCCGTCAGGATGGATGATGAGCTGATTCTGGGGCATATTTATTGGATCGACAAGGTTGTTAGAACGGTTTTGATGGCCACTGGCAATGCAGCATTTTTCTGCCAGACGTCCGCTTCGAGAGTGAACGGCGCAGTCGCACCGCTACAGGCTTCATTGGGACATTGCAAAAAGTTGACCGTGATGAGTGGATCGACACGCACGATATCAACCATGGGTACGGCCTGGTCTTTTTGGTAACCAATATCACCGGTAATGTACAGAGCATCAATGCCCTTTGCCGATGAACTCGGATAATTAACAAAGCTCAGGTATGTTTGGCCGCGCTGCGAAGGTGAAGGCTTGGTGTAGGTAATCTTTTCGGAGTCGAGCACCGCCAGACCATTTCCTTTATCGAACTCCTTGATAACCGTCTGTTTAGGCTGAATAAGCACCTGAATGCGGGCGTTTGACGTCTGGCCATCGGCCGCCTTAAGCTTCATGGTTTTAGATACGGCGCTCAAACGGCCATTTGCTTCGGTCACCGTCCAATCAGCGAGATAATCAAAGCCGAGGCCGAAGGTAGGTGATTCATGGTGCTTGGTTTCGGTGGTGGGCTGCTCAGGTCGCTCTTCTTGGACCTTACTCGGATTAGAGCCTTTTGGCTCCTTGTCGGGTGGAGTTTCACCGGTCAGCAAAATCCAGGCAATGCCAGCGCCCACCAAAAGGAGCACCCCAACAATGCATATGATGATCTTGGTGCGACGTCGGCGGGGTTTTGGTGATGGCGCGAGTGTCTTTAGGTAAGCGATACGCGCCTGGCGGTCAGCCTCATCTTGTGTCTGCGCAGCAGCATGTGGCCGCTCGCTGGGTCCTTGAATGTAGGAGTCTTCTGCTTTTTTACTGGCATTTTCTTGCGGCGATTCCATGCTTTTTAGTATACCGCTAAATGTTCGCTGATGCGCAGTTTTTTAGGACTCCTTAGATTCTTCGGCGGAAGATACCGTAGCTTCTTCGGGTTGATCGGGCGGATCGTTTTGCGGTTCGTCCGCCAGCTCTGGCACAAGGACCGGAGCGGGCGTCCAACCAGCGATGACGCTGCGGTTTTCGTATGCTAACCGTTCATGCGATTCAGTCGTCCCGAGTAGCTCTGCCAAAGCATTCTCAAGGGTAATAATACCCACGAATTCTTCGAAACTATTGATCACCACGACCAAATGCTGACCGGTTTTTTGCAGCGCCCGCGCTACTTCGTGCAACGAAAAATCTTCGTGCACGAAAGCAAGGTCACCTTTGACCAGGTCAAGGACACGGCCGCCCTGTTTGGCCCCTACCGCATCAGGCATAGAGAGTGAGCCAACGATATTCTCCTCTGCATCTTTGTACACAAGGAACGAATTTTGCTGGTGTTTGTGCAAACGATCCAGAAGCAGTGGCCCGATGGTTTCATCCGCATCCACTAAATACACGTCACTGCGCGGCTGTACGATGTCAGCTGCTTTTTTGTCGTCGAACGCCAAGGCGCGCTCAGCCAGACTTAAGTCGATTTCCGAAATACGGTTGCCTGCCTGTTCTTTCTGGTCTTTGAGCAGTGTGAGCAGGTCGTCCTTTTCATACAAACGACTATGGCGGGCGAGTGTACGAACACCAGAAAGCCACCTGACTGCCATGTCGAGCGGCGGGTGGAGGTGCATCAGCAGCCAGGCTGCGGCCGGCGAGCATAGTGCTGCCAAGCGGGCGGTTGTTTGTGTTAACTGCACTCCCGGCAACACAACAAGCACCGCTGCCGATATGATTCCGAGTAGCACGAGCGCCATCGGTACAGCCAGATTGAGCGTCAGCAACAAAACACCACCACTCAAACCGGCGACCGCCACCATCCAGAACAGCAGTCGCGCACTTTGACCATACGCTGCGACTCGATACAAGCTTTTTGCCAGGTTATCACCGCGGCTCGCCAATCGTTTTAACTCTTTGATAGGAATAACGCTATACAGCCGCTGCAGAGCGAGCGCCAAAAAAGCGACCACAACCAGTAACGCAGCCGAAATAAGTTCGATCATATCCATATGGTAACATGCTGGAGTTTGCAGCCGGCACTCAGGTAAATAATGATATACTGAGCGAAAAGGAGTTACGTTAGGAATGGAAAATCGTTTTTGGGCAGTTATCGCCGTCATAATTCTTCTCTTCGCTGGTATTGTTTGGTATAGCGGCCGTCAGGATTCCGCGGAATCAGGCAAAAGTGGCAATATTCAACCCAGCAACCACATAAAAGGCAATGCGCAGTCCAAGGTCAAAATGGTCGAGTACGGCGACTTCCAGTGTCCTGCTTGCGGTGCGTACTATCCATTCGTAAACAAACTCACCACCGAATACAAAGACAAGATCAGCTTCCAGTTCCGCAACCTGCCGCTTACACAAATTCACCAGCATGCGTTTGCTGGTGCGCGCGCTGCGGAAGCCGCTGGTAAACAGGGTAAATTCTGGGAAATGTACGACATGCTGTATGTAAATCAGCGGACCTGGTCGGTTAACACACGTCCTACAGACAACTTTAACGCCTATGCCGAGCAACTCGCCCTGGACATAGAGAAGTTTAAAAAGGACTATGCCTCGAGTGAAGTCAATAGTGTTATTAATGCCGATATCTCGGCGTTTAAAAAGACCGGGCAATCACTAGGCACCCCCACCTTTTTCCTAAACGGCAAAAAGATTGACCTCAAGAGTACTTCCAACGACAGCGTGCCAAGCTACGAAAAGCTCACAGCCATTATCGACGCCGAGCTGAAAAAGCAGGGCCAATAAGGAACGGCTCTAAGGGCTGCACACACAAAAGCACTGGGCCTACAGTGCCTAGCGAGACAAGGCAATTCTCCATTGGCTGGCGAGCGAGTGCTTTTGTGTGTGCAGCCCTTAGAGCCTAACAACTAATATTGGATAAATTCTTGCCAAGCCGGTTTATGGACGGCAACGGTTACACGAGCTGGCTTGGTTTTGATGATTTTTATTTTGACGGACATAGATAATATCCCCTCCCTTTTTGCAAAAAACAAAAGTGCCTATTTTTGGCAAACTTCTATATGGTTATTTGTTTTTAATCCTCTTTTTGTCTCACGCGGGTCTCTTGCCGCAAAGATTTAGCAATCATACTGCATAGTAGTTATGGTTGTCAAACTTTACTTAGTTTTTATATCTTTCTTGTTGCAATTAGTACAGACTTTACTAGCATTGTCATCATAATGAAGAGCTTTCTTTTTACAGTCCGGACAGGCGCGTTCGGTGTCGCGGATTACTTTGCCGTCCGTGGCTTTTAGGCCAAGTTCAACTGCTTTCTGGCCGTCTTTGCTCAGTGCGCTTTCACTTTCTAGTCCGCAACTACCAGCACCACAAAAACTAGCCGGTGGTGCCACAGCCTCGACGTTTCCCCATATAAAGTGGGCTTGAATAAGATCGCCCTGAGCCAGAAGTGTTTGATACTCACGGATACCGTCGGCAGTCTTACGGTCAAACACGATTTCGGCCTGCTCGACATCATTCTTAACTTTTTGAAGCAACCTATTAGTAACAAACATACTCACAATACCGCTGGCAACAAAGTGATCAGTCTTATGCTCTTCCAGCTCGATTAGCTTCTCGGCAAGAGCATTACTGTCAGTTTTTAGCTTTTCCTGGCGTTCCCCCGCTTCGGCGGGAATTGCCGCATAGTCGCGGGGATGATCCGCCGACACCTGGTCGCCCAAAAAGATAGTTTTACCGCTTAGTTCGCTGGCGACATCGTCAAGTTTTTTGATAATATCGAGCACGCCCTCGCCATTGAAGTTAATCATTTGGGTCGCGCGAACCTCGGTTTTTGTGGGCTGGTGTGCCGTATCGATGACACCCATGCGACGCATCGTTTCCACAATTACTTCACGCGTAATATATCTTTTGAGGTGTTTGACTGGTATCGCCAATTGCTCTTGATAGCGCACACCGTTTTCGATGCGCATACTGCGGATCATCATCGTTTCTTTTTCGGGATTATAGCCGCCCAGCATGTCCATTTTGTCTGCTTTATAATTTTCGATAGCCCAGTCGGGGCACTCGTTTATGGTGTTGACCGTAAGATCGGGTGTCGCAGACTGTTCTGCTAAAGCTTTGCCTCCTATCACCTTTTTGAGCGAAACCGCGCCCAGTCGCTGCGCTGCCACCGCCGTTCTTTCTTCTACAAATTCGTGCAGACGGATGGTATTTTCTTCAGGTTCGGCCAACGGCGTTACGCCATCTGCAACCATTTCGCTGAGCGACCGGCCCATATAGGTATAGCAGTCCCGCGCAGTATCGAATTGCTGTTCAAGGGGTTCAAAGTATTCCCATGAATTTTTGCGCCATGCCTCTGCAAATAACCGCTGGCAGTCGACCTCTAGACTGGTTCGGGCTGTTTTATATTCCAGACTGTTTTCGCCATATTTCTCTTTTGCTTTGACCGCGCGCGCGGCGGTGCTGAGCGGGTCAATGTCCAGCGGCACCAGGTCGTATTCGCCGTCACGAAGGTGCTGCATGCGGGCTGCGAGCAGTGTTTCGGCTTCCAGCATCGCATTCTGGCGCGCAGTTGCTAGTTCGGGGATTACGGCGGCACTCATCCACACCAAGGGTGCTTCGAAATCTAGAAGAGCAATTTCATCGACTTCGAGATTCGGCGTCAAGTAATCTAGATGCGCGATTGCCGGGTTCATAACATCGGAATTCAGTCCATAGGAAAAAGGCTGCATTTCCAGCTGCGGTGCTCTCCCCAAAACTATTGCATCCCTCATTATAAAACCCTGCTTTTTGTTTTCCGAAAGCAGGGTTTTTGGTGGTCTAAAAAATAGTACCTTAGTCCTGCTCGGGAACGGTTGGTTGTCTGCTGTATCTGACTTATCAGAGGTAAAATCTCTCCGATTTACAGTTGCGGCACAGTGCCGGACTCGGAAACTCATACAAAGTTTCCTCACCGGTCTTCCAGCATATTGATTGTTAAAATCTATACATAGAGTACCATGCATAAGCACTATATGTATGGTGTAGTTTTGCCTACAGAAACACTACTGAGGCAACCGAGACTTGAGCTTGCTGAGCCGGGGCATAAAGCTCTGGGTCGCACCTTCCAGCCCGAGCACACGCAGTGCGCCGGTCAAAACATACAGTTGGTTGAGCATCTCTACCGTCACCTCACCACTGTTCTCGGTTTCGGCAAAAAAGTGCTCGATCTTTTCGACCAGCCATTTTTCTTCGCCAGGTTGGACGGTATTGCTGGTCACTTTTTGTTCGTCACTTGGTGCCGTAACTTCCAGCGAACGAGCCGAATGGTCACGTTTGCGCAAATGCCCACGCTTTATCAAGTTACCAACGTGTAAGGCCACGGTCGCAACCGAGGTATAATTCAGGCCGGTCATGATTTCGCGGTAACTCGGACTGTAACCATGTTCGCCGATAAACTGTTCAATGTAATTGAGCAATTCTCGTTGTTTTTTGGTTGGTCGGACGGTACTAGCCATGCTGACTCCCCTTTGCTTTACGTTCACTATAAAAAACCCAAAAGCGATACCAGAGGTAATTCCACCCCGTAAAGAAACCAGCCGAAATAAAGAATCCGATGTACGGCGAAACGCCGAGTTCTTTGAGGCCCCAGATTATGCTGTAGTCAAGAAGCAGATTAAACACGGTGATCAGCGCATATTTGCCGGCAGTGCGGGCTTCATGTTTTTTGAGTGTCTTATTATTAAACGCCCAGTAGCGCTGAATCAGGTAATTAAGCGTCCAGCCTATGATGTCCGCCAGGATCTTGGCGTACAGCCAATCCCAGTTAAAGCCGCTATAACAGAGGGCAAAAACGAAGTAACCCGACCAAAAATACACCGTACCACCCACCATATATTCAAGAAACTGGATGACATTGCGGCGAGTAGGGACAAAGTCTGCACGTTTCATGTGTCTCTTTAGTATACGCTACGCGGCAACGGGGATCAGGGGTGGTAACTTTTTGACAAAAACTAGGCTTTTTTGCGGGTGGCCAAAAAGATGGCAGCCAGACCGAGAACGACACCGACCGCGGCGAATGGCATCGCCCACTCAGAGGTGGTAGAACTGGTGGTGGTAACCGCAGCGTCCTTGGCGATCAGCTTAGTTACCGAAAAAGGGCCAGATTTTGAAAAGTCAGGTGTGCCGTCGACTTTTTTAGGCTGCTTGTCCTGCGCCAAGTCCCACGCAACAACTACTCCGCCATCGTATGATTGATAGGCCTTCCACTCCAGATTGCCGGCATCGGCGGGCACTTGCGCGCTAAAGGTAAAATCGTCGCGGAATCCGGCCGGAATCGTGTTGCCCCTCCAATCGATCGATTTCACTCTAGCAGTTTCGCCTTGACCGTCTTTTTCGACGTCGATTTGCCAGCCGTCTTTTACTGTGGGGAGCACGTGTTTCAACCCTTTTGGTATGACGACTTTCAGTTCGGTTACGGCCACATCTTTTTCGTTTGGCGCGCTAACTGTAAAGGTCTGAAAACTCGCCGTAGGTACTTCGGCTGGTTTTACGACCACATGTGCCTGCACCGTACCGCCAAGCAATACACTGCAAATTCCGATCGCCAAACCCAGACTCAATAAATGCTTTTTCATACTATCCCCCTTACTTAAACTTTCGGTCCTCGGCATACGCAGATAAAACTTTTCTTTTATTAAAAACCATAAAACCGATAACAAACAGCGCACTCACCGAGCCAACTAGACCCATGCGAGCCCACAGAGGCGACATCACTCCACCAGATCCAGCTTCGCCGCGGGAGACACGCTGCGCATGCTCAAACGTAATTGTCTGGCCCTCACCACTTATCGGCTCGGCTGTCAGGACCAACGCATAGACACCTCGCATTGGAAACACGTACGAAGCCGTTACCGTTCCGCTTGTTATGTGCAGTGGAACATCGCCTTCCCGTCCTTGATCGCTTTTGATATGCAGCCGAAAAGCATGGGTCTTTTCCGATATGTTCGCACCCTGAATGCTTAATGAAATCGTGCTCGGTTCGCCCGCTATAGGATCGTCATCGGGCGTAATGTGCAGCACGGCACCCATGCGGCGCTGGCTGTCGGCAATGAGCACGTGAGCTTGTACCGTGCCGCCCAGCAAACACACACTCACGATTACTACGAGCAGGAATTTTTTCATACTCCCACCTCTGAAATATGATGATTCGTAGTCGATCCAAAAAGCTGTGGCAATAGAAGCAACATCAGCATAGCCGCTATCCATAATCCAACCGAAATAAACACCCGTTTGTCCTGCAAATTCGGATATTTCTTGGCCAGATTATTAGCGATCCGCACCGACTCCAGCCGGAACAAAATCACCAAAAACACAAAGATTACACTACGAAAGCTGAGGTACGACAGGTGCGTACCAATCATCCAAATGTGTAACAACACCGCCAAACCGCCGATGTAGCCCAAACGGTGCAGCATTTTCCACCGCGGAAAGGTCATAAATGCGATTACTTTATTAAAAGATGTCGCTGCCATGGCCAATAAGATAAGTAGCGCCAAAGTACCGAGCAGGATGGCCCACAAGAACCTCGGCGGCAACAAGGCCAAGCCAGACAAACCACCGATCTGCCCAAACAGCGAAATCATCACGTGCAACAGCGCAAAATACGCACCCGAAACACCGATCGCCCGGCGGCAGAACACTAGATAGTTTGTGCCAAACCGGCCACTAAGCTGCTTCTGCAGCGGCGAGGTAATCAGCGCCACATACCAGCAAATCATACACAAATACCCAAAGACTTGCTCAACCCGAATAACAAACAATTGATCACTCGGCACCGTCAACCGCAGCCATGAAGGAATAAGCACACTCAATGTCACCGCTGCCGCTAAAATGTAGAACCGTGGGTTATCCAGCAAGATCAGATCTTTTTTGGAGGCTGGCATGCTACTAGCGATTCCGTTTAGGCGCTTTTTCTGAGTGAGAGCGTGCGAACCATTTTTTTAGTTTTTCGCCTAAGCGCTTCGTATAAGGCAGACGGGGCACTGTGGTCACGACCACGCCCAGAACAAACCCAACGACAGTCTGCCATGAGGCGAGTGTCCTAAGCCATCCTTGATTTGGCGATTTACCTACCACGATCGGAAACTCACCGCGCGCCACTTGCTTGTCATTGTCCATAAAACGAGTTTCGAGCATGTACGTGCCTTGCCTTGGAAAGGTGAGCGCAATACTAGCATCACTGTTTTGGCCACGGCGCACATTGTACTGCTGCATTGTCTTTTTTCCTTGTCTGACCTGCACATCTATATTACCAAAATACAGCGGCTTGCCTTCCAGGTCGTAGACGCGGAGGTTGTACGTAACCGGTACATCGGCCTGCGTGTCAGTCACGTTGTTGGCCATAATGACCACATTAGGTCCGTCAACGAATTTGGCCGTGTACATGCCCGCCATTGCCCCTACCCCCAACGGCAAAACCAATGACAGTACCAGTCCCCACCCCAGCATGCGGAAAAAGGCTTTCATATTACAGGGCGGTGTTCATATCCGTCTGAATTTCGGACGGGGTTAATGTACGGTTATAGATACGAATTTCATCGAGCTGTCCAGCAAAGTATTCACCCCACACCGCATTACCACCAAATTTGAGCGGACTGCTTGAAACATACATGCTACCGGACTGGTTGGTGGTGGCCCGCAGCGTACCATTAATGTACAGCTTAAGGGAAGTCCCGTCATAGGTTGCCGCCATATGCGACCAGGCATTGAGCGTCAGACCAGGCGTAGCTCCTGCCGACTGCGAACTGCCAGAGGTCGGATTGAGACGCATCCAGGCCGACGGACGGTTGCTGCTTTCGCGGGCGTACATGCCGTACGACATTTCATTACCATTTTCTTTCATCATAACCGTGCGCCAGCCAGAGTTCGCCGTGGGACGCACCCAGGCTTCGAGCGTCATTTTATTTGTCAGATCCAGGCTGGACGAATCATTCACTGAAACATAGTCGTTTGAGCCATCAAAATTGAGCGCTTTGCCGAATTTACCGGTCGTGTACCATGTGGCCTGGAAAATTGAACCAGTGTTGCCCGAACCGGAACCGTCAGTAACCGCCGTGCCGGTGCCTTCATTAAAGTTATATGAAGCTACGAGGCCGCCGCTAGCTGTGTTTGATACGTTCACGGTCACGCTGCCGGATGTCGTAGCGTTACCGGCTGCGTCGCGGGCTACGGCCGTAATGATGTGGTTACCGTTGGCGACACTGGCGGAATTCCAGGAAATGCCGTACGGGCTGGAAGTATCTTCGGTGCCGACATTTACGCCGTCTATGCGGAATTGGACGCCCGCTATACCCACGTTGTCGGAGGCATTTGCGGCAAGGTTAACCGCCCCCGAAACCGTACCAGCCGTCGGAGCGGTGAGCGACACGGTTGGAGCCTGCGAGTCCACCGCCGGAGTCGTAAATGTATAGTCAATGGAAGTTGCCAAATTGCCTGAAGCATCTTTACTCTTAACCCTGTAGTGATATAGGGTGTTTGCCGACAAACCGGTCAATGTCTGGGTGTGGGCAGTGACGAGGTTTGTGTTCAGTGTGGTAGACGAACCGTAGCCGGTCGTCGTGCCGTACTCCACTTGCGTGTCGGAGTCTTCATTCGTAGTCCAGTTTATGGTGGCCCCGGTGCCCGTAACGCCAGTTGCCTGTACGGTGCTGATTACCGGTGCACCGGTGTCGGGTGTACTCAATTTTACGATCTTGGCCTGCGAAGGTACGCCTGCGCTGTTGACCAAAAAGACCATGTAATAGTTGTCCGGAGCAAGATTGGTATTTGCGGGCGTGTTGATTGTCAGCGTGTCGCCGTTTCGTGTAAACGGCAGTTCCATGAAGTGCTGATTCCAGTCGGTGGTATGGGTAACTGACCCGAGGCTCACAAAGCTAACCTTGGCAATGTCTGCAGCTTCAGGCGAAACGAAGTCCATAGTACTATTGTGGCTAATCACATTTGGATTGCTCGTGATAGTTGGACGGGCACCCTGGAAGAGGTACGAAGGTGAATAGATCTGTGCGTTCAGTTGGTCGGGAGGTATATTCTGCAGACGTCCACCGCCCGCCGAAAGTACGCGGCCGTCGGGCAAAAGCAATGATGTCGAATGGTACATGCGTGGTTTTGCCGGGTTAGCCATTGCCGCCCATGTCTTGGTGGCTGGGTCCCATTGCTCGGCCGTAACCGTACCGACTTCTGCGAAGTCAGTAACCTGAGGTGCACCGCCAATTGCTAGTGCTTTGCCAGTCGGCAGCATTGTCACGTTGTGGAATGAACGGCCTTGGTTCATCGTACCGGCGTCACTCCATACCGGCGTGTCATTGGTCATGTCCAGTATGCGAGACTTCTTTTGCGATGTTCCGGGATTGCCGACGTTGTAGCTATTGAAGTCTTCGCCGCCACCGGTAATCAGATATTTACCGGGCGCAAACGATGTCCATACGCCGTACGGTACCTGTGTCGTACCCGTGTTCGTCCAGGCGTTATTGCTCGGGCTATAGGTCATCACTCCACCCTGTTCGGTCGAAATAGCCAGAATCTTGCCTGATGGCAGCACGGATGTCTGCGGATACTGAATTTCGCGGAGTTGCGGAGTGCTGATGGGCACAAGACTATTAATATTCGTCTTGGTGTTAAAAATCTCAGGTGTATTTACGAATGTACCTTGTACTGACTGCCCGCTAAAGGTGATCATGCGGTTGTCGGGCATTTGGGTCACACTCGGATACCAGCGTGGATACTGCATGTCGGCCTTGCGCGTCCAGGTTTTGGTAGTGGGATTAAATGAGTAGACGTTTTTGATGCCGCTGCTATCGGGTTCGTGGCCACCCATTACTATAAGGTTACCGTCGGCATCGGTTGCATGGCCCGAACAAAACAGGCCGGCGTTAGTGGCACTTAGAGGTACATCCGTAAAGGTATTAGTAGTTGGATTCCATAACTTGGCCTGGGTGGTTGGCGTTTCCCATGCGTCCCACATTAGGACTTCGCCGGTATACATGAGCGTACTGTGCACGGCGACTAATGGCCAGTTCATGACCGGACTCCATTCGCCCACAATGGCGCGCGGGTCGGTATTTTGCACATTTACTGTAATGGGCGTAGAAGTGGTTTGATTAAGACTATCACGGGCACGTGCCGTAAGCGTGTGTGTCCCATTTGTAGTAGTGAGAGTGTCCCAGCTAACGCCATATGGCGCGGTCATATCTTCGGATCCGAGATTGTTGCCGTCCAGCAAGAACTGCACGCCTTTTATGCCAGTCTCATCAGCGGCATTGGCGGTGACAGCAACCATGTTAAGCACGGTCGCGCCGTCCTGGGGAGCCGTTACTGAAATTGTTGGTGGCGTGACATCGGGGGCAATAGAGCTAAAACTGACTGTTTGGCCGGAACCTGCATATTCTACATGACTGCCATTAGCGACTATCGCCTCTATAGTGTGGTTACCGGCTGGCACATCCATAAAGGTATACGACTGGTTATTGTCAGTGTCAAAGTCCATCTTGGTTGAACCACCATCTAGACGGAGATGGGCATGCTTGCCGTCGCCTGGCAGCCAGTCACCGGACTTGGCGTAGGTAACAGTTATGTTGGTGGCTTCGATGTTTTGGCCGGCGGTGGGCTGAATAATTGTAACTTTAGGTGCGTTCGCAGCGTTAAAGGTAATTGGAGCGGAGGTCGTACCGTTGCCCGCCGAGTCGGTCGCCGTAGCCGTCAGAGTATATGAGCCATTCAATACCTTCGCGCTATCCCAACTCAGTTCGTAAGGTGCGGTGACATCTTCACTGCCTATGTTATTACCATTTAACTTAAACTGCACGCCTGCAATGCCGGATTCATCAGAAGCATTGGCGGTGAATTGAGTCACACCCGACACAACACTACCCTCTGTGGGCGTAGCAATCGCGACGGTTGGCGGCACGGTATCACTTATAAAAGACGCATACATCGAAAATGTAACAGCTTGCGCGGTCGTCGCCCCAAAACTAGCCGGCCACGAACCGAAGGTTCGGCCGCCGCTGCTCCAGCCGCTCGTGCCGCCATCAGTGTAGCGCAGGTTATTAACGCTGCTACTTGAGCCGTTGGAGTTGTAGGCAATAAAGTAGTTGGTATTTGGTGCGAGCGTACCACTGATTGGCACTGTGTTCCAGCTATTGGCTGTTAGGGTGCCCGATGCGGTGCTGGCCACCAATGTGCCCGGCACGGTTCCGTTGGCGGTATAAATTGCCATTTGGTAGCTGCGGTTGGCCACATTGGCGTCGACTACACCCACATAAGCCGAAAGCGACGTTAATTTGCCGCCATCGCCAGTAGTAAATCGCGTAGTGTTCATGGTATTTGAATTGCCACTATCGGTTGTTGTACCGGGAGCGGTTGCGCCCATGGCCGTAATGAGCGTCCGGTCGCCTGACGTCGCCAAGTCGCCCGCTGCGTCGCGGCTCTTGACCTTGTAATGATAGAGCTTGTTGGCTTGGAGATTGCCAATAGTCTGGGTATGGCCGGTAACTGGCGAGGCGTTCAAGGTCGAAGAAGTACCGTAACTGGCGGTCAGGCCGTATTCTATTTGCGTGTCCGAAATAACATCGGTTGTCCAGCTGATGGTAGCGGCGCCGGACAGTACATTGCTAACCGTAATATTACTAATAGCCGGTGTGGCCGCAAAAACAGAGTCCAAAAATGGCAGCGATGCCTGCAGACAAAGTGCTAAAAAAACCGCTACAAATGCCTGTACCGGTAATATTGGTTTCTTGAGAATGGCAGATATGTAACGTTGCATGTATTTTGTTCACCCCTTTCAGCTGATAGTAGGGTAGATCTTCAGCTTTGACAAGCGACAAATGCGATTGTGCTGTTTTTCAAGATTCGAAAGTAGTCAAAAATCTTGGCGGCCTTCCCCGGTAACAGCATCGACATACACCCGAATAATGCTACAATGAGCTGGAAATATGAAGAATAATGCCTCCCTTTTATATAACGCTTTTTTGATCGTGGGGGACTTTTTGGCTTTGGTTGCAGCATTCGTCGCTGCGTATATACTCCGCGTCAAGATCGACCTGCGCCCGCTACTAGAACCGATCAGCGCTACTACCTATTTAAGTATCTTTTTGACCGTACTTCCCTTTTGGATTCTCATTTTCGCCTGGCTAGGCCTATACAACTCCAGTATTTACGAAAAGCGGTTCAAAGAGTTTAGCCGGCTGCTGGTTGGTTCGTTTATTGGCCTATTACTGGTCGTGTTTTGGGATTTTGTGGCCAAAGAACCGATCTTTCCGGCACGGCTGGTGCCTATATATGGGTTTGGGCTCGGATTTTTGTTCTTATTGATTGTCCGCAACCTGGCACGGTTTGTCCGCGTGCAGTTGTTTAGCTATAACATCGGTCTCACCAAGGTACTCTTGGTTGGAAATGCGCACATGACTGGTGAACTTGTTGACTGGCTGGCCGATGGCCGTCGATCGGGCTATCAGATTGTTGGTGTAATCGGCCAAAAACGTACGGTTGGCAACCGGGACGTTCCCACCTATCCTTCGTTTAAACAGTTCTTGGTACACAATAAGGATGCCGACCTGCATGGCATCATCCAAACCGAACTATATGCCGATGACGCCAAGAACAGCGAATTGCTTTCGTTTGCGCAGCAACAGCATTTAGGCTATCGATTTGTTCCTGGCAACACTGGACTTCTGGTCGGTAATCTGGAAGTCGAACTGTTCCGTTCTTCGGTGCCGGTTATAACCGTGCATCACACAGCGCTTTTTGGCTGGGGACGGGTCGTCAAACGATTGACCGACCTACTCCTCGGTTCATTGCTTCTAATTATTGCAGCTGTACCGATGCTGATTATTGCAATAATCAGCACGCTTTCGGGCAGTGGTTCGGTATTCTTTCGGCAGGATCGTCTTACGCGTTTTGACCAAAAGTTCAAGGTTATTAAATTCCGCACGCAATATGCTCAATACGATGGCACCACTCCGGAGCGCGCCTTTGAGATAATGGGTAAACCCGAACTAGCCCAGACCTACCGCAACAATGGTGATTTTTTGGAAAACGATCCACGCATTACACCTATCGGCCGCTTTTTGCGAGCCACCAGCCTTGATGAACTGCCCCAGCTCTTTAATGTATTTAAAGGCGACATCAGCCTGGTTGGTCCGCGTGCGCTTATTCCGGAGGAACTGGCTGCTTACAAAAAGCGTCATACCATTTTGAGTGTCAAATCCGGACTTACTGGCCTCGCCCAAGTCTCTGGTCGCCGCGATATCAACTTTGAAGAGCGCCGCACGCTTGACCTATACTATGTACAAAACTGGAGCCTATGGCTTGACCTGGTCATCCTGGCAAAAACCGTCCGAATGGTTCTGGCCGGCCGCGGCGCGAAATAATATGGACAAAAAGGTTGGTGATTTGCAAAGTCTGCTCGATCTGAAGGTCGCCATAGTTCATGACTGGCTGGTTGGCGGCGGCGCGGAGCGGGTTGTTGCCGAACTGCACCGCATGTTTCCTGATGCGCCCATTTATACTTCGTACTGCAGCGATGAATGGCGAGAGCGTTTGGACAGCAAAGTAGTCACTGGTTTTTTGCAGCGCTGGCCATTCGGCAAACTGCGTAAATATGTCGGGGTCTTGCGCATTTGGTGGTTTGGCCGCCTCGATTTTAGCGGTTATGATCTGGTTATCAGCAGTTCCGGAAATGGCGAAGCCTTTAGCGTGAAGACACCGAAGAATGTGCCCCATATTTGCTATTGTCATTCGCCCACCCATTATTACTGGCGACACTACGACACATATATTAAGCGTCCTGGTTTTGGTGTATTTGATCCGTTGGCACGGCTGGGCTTACGCCTGTTGGTCGGCCCTTTGCGGGCCTGGGATCTGCGCGCTTCTAAGCGTCCGGATTATTTCATTGCCAACTCTACTCATATTCAGCGCGATATTAAGAAATACTACGGCCGCGAATCAACCGTTATCTACCCGCCAATTGATATTGATCGCTTTGAAGCAGCACCCCAAGGAAAACGCCATGGCTTTGTTGCCCTTGGGCGCCAAGTACCCGCCAAACGACTAGACATAATCGTTGAAGCCTGCACGCGGCTGGGCCTGCCCTTAACAGTCATCGGAACCGGTCCCGAACACGAGCGGCTAGAACAGTTGGCCGGTCCGACGGTTACTTTATTGACTAACGTTAGCGACGCTGAGATGCCCGCTCTCCTAGCGGGAGCCAGAGCCTTTCTGTTCGCCAGCTTCGACGATTTTGGTATTGTAGCTATCGAGGCATTGGCGGCTGGCACCCCAGTTATTGCCTATAAAGCTGGCGGAGCGCTCGACTATATAAAGGAGGGCGAAACCGGACTGTTCTTTGCTGAACAATCAACGGAATCATTAATACAGGCTATCGAAAGATTCGATTCTGCCGCCTTTAGCCCAAAGACAATTCAGAAATACGCCCGGCAATTTGCTCCGGACGTATTTCAAAAACAAATAGCAAGCTTTATTCGTAAATCAATCAACAGCTAGCCTGCGTTAGTGTCGGCCACGAGACACTTAAAGATACTCGCCGCCGTATTTTTCTTTTAGCTCGGCCTGGATGTCTTTAATCTTTTCAATTTTGTCTTTTGGAATAACCAATAATACGTCGTCGGTATCAACGATAACCAGGTCCTCAACTCCGGCAACCGCGATAAGTTTCTTTGGGTTGCTGGATTTAACAAGCGATCCGGTGGCATCGACACTAACGATGGTTCCGTCGTGATAATTGCCGGAACCGTCGCCGTCTACAAAGAATTCATACACCGATCCCCATGTACCAACATCTGTCCATTTGAATGGCAGTAGGGCGATTCTAGCCTCACCAGCTTCCATTAAGTGTTTGGTAACTTCTTCGGTCGAGCCTTTTTCCATGGTCTCGTAGACTTCTTCGATTACCTGGTCTTCGCCGGGCTTGCCAAGCGCGGCCTCGATCTTGGTAAGCGCCTCGTACCAATCAGGACGATATTTTTTGTAGGCTTCAAGCATTAGGTTCGGGTACCACGCATAGTGGTTGCAGTGCGTTACGACGTGGAAGTTCTCAATAAGTTCGCGGGTTTCGCGGTGACTGGATTTGCGGCCCAAAAAGCTATCTATTGCATAAATCTCCTGTACAGAATCGGTGGCGATCTTTTCGCCAAGCTGCAAATAATCAACGCCGATGCTGGCTTCGGTGGCCTTGATGCCGCCGGTCATAAAGACCTTATCGCGCTCAACAATCTTCGTCACGTCTTCTATCATCTGCAGAAACAACTCTTCCGGTCGGCGAATGCAGTCAACCTGCACTAGAAAAAACGGCTCATCAGGAAAGTGCGCCTTCAGATACATAAAAGCCAGGCCGTGTCCCGGTCCGGTATCTTTGGCGGCATCCGGTTCGATAATGTAATTTTTTAAGGGAATGCGCGGCGCTTGTTCGGAAATGTATTTGATAAAGCGGCGCTTAGTGGAGATAAAAATGTCTTCTGGTGCAAATTTCTTAAGCAGCGTATTAATGGTTTCAGTACATGTTGACGTTTCGCCGACAATCGATTGAAATTGTTTCGGCTTTGCTTCGCGCGAATATGGCCATAGTTTTGTGCCTTGACCACCCGCTGTCACGATAATTTTCATCCAAAATCCCCTAGAATTTATGTAAATCCCTAGCATCATAGCATAGTCGCGGAAGTGTTATAACTGATCGCCGGCGATTTGACATTCGGCACGGCTCACCGACATACTGGATATGACTAGTGCGCAGCGTGTGTGCTAGTTGATGCATAAACGTAAGCAAAGGAATACCCCCGTGGATGCTATCAACACTATATTTAAAGCCTATGACATTCGTGGCAAGGTAGGCAGTGAACTAACCGTGGACGTCAGCAACCGGATCGGCAAAGCGTTTGCCGACTGGCTGCCAACCGACGGTCCCATTGCGGTCGGGCGCGACATGCGACCTGATTCAGCGGAACTTGCCAGCGCCCTTATCGAAGGTCTGCGCTCCCAAGGACGCGATGTCATTGACATTGGCCAAGTAACCAGCGACATGATCTATTTTGCCGTGGGCAGCGAGAACCTAGCTGGCGGCGCCATGATTACCGCCAGCCACAACCCCGGTGAATACAACGGCATAAAACTATGTCGCAGCGAAGCCCGGCCCGTCGGCCTGGAAGGCGGCTTGGCAGAAATTCGCGATAACGTTATAAGTCAGACCTTTAAACCTGCCGCCGACGAACCCGGCTCTTTGACCGAGAAAGACTTATCAGAAGCCTGGATCGATCACGTATTGTCATTTATTGACCCGGCCAAATTATCGGACAGTAAGCTGGCCGTCGATGCCGGCAATGGTATGGCTGGCAAGATCTTCCCCGAACTGGAACCTCACGTTTCCTGGGAAATTACCGAAATGTACTTTGAACTGGACGGCACCTTTCCTAATCACGAGGCCAATCCACTCAAATTCGAAACCCTGCGCGATTTGATTGCCAAGATTAAACAAAAAAACCTGGACGGCGGCATCGCCTTCGACGGCGACGGCGACCGGGCCTTTTTGATCGACGAAACCGGTGTGGTACTGACCGGCGGCGTCATGTCGGCCATGCTTGCCGATTATTTCTTGTCGCTGCATCCGGGCGCCAGCATCGTCTATGACATTCGTAACAGCCGCAGCGTTCCGAAAGTAATTCAAGAAAAAGGCGGACAAGCGCTTCGTTCAAGAGTAGGTCACGCTTACATCAAAGACATGATGCGCGAACACGACGCACCTTTTGGCGGCGAAGCATCCGGGCACTTTTACTTTCGCGATAACTGGTACGCAGACTCTGGCCTGATTGCCGCAGTCATCGGCATATATGTCGCCACACTCAGCGGCAAAAAACTATCCGAGCTTCGTCGGGAGTACACGCACTTTGCCGCCATTCCGGAAACCAACTTCGTTGTCGAAGACAAACAGGCCGCCATGGACAGAATTACGGCCCTGTTTCCGAAGAATCCCGCCGACACAGCTGACGGCATTACTATTACTATCGATGATAGCACCTGGCTAAACGTCCGACCTAGCAACACTGAGCCGGTCCTTCGACTGAACGCCGAAGCAGCAAATCAACAGCAACTCGACGAAGTTGTCAAAAAAGTCACCAGCGCCATTACGGCCTAAGCAGAAAGAGAGAACACGAATCTATGAAAATACTTGTTACTGGTGGCGCTGGTTTTATTGGCAGCAACTACGTACATTTTGTGCGGCAGAATCACCCCGACTACGAAGTAATCGTTGTCGACAAGCTCAACCAACAAGGCAACAAGGCAAACCTGGACGACATTATTAGTGACATCCAGTTTCACGAATTTGACCTGATCGAAGAAGACAAGTTAAGGCCCATCTTTGGCCAAGGCATCGACTATGTGGTTCATTTTGCCGCCGAAACCAACGTCGACCGCTCCATCGAAAATCCGGATAGTTTTGTGGCCAGCAACATTCTGGCGACAAACATTCTACTTCGGCTGTCACGCGATAATGGTGTAAAACGGTTCCATCACGTATCAACCGATGAAGTTTTTGGCACCTTGGAACTAGACAACGACGACCGTTTTAGCGAAACAACACCTTACGATCCACGCAGTCCCTATGCAGCCACTAAGGCCGGCAGCGACCACCTGGTTCGTTCCTATTTCCACACCTACGATTTAAATGTCACTATTTCGAACTGCTCGAACAATTACGGACCATACCAGGTACCCGAAAACATCGTCCCCGTTTTTGTGCTGATGGCTCTGCAAGACAAACCGCTCACCATTTACGGTGATGGCAAAAGCGTGCGCGACTACCTTTTTGTGACAGATCACTGCCGGGCGATCGACCTTATCCTGCACGAAGGCAAGGCGGGCGAAACATACTGCGTCGGCGGCGGCGAACAGAAGAACGGCATTGAAATTGCCGATGCAATTTTGGAAATTACCAGCAAACCGACCGAACTCAAACGCTTTGTTACCGACCGCCCTGGTCATGATAGGCGCTACGCCATCGACCACTCAAAGCTCACCCGAGAACTTGGCTACGAACCCAGCGTCACCTTCGAAGAAGGACTTCGCCAAACTATCGACTGGTACAAAAACCACCCCGAATGGTGGCAGCCATATATGAAAAAACTCTACGTTCCGAAGTTCATGCAAAAAGATGTCGACGAAAGCGAGGCAGAGTAACATGGGCGTACCAACCACCGAGTTTACCGCTCATCAGACCGAAATTCCTGGCTTGATCATTTTTGATGTAACCGCAGTTAGCGACGAACGCGGTTATTTTCAGGAAAAATATCAAAAGGCAAAGCTGGTTGCCGCTGGCATGCCGGAAAGCTTTACTGTCGTTCAAAACAGCCTGTCATATAACAAAGAAAAAGGGGTGACCCGCGGCTTTCATGCCGAACCATGGGACAAATACATTTCGGTCATTTCCGGCAAAGTATTCGCTGCCTATGTCGATCTGCGGAAAGGCCCCAGTTTTGGCAAGGTCGTTACCGTAGAAATCACCCCCAATGTGACCGTATTTCTGCCCGAGGGTGTAGGCAATTCATTCCAAACCCTGGAGCCAGACACCTTTTATCTGTACAGCGTCAGCGCTCATTGGAGCGGCGACAACTATGATAAATATTGTTTCGCGAATCTGGCAGACCCGGAAATCGGAATAACCTGGCCGATAGCGCTCGACCGGGCAATAATGTCTGAACGCGACCGCAATCATCCGCCGCTAAAAGATGTAAAACCATTGGAGGTAGCCTGATGGACGATTCTAAAATACTAATTATTGGTGCATATGGCCAGCTCGGCAAGGCCTTGCAGGCGAAATATCCCGGTGCCAAAGCAGTCGACCGTGACAACTTTGATATGACTGATCAAACTATGATCGACAACTACGATTGGTCGGGTGTTACTACCATCTTGAACGCCGCAGCATACACGAATGTCGACGGCGCAGAAACCGCCGATGGCCGCCCACTTGCCTGGAAAATCAATGCAACCGGCGTGGGCTATCTAGCCAAAGCCGCAGCCCTGCATGGCATCACCCTGGTTCATATTTCCAGCGAATACGTGTTCGACGGCACACATACCCCGCATACCGAAACCGAAGATTTTGCACCGCTTGGCGTCTATGCCCAAACCAAAGCAGCTGGCGATATTGCGGCAGCCACCAACCCAAAACACTACATTCTGCGCATTAGCTGGCTCATCGGCGACGGCCCGAACTTTGTACGTACCATGATGGGGCTGGCCGAAAAAAACATTTCGCCCACGGTCGTTGATGATCAGGTGGGGCGACTTACTTTTACGGACACACTAGTTACCGCCATCGATCACCTGCTAAATACCCGGGCGCCGTTTGGCACCTACAATCTAAGCAACGACGGTGAGCCAGCATCTTGGGCAGAAATTACCCGCACCATTTTTGCCGAAATCAGCCGAGACGACCTGTCGGTGACAGGTACGACTACCGCAGAATATTTTAAAGGCAAGGACGGCGTTGCGCCTCGCCCGCTGCAAAGCGGAATGGACCTTACTAAGATTAAAAATATCGGCGTTCAGCCCCGTGACTGGCGAGACGAACTGCACGACTATATTGCTCACGAGCAGCAGACAAAGGAGCAAGTATGAAAGGCATAGTTTTAGCCGGAGGTTCCGGCACCCGACTCTATCCCATCACCAAAGGTGTCTCCAAGCAATTAATGCCCATTTACGACAAGCCAATGATCTATTATCCCCTGTCCACTCTTATGATGGCAGGCATCCGCGAGATTCTTATCATTACTACACCAGAGGATTCCGGGGCATTCCAACGCTTACTGGGCGACGGTTCGCAGCTAGGCTGTCAGTTCAGTTATGCCGTGCAACCGCACCCGGGCGGACTCGCGGAAGCGTTCATTATCGGCGAAGAATTTATCGGTAATAATAGCGTAGCATTAGTTCTGGGCGACAACGTTTTTTACGGCCACGGATTCGGCAACAGCCTAAAACGCTGCACCTCGCCCGATGGCGGCATTGTTTTCGCCTATCAGGTTTCGGATCCTCGGCGTTACGGCGTAGTGGAGTTTGACCAGAACCGTACCGCTATTTCTATCGAAGAAAAACCTGCCCAACCCAAATCCAACTACGCCGTTGTGGGACTTTATTTCTACGACAATGATGTTATCGAGATTGCCAAGAATATTCAGCCCAGCGACCGTGGCGAGCTAGAGATCACCGCCATCAATGAAGAATATTTGCGCCGCGGCAAGCTCAAAGTGCAAAGTATGGGACGCGGTTCGGCCTGGTTGGACACCGGAACCTTTGGTTCTATGAACGGCGCCGCCCAGTTTGTTGAGGTAATCGAGAAACGAACCGGTTTTAAAATCGGCTGCATCGAAGAGATCGCCTATCAAGAAGGCTACATCACTGCCGAGCAATTATTAGAGCTAGCCGCACCCTTGGAAAAGAGTGGTTAT
>CAZSZJ010000020.1:0-22572 GCA_964610985.1 uncultured Candidatus Saccharibacteria bacterium | reverse complement strand
TATTAGTTCAAGTCTGGTGGGCGAGGAGGGACTCGAACCCTCACATCCGTAATGAATACCAGATTTTGAGTCTAGCGCGTCTACCGATTCCGCCACTCGCCCTAGTAATGATAAAGCACCGGTAAAATGGTGCGCTGGCTGCCCTTTAGGGGCTGCTATCAAGAGAACATTGTACTATAATCAGTACGAGAAAGCGAGCATAAGTATAACGACACGTGTTAGTTAATCCTTTATTTGATCAAAAAGGCAACGATGAAGACAAAAAGCCCGTCAAAAACGACGACGGGTATGTTTTTCAGCACCGCAAGGGCCGGACACTCCAGCCTGTTTCAAAGGATCTCAAACCCGCGCAGTACACGCCTGTGATTAGCCAGTTACCCCTGGCCATGCCCTCCGAAAAGACCAGCAGTCAAGCAGCAGTCGAACTGATACGGCGCAAGGTGGCTGCATTATACAACGACGAACCCGAGGCCACGGTCGAGCCGCCCACTGCCACAACCTCAGCCCCGGCCGTACCGACCCCGCCCTCCATATCCAAACATCAGCAGTTCATGCAAGCCCTCACCACATCCGGCAAACCCCTGGCACACATTCAGACCGAGTGGCACAACTACTACATCAGCCTTCCTGACCACGAAAAACACGACGTCTGGCGCGAATTTTATACTCAGAACTCGCGGCAGCCATCAGCCTATACGCAGTTTGCTTTGCAGGCCGCCCAGCAAGAGCCAGCAAAACCCGGCACACCTACCGATTTGCCCAGCGTTATCAGTCCGTCATTCCGCACGCCAGGTGCGCCGCGTGCCGTCGTAAGCGAGCACTTACCAAAAACCGACTACGCCGCTCGCAAAGAACGCCGCTCGCGTAGCCAAATCAAAAAACAGATCCTGGGAAAGGTAAATGTCAGCGCCGAGACTCAGGCCAAAGCCAAAGAGCATTTCCGCTCGCTTGTTTTTGGCATTACAACCGGTGTTATCGTGCTCGTTGTGGCGCTCTTCGGCTTCTTTAACGAAATGTTTATCGCGCCGTTTGTCCAGCCCAGCCGCCACGTCAGCGCCACACCCATCATCGTCAGCAACGATAGCATTGCCGCCAGCGAAACACCGGAAGTTATTATTCCAAAAATCAATGTGCAGATTCCTGTCATCTACGACCTAGGCACAACTGCCGAAAATGCGGTGCAGAAAGGCCTGGAAGGGGGCGTGGTGCACTATTCCACCACAGTCAAACCAGGAGAGCAGGGCAATGCAGCCGTCTTTGGACATTCCAGCAACAACATCTTCAATAAGGGTCGCTACAAATTCGCCTTTGTACTGTTGCACGAACTCCAGCCTGGCGACACATTCTTTTTGACCTACAACAAAACCGTTTACACCTACCGCGTCTTCGACAAAAAAGTCGTGCCGCCCACCGAAGTTTCGGTGCTAGATAAAGTGGAAGGCAAGACCGCCACGGCCGCGCTCATAACATGCGATCCGCCCGGTACATCGACCAACCGTCTTGTGGTCTTGGGCGAACAAATCAGCCCGGACCCAGCAGGTGCTACTGCACCAAACGTTCCAACCGATACAAGCACACCGACAACGCTGCCAAGCGAAGGTCCAACACTCCTAGGACGGTTTTGGCGCTGGCTGTTCTAACGGACGTGGTGCAGCTTCTCGGTTTGCGTAAGGCGGAGGAGCCCTACCGCTCCTACAAACCCGGCCAGTCCCGTCACGGTCGTAAAAAGCACCTCGGAGCTGCCCGTAGCGATGCGCGGATCGGCAGCGCGAAGGATACGTCCTTGACGAAAACCAGGAGCGTACGCATTGCCAACCGTTAGATCATGGGTAGGAGTCGGGACGGAATCTATATCCCAGTTCATCGGCGTTTCCTCGAGTAATTGATAGCCGGCAAGAACCCATGCAAGCGGAGCAGCCTGCACATGTTTGCCTTGAAAATAATGATCGAGAAAGAGACTCAGCATAATATTACGCGTATGCTCATGGTTCACCAGAGGCATTTCGCGCCAATCAAGCTCCAGCGGCCTTAGGCCTTCCTCGTGCACCTTTGGGTTAAAACCGAGCATCGCTTTGTTTGTTGCGTCCGCAACGGCAAGCACCTCATGAAAAGGAACGGTATCATCCGAATTGATAAGGGACAGCTGTCGTTCCTTTGTTAAAAGCTGTAGGGTCTCACGCATAATGTCTGGTTATATCATATCCGCCAGTATACGGCAAACTTGCCCTAGAGGTCAGTCGGCGTGCGGAGCGGGGTGACGGTCAGATTATACTGGACAATATCTTGACCGTCGGCGGCTTTAACCGTTTGCGTTGCCAAATTATACAGCTGTTTAAAATCAGCCTTAAAGAACGGTTTAAACGCCACGTTGGACGCTGCCAGCATTGCAGGGTTAGTGTTGTCATAGTCAAACACATAGGCCTTGCCGCCGCTCACAAACGACAGGTGATGGCCATCAATCCATTCGGCATGCTGCTGGGGCGCGTCCATGGGTGCTTCAACGCTATAGGCATAGCCCTTATCGCTCTCGGCATCGTACACAGCAAATTGCTGACCGTTTTGTACCATAATAAACCGCGTATTATCGGAAAACGAAACGTACGTCGGGTTGATCGTTTTAAGGACTCGAACAGGCACCAGCGGCTGCGAGGGTTGTGCATTCAGGGCGTCGACCGGATTTTTAAACACGTAGGTGCGACTTTCGGCGGGTGAGCCAGCCACTACATACCAATTGTCATCGTACTGCGCGAGCTCCAGCATATATTCGCTTGCCGGCGCAACGTGTCGGATGTCGTAGGTCTTTTCGCCGTCCATAAGTTTTACAGCCATGGTTTGGGCGGCAGGATCGTCGGTAACATACAGAAACTTATTGTCATCGAAAGTTTTAAACGCAAACACATTTTCTATTTTTACAGCCGGTTTTGGCGTATCGAGTGTAGCGGTATAGAGTTTTTTGTCTTCTGCCGTATAAAGCACATATTTATCAAACTTTTTGTCGAGCAGCTGCAATTTGGCAGGATTCATGCCAAGCGTAGCGGTTAGATTGAGTGATTTTTCGGGCGCCCCCCGGTCGATCAAAATATATTCGGTCAACACCTTACCGCGGTCGTCAGTTATGTGTTGCAGCAACAGGTGATTGTTGTCGTTAGACCACTCCAAGGCCTTCCAGGAATGGTTACCGCTGGTCAGGCGTGTCGCTGTGGCAGGCAGATCAAAAATAACCGGATCTTTTTCGGGTTTGGACAGATCAAAAATATCAAATCGATTATATTCAACGGCACCCTGTATCATCACCCAACGATGGTCGGGACTTTGCGAAGCCATGCGGGGCTGTGCAGCATAAGTCTTTTTTGTAGTTGGCGTCAGCTTGACAGGAAACAGCAACGGATAATCAAAGCGTGCAAGCGTGCCGCCCTCAATGTTAATGGCGCGCTTCCACGGCAAATACCCGTCACGTTTGAGCTCGAACGTATACTGTCCGGCCGGCATTAGTAGACGCACGTTTGTCTGTTCGCTGCGTTTTTGGCCGTTCACATATATATCAGCCGCAGCGGGAGTAGACGATACAAAAATGAGGCCATTTTGAATAACTTGACCATTTTTAAGGCCAAATCCGTAGGCTTGATACAGCAGAATGATAGTGGTCAGAATAAGCGCCGTGGCGATCAGGAAGTAGCCGATGAAGAGGCGTATGGTGTGCGCCCGTCGTTTTTTGGGATCTAAAAATTCCATAGAGCAGGTCTTATTATAGGACAAGCATCTTGTGCAGCATAGGGGCAAAAAATATCTCTTGAAGTTCGACCCAGCGCGCGTTAAGATACATATAACTTACGCTTTAGTTAGTGAATACATATTTTCCAGCGAAGAGGGACTACAAGAACACGTGGGGCAAAAAAACATTATCGAATTGAATGGCAAAACGTACGACGCCGTTACTGGCGCTTTGCTGGGCGAGAGCCGTGTTAAAGCCGTGCCCACTGCCCATCCTACAACGTCGCAGCGTGGACGTACGATTGATGGATTTGTCCGACCTACCACCGTACAGCAACACAAAACGGTGCAGCCGATTGCGGCAAAACCCACGCTGCAGCACACAGCAAAACCGCACACCGGAGCGCTCCACAAACATATGGATGTACAGCGTCGTCCCGGTATGTCGACCAAACCGCATCACCCCGAAAAGCCAAAGACACTTATGCGGCGTGTGGTCAAAAAACCCGAAACGGTCATCAAGCCCGCCATCAAAACTACCGCGCCATCTGAGGTCATGGCCGCACCCAAGGGCACCATTGCCAAACCACTCGAAAAGAAGATGTCGGTTACTCAGGTCAATCCCATACGCCTTGTGCGTTCGCGCCGCGTTGCAAAAAGTCATCATATCCACCGTTTCAGCCAAGAACGCGCAACCCAGGTCGTTACCGCAGCCGTGCCTGTCGTCCAGCAGCAGCCCACCCCTCGCCGCAGTGACTTTAGTACACGACCAGTTATTACTCGCGCTCCAGCCAAACCCACCATTACCGCACCCGCTGCCGCAATACGGGTCACCGCACCCATCGAGCCCCAGACAGTCCAGCAAAAACAATCCGCCGGAGACATCTTCGAAGCCGCTTTGGCGCACGCCACCAGCCATGAGCAAACCACTCCGCGGCATGCCAAGCGCCACACCAATGCCCATAGGCGTGCCATTAACGTATTCGCCGGATTTGGGGCGTTTCTATTAATCGCCGGATTTGTCGGCTACCTTAACCTGTCCAATATCGAACTGCGCGTTGCCTCTATGCGCGCAGGTATTCATGCCAGCATGCCTTCTTACAAGCCGACGGGCTTTGCGCGTGATGGCGGCATCGAAAGCAGTGAGGGCAGGGTAGCCATAAACTTCCGCTCGGGAGAAAGCATTTATACCATCACACAAGAAGCTTCCGACTGGAACAGTACAACGCTCCTGGATCAAACTACCGCCGAACGCGGACAACCGACGCAGACAGTCCAAAGCAAGGGACGCACTATTTATATCTTTGACAAGTCCAACGCAACTTGGGTTAACGGTGGCGTGCATTATCAGGTGAGTGGCAATGCGGCGCTTGATACCAACGAGCTCGTCGAGCTTGCCACGAGCATGTAACACCTCTGTTCATCTGCCAAAGTGTTAGGTATAATACGTGAGATGAAAACAATTCGAACGCGTTTTGCACCCAGTCCAACGGGATATTTACATGTTGGCGGTATTCGTACTGCGCTTTTTGCCTGGCTTTTGGCGCGGCAGAGCAAGGGGCAGTTTGTGCTGCGCTTCGAAGATACCGATAAAAAACGCGAGGTCGAAGGCGCACGCGATCATCTGATCAAAAGCCTGAAAACGCTCGGCCTGGAATACGACGAAGGCCCCGACATTGGCGGACCATTTGCGCCGTATGCTCAAAGCGAGCGTCTGGAAAGCTATAAGACTTGGGCACAAAAGCTCATTGATGCCGGTCGCGCCTACGCCGACCCATATACCGCCGAAGAAGTGCAAGCGTTTCGTGATGAGGCTCGTGCGACCAAAAAACCGTTCCTCTACCGTAATCATCGGCCCGAAAACCCACCCGTTTGGGATGGCACCATGCCGCTGCGCTTTAAATCCGATCCCAAACCCTACAAATGGCACGACGCGGTCATGGGCGACCTGCATACCGGCCCAGAAGTCATCGACGACTTGATCCTTATTAAGTCCGACGGCTATCCAACCTACAACTTTGCCCACATCGTCGACGATGCCGAAATGGAAATCACCCACATTATTCGCGGCCAGGAATTCATTGCCAGCATGCCAAACTACCTCAACCTATATGAAGCACTTGGCATTGAACGGCCAACCATAGGCACGGTGCCGCACATTATGGGACCAGATGGCAACAAAAAACTCAGCAAACGTGACGGCGCAAAAGACGTGTTGGACTACGTGCGTGACGGTTTTTTGCCCGAAGCGCTGGTAAGTTTTATTGCCACCCTCGGCTGGAACGACGGCACCACCCAGGAAATCTTTAGCGTGGATGAACTCGTGCAAAAATTCTCGCTTGACCACGTACAGCGGAGCGGGGCACGGTTCGACGAACAGCGTTTGACCTGGATTAACGGCCACTACATACGCCAGTTAAACGCCGATGATTTATATGCCCATGCCCAGAAGTATCTACCCAGCGAGGCCGACCTTTTTTCCGAAGATTACCGCAAGGCCGTCCTCGGTCTTATCCAGGAACGCCTCAAATACTTTGCCGAAGTACCACAGCTGACGCGCTTTTTCTTTACAGATCTGCCCGTCGACCCGGCACTCATAAGCAGTCATAAGCAGCTCAAAAAAATAGAACCAGCGGAGGTAAAAAGCCTGCTACAAACCGCGCTCAACTCTTTAGAGCAAAGCGATTTTACTCTTATTGACCTTACCGAGCGTTTAAACGACCTATTGGAAACCACCGGTCAAAAACCAGCGGTTCTGTTCAGTCTGGTTCGCATTGCCACCACCCAAGCTCCAGCCAGCCCAGGACTCGCCGAGTCCCTCGCCGTACTCGGCAAAGAAACCAGCCTGCGCCGCATCGACGCCATGCTCGCATCGCTATAATTTGCGGTAATTAAGAAAAAATTAAATCGGAACTTGTACGATAGTCCGATCAGTTTTTCATGAGGAGATGCCGTGTCAGAAACAAACAGTCTACTACACCCTGTCAACGAATTACATTTCGGAAGCTATGACCCTAATGACGTACCGGCAGCCCTAGCCGTGGCCTCGTCGTTAGCCGAACAAAGAATCGCCGATATTGCTGCCATACCACATGAGGAACGAGGGTACGACAACACGGTGTTGGCTATGCAAGACGCCGCAGAGGAACTTGATCTCATATATACGGTGGCAAGACATTTATCTAACACACTTGGCAGCGAATGGCGAGATGCGGAGAATCTGGCATCGGCACAGACGGTAAGTTTTGCGACCAGGCTTGAGCAGGACACAGAACTCTACGAAGCCGTCAAACACGTCCAGCAAAGAGCACCCGAGCTCGATCTGACCGAGGCCCAAAAACGATCCCTGAAGCATGAGATTGCCAGTTTTGAACGAAATGGCGTCAATGCAGACCCACAGACAAAGGAACGCCTCAAAGAAATAAAAGCCAGTTTGGCCGAGTTGCAGACCTTGTACAGACAAAACATGACGGAAGCCGAGGAACAGGCTTATCTGCCGGTTCAGTCCGTCGCTGACCTGGAAGGGGTTGATAGTGCCAAAATTGACACATGGAAAGACGAAGCCACCAGCCGTGGCCTAGAGGGCTATGCCGTTACTCTCGACACGCCAAGCTATTGGGCCATTGCGGTCGGCTGCAAGTCAGAAAAGATTCGCCGCAGCATGCACAAACTCATGCGGACGCTCGCTCCGGAAAATGAATCGGTAGCGACTGAAATCCTAGCCCTCCGCAAGGAAATGGCACAGCTGCTTGGCCGCACTTCCTTTGCTGAGTATGTTACAGAGACCAGGATGGTAAAGACCGAAGAAAATGCCCGGAATTTCGTAGAAGAATTGACCAGCCTGTGTCTGCCTGGTATGCACCGCGAAACCGCCGAACTGACTGCGTTTATAGAGAAAACCACGGGCAAACCATACCAACCCGACATTATAGACTTCGACAGTGGCAACGATCTTTTTTACGCTGACCAGCTCAAGAAAGAACTGACAGGAGACGAAACGATCAACGTTAGCGAATATTTTCCCTTGGAGCATGTACAGGAGCAACTGTTCGCTACCATGGGAACGCTCTACGGCGTAACATTCCGCCCCTCATCGCAGCCGGTCTGGCACGAGGACGTCAAAGCATATGACATAATTGACGAGCAGGGAAATCACATTAGCACCGTGTGGTGCGACTGGCTGGCCCGCAAGGGAAAACGCTCAGACGCATGGATGAAACCGGCGTATGTTGCCGACCGTTCAGGCGGCAAGACCGACGAGCCGCATTTCGCTTTTGTACATGCAAGCTTTCCCCGGCCCACAAAAGACAAACCCTCGCTACTCAGCTTTAACAACGTAATCAGTATGTGGCACGAATTCGGTCACGTTATGCACTCCTCTCTGAGCAAAACGGAGTTACGTAGCCAACACAGTTCTTGGAGCAAATGGGACTTCATAGAAGCGCCTTCCCAGATAATGGAAAACTGGCCATGGCAACCAGAGATCCTTGCCGGTCTGGCCAAGCATTACAAAACAGGAGAATCCTTGCCGCCGGAGTTCCTGCAAAACATGCAGAGGGAGCGAAACTTCCGGGTGGCTTCCAAGATGCTTTGGATGTTGTACCTGAGCAGTGTCGACCTCTATCTGCACTCAAAAGAGTATGACTCGCAAAAGGACGGCACCCCCAACCAAGTTGCACGCCGCATCAAACAGCGCTTCATACCAGCCCCTGTCGCAGAATATGACAACAGCATGAATACCTTTGGACATCCTTTTGCCGGAGCCTATGCCTCAAGTGTGCATGGCTATCCCTGGGCCGAGGCGATCGAAGCTGACCTGTTTAGCCGCTTTAAACGGGAAGGAATACTCAATGCCGATACCGGAAGAGATTACCGCGACGAATTATTAGCTCAAGGTGACGAAAAGGACCCCGAAGTGTTGATGAAAAGATTCCTTGGCAGGCCGTTTAATTCCAAAGCGCTACTCGAGCGAATGGGTTTGGCCGCATAGTTGCATAAAAAAGTAGCGCTTTAACCACAAGCATTGTTACAATGGTGGCTATGGATAGAGATTTCTTGCCGCGCCGCGGCCAAAATAGAAACACGCAGTCGAGCCCTCGGCTTCAGCCAGGCAATTTCCGGCGGCCCGGTGCCTTTCAGCCGCCAGAGGAAGTAGCTCACCAAGATGAAGCACAGCATCAAAGTAATACGACAGCCTACCAAGCGACATTAGAAACACCGGCTCCAGAGGGAGGGAAGCCTCCTCGTAAAAGCCTCAAAGCATGGCTCAAAACCCGTACCAAAAAACAATGGATCATTATTATACTCATTGCGCTCTTGGTACTGGGAGGCATCGGCTTTGCCGTATATCAGATCTTGCGGGGGCCCGAGCCAAAGCCCGTCCAACATGCCGTTGTCAAACAAGAACCCAAGCCAGAACCGCCTAAGCCTATTTATTCCACGCTCAGTGGCCTAGAAATATCCGATGCCGCCATCAATCAGCGTCCAGTAACCGCTGTCATGATCGAAAACAGTCTGGATGCGCGGCCGCAAGCTGGCCTCAACCAAGCCAGCGTCGTCTTTGAGGCGGTTGCCGAAGGCGGCATCACGCGTTTTCTAACACTGTTCCAAGATAGCGAGCCGGATTATATTGGGCCGGTACGCAGCGTCCGCCCGTACTACGTGCAGTGGGCGGCCGGTTTTGACGCTGCCATCGCTCATGTGGGAGGCAGCGCCGACGCTCTCCGCATGCTCCGCCAGGACAACGTGGCCAAAGACTTAGACCAGTTCTTTAACCCAGGCCCGTTCCGCCGCGTCAGCAACCGTGTTGCGCCGCATAATGTATACAGCAACGTCACGACACTCCGCGAACTGCAAAACCAAAAAGGTTTTAGTAGCAATTACAAAGGCTTCGCCCGCAAAACCGAAGCCAAAAGCGCCACACCAAACGCCACTGGCATTGACTTCAATATATCAGGCGCACTCTACAATCCGCATTACGACTACGACCCTGCCACCAACTCCTACTTGCGGTCCGAGGGCGGCAAGCCACATATGGACGAAAAAAGCGCCAAGCAGCTGAGCCCTAAAGTTGTCATCGCCCTTGTCATGCAGCAGGGAAGGAATGATATTTATACCACCTACAATGCCGTAGGAAACGGCGATGCTTTTGTCTTCCAAGACGGCGCACTCACTAAAGCCACGTGGAGTAAGGCTGGCAACAAGGATCCTCTCATCTTTAAGGATATCAATGGGAACGAGCTAAAACTCAATCCGGGACAAACCTGGATTTCGGCAGTCGGAAGCGCCGACCGCGTGACATATAAATAGCCATGGACCACCTGCAAAAATTCGTCTCGCAAATCCGCCTCCGGCTTTTTGGCATCCTGTTTCTCAATAGCGCACTCATAGCGCTGGATTGGTGGATTATAGAGCATATTTTGCACCTAGAAGGGCGAGAGTTTTTTATAGCGCTGGCCGTTTTATCCTTCCTTGGAATCACCATCTTACCTTGGCTCAGCGCCAATTATATTGTGCAGCCGACCAAAATTATCTGGCAGGCAATACTTCACATTGCCCCCGACACTGCCAGTACCAAAGCGCCTGACCTCAAAAAGATTCGTCTAGGCCGCGAACTTGTCACCGCACTCGTGGCCCGAGTCTACCAGCTGGCCAGTGTAGCCGACAACATCGAAAAATTGGCCAGCAACAAAAAACATGACCTAGGGTCCGAATTTGTTGCGGGCAGCCTGCCGTTGCCAGTCGTGGTGCTAGATAAAGACCTGACGATAGTCTTTGCCAACGATGCCCTTATTACGTACACTGGTCGCCCCATCGACAAGAACGACACCATCGGTCAAAACCTCTACCTCGTTCTCGATATGCTCTTTAGTACCAAACTCACATTCGACACCTGGCTCGAACACGCCCGCGAAAACAAAGTCACCGCCAGCCACACCTGGGAACGAGTCCGCTTAAATCTACCCGACCAAAAAGAAACCAAGCTGTTTGACCTTGTAGCGTATTACAACAAAAGCAATCCCGACGGTTTTGAAGTCGTACTCACCCTGTACGATCGCACCCGCCAGTATTCACAGGACGAACAGGCAATGAGCTTTTTGGCGCTGGCCGTACACGAACTCCGTACGCCGCTCACACTACTGCGCGGTTATATCGACGTCTTCGAAGAAGAATTATCCGGTAAACTCGATCCCGAACTCACCGGATACCTCAACAAAATGAAGGCCACTGCTCAGCAACTGACCGGCTTTATCGGCAATGTCCTGAATGTCTCGCGCTATGAAAATGACGAACTGGTACTCAAACTCCGCGAAGAACAGTGGGCGCCGCTGCTGCAGTCGGCCGTCAACGACATCACGCTACGTGCTAAAGTCCGCGGCATTTCGCTCAAACTCAAGGTAGACGACGGCCTACCCGCCGTGGGCGCAGACGCTGCCGGCATCTACGAAGTTATCAACAATATCCTGGATAATGCCATCAAATACAGCAAAGAAAACAGCGAAATCGTCATCAAATCATACCGCACCACTAGTGGCCTGATCGAAACCACCGTCCAAGATAGCGGCGTCGGCATCCCGGAAAGCGCAATCGGCAACCTTTTCGACAAATTCTACCGCGACTATCGCAACCGCGCCCAGGTTGGCGGCACCGGCATGGGACTGTACCTTACCAAGGCCATTATTACCGCGCACGGTGGCAACATCTGGGTCAGGTCCCGCGAAGGGCAGGGCAGCACCTTCGGCTTTACCCTCATTCCCTACGCCAACCTGGAAGAAGAAAAAAAGAACGACAAAACCGGCATCGTACGCACTGCCCACGGCTGGATCAAAAACCATTCAATGTATCGGAGATAACGCATCATGGCACAAGTTTTTACGTCACCAAATCCCATCGGTAAAAAAGTTCTCTGCATGGAGGACGAGCATTTCATTAGCGAACTGTACGTCCGCGCACTCACCAAGGCCGGCTACGATGTTACCGTAGAAGTCGACGGACAAGAGGGTTTGCGCTTGGCGCAAACCGACCAGTTCGACATTATTTTACTTGACCTCATGATCCCCACGATCACCGGCATCGAAGTACTGCGTCATCTGCGCAACCCGGCCGAAACACCCCGACTACGCGCCAAAATTATTATTACCACCAACCTCGAACAACGCGAAGACATCCGCGCCGACATCGAAAAACAGGCCGACGGCTACCTAGTCAAAGCCGAAATCACACCGCGTGAACTCGTCACATTTCTCGGTACTATCAAGTAAGAGTACAATAGGAACACTATGGCCGAGGAGAAACCAACCAGCGGTGTTTCGATACACACCGGATTTCCCAATCCGGGCATCGATACCAGCCTACGCAGCCTCGATCTCAACCAGCTATTGGTTGAGCATTCTGCCAGCACATACTATTTTCGGGTGCGCGGCAGCCTGTGGGAGGGGAGTGGGGTTTTTGATGGCGATATCGCGCTGGTCGACCGCGCACTCAGCCCGCACCAAACCGACATCGTAATCTGGTGGAACCCTGGCGGGGAGGAGTTCAACATCTCGGCCTACAAAAAGATGACCAAAGACGGCCAGTTTTGGGGCGTCATAACCGCCACCATCCACCAGCACCGAAAGGTGAATACCAATGCCAAAATCTAAGGTGTTCGTATTGATTGACTGCAACAACTTCTTTGTGAGCTGCGAGCGTTTGTTCCGGCCAGACCTGGAGGGCAAGCCGGTCGTAGTGCTCTCCAGCAACGACGGTTGTGTGGTGGCACGTAGCAACGAAGCCAAGGCAGCCGGGGTCCCCATGGGCGCACCAGCATTCAAACACCGTGAAACCTTTGAAAAACACAATATCATGACATTTTCCGCCAACTTCGAACTGTACGGCGACATCAGCAAACGCACCATATCGCTGCTCACCACCATCACGCCGCGCATCGAAATATATTCAGTCGACGAATCCTTTTTGGACATTAGTGCATTGCCCATCAGCGATTATGTCGAATGGGGAAGACGGGTACGCGCATCTGTTTTGCAACATATTGGGGTGCCGGTTTCAATCGGCATCGCACCGTCTAAAACACTCGCTAAACTTGCCGCCGAAATAGCCAAACAAAACGACCATTACCAAGGGGCATTTAGCTTTATTGACTTGCCAAAGGAACAAAAAGCCGAAGCCTTGCACCAGATGCCCATCGAACATATCTGGGGCGTAGGGCGCAAACTTGCACCCGTATTGCGTGCCGAGGGTGTCAGCACTGCCCTTGGCCTCATGAACCTGCGGCCGCAGCGCGCGCAGCAGCTCATGGGCATTCATGGCCGGCAAATGGTTGCCGAATTACAAGGTACGGCCTGCTACCAGCTGACGCGCGAACACGCGCCCGCCAAACAAGTCATGCGCTCCCGCACTTTTGGCGAAGATACCAACCACGCCTATGCCCTGGAGGCTGCCATCGCCAATATGGCCACCCGCGCTGCATACCAGCTGCGCAGCGAAGGGCTGCTGGCCGGACGCATCGGCCTGTTCACCAATACTGACCGCCACAAACCCGGCTACCGCCGCTGGACACGCGAAATCCAGATGCCTATGCCGACCAACGATACCGGCCAGATCATTAGCCTGCTGGTCGAGAAACTCGGCGAATTTTACAGCGACAAACAAAAATACCACCAGCTCGGCGTTTTTTTGTATGACCTTACCCCTGAAAGCGCTCTGCAAACCGACATCCTCGGCAACGTCACGCCAGATATGCACGACCGCACCCAAGCTCGCATGAAGGCCCTGGACGATATCAATCGCCGCTGGGGTAAAAGCAAGATCTACTTTGCCGCCCAAGATCTCAATACCACCTGGCAGCCGCGCCGCAAGACCGCATCGCCGCGCTATGTCTCTAAATGGAGCGAACTGCCCGAGGCCCGCATCAAATAATGCGCGACAAACTCAAAGATCACCGGCTCAAAAAAGAAAATCCGCATGGCAGGTTTCGCGGCCACCCCATAATTTCGGACCAGGTTACCCGCGAAGGCCTGGAGATAATCTGCCGCGAGCTAGAGCGCACCCTGGACAGAGGTGTTGAGGGTGCAGTCACCGAATTCGGCTGCTACGCCGGCACAACCAGCCTATTTATCCGGCGCATTTTAGACGAACGGGACGAGTCTGCTACGCGCCCGTTTCATGTCTACGATTCCTTCGAAGGCCTGCCGCCCAAGACCACCCAGGACAATAACGCCGCCGGAGTCGACTTTACCGCCGGCAAACTCTCCGTCAGCAAAAAAGAGTTCATAGGGGAATTCAAAAGCGCCGGACTGAACCTGCCAGTCATTCATAAAGGCTGGTTCGCCCAGCTAGACCAAAAAGACGTACCAAAACCAATTGCGGTAGCTTTTCTGGACGGTGACTTTTACGGATCGATCATCAGTTCGCTCAGATTGGTATGGCCAAATATGAGCAAAGGCGGGATCATCCTCGTCGACGACTATCAGCGCGAAACGTTGCCCGGCGTCGAGCGCGCCGTCCGCGACTTTTTGCAAGGAAAAACCATCAAACGCTTGCACGCTCGCACCAATATCGCCATCATAGAACTATGAAATTACATCTCATAACCGTGGGCGAGCCCAAGCTCTCCTATGCCAAACTCGGTTGGCAGGAATATCTGACGCGCCTACAGCATTACCACACGTTGCGCGTGACACACGTGCCAGACAAATGGGCATATGATGCCTCATATTTATTGCAGATAGCAGGGACAAGCAGCTACAAAGTCGTACTCGTCATTGACGGTAAGCAGTTTACCAGCCCCGAACTGGCCACATTTTTGGAAAAAAGGGCACTAGACGCCCGCGAAATTTGCCTGCTGATCGGTGGGCCAGAGGGCCTGCCAGCAGAAGTCATCCAAAAAGCCGATTTGCGACTCGGTCTCTCTAAACTAACCTTTCCGCACGACCTGGCAATGGTTATTCTACTCGAAACACTCTACCGCGCCAGCACCATCAGCGCCGGCCAGCCATATCATAAATAATTAACAGGATTGGCCGGTTTCACTTTTTAGCCGCTGCGTAATGTCGGATACGGCCTGCATATAATGCTCGGCCTCGGCCCGGTGTGCAGGAGGGGGCATGAGAGGGTCCGCAACAAAGCTGCAGACATTTGCGGTGCTAAGGCTAACAAGAGAGTCGGAATACAGTAATACTTCGCTCCCGGCAGAAGAGGTTACTGTGTATGACGCGGGATCCGTTTGGCCGCTTGGTTCGCAAGAAACACCGTAGATTCGGGCTACGGATGCTGCATTTTGCAGCACCGAAACAGTCACGCCGGAAGTCGACCCTTTGCCCCTGGACGCGCGGTAGGCTTCCAGACTGGCCTCGGCCCGAAGTTCGGCATCACAAACACCCAACGCGCCCAGCACTAGTGCATCTTTATAGGCGCGCAATTTAGCTTCGCCCATCGGATCGCGTGGCAGATCGGGTTGCGTCGACCGGTCGGTGATAATTCCACCCGCCGCTACCAAGACCGCCGCCCCTAAGGCGATTCCTCTCCTGTGGTAGTAGACACGCTTCCAAAAGTTCCAATGCGGATCCTTTGCAGAAGTTCGATTGATATTCGCCTCAATCTCCTCAAAAATCCGCCGTTCCTCTTCGCTCAAATCGCCACTTTCGGGTGTCAGACTCATAGACGATTATTATACCATCCACCCTGAATTATCGCGAACCAGCCAGAGTAGTTAGATCTGTTCGGCAAATACCACAGTGCGGTCTTTGTAGTGATTGCTCGCGCGGTCTATTTCGCCACTACAAGTAATAAGGTTGAGTCCGGGTTTGCCTTTGGTAACCGGCGTAAGCACGGCGGTCATATCCACTTTATCTGCCGCGTACGAAGTCTTCTTCACCACCTTGTAGACATACATCTTGCCGTCGCCCCGGTCGACCTTTATCTGGTCGCCAGCAGCGAGCGTGTGCAACTTATAAAAAACACCCGGCTTAGTGGGGCCAGAAACATGGCCATCGATAACCATGGCGCCCGCTTCGCCCGGTTTAGAACTCTCGGCATACCACCCCGCGTCAAAAATATTTGCGGGAACAGCCAGTTGATTGTTGGCTTTAACGCCCAAACGCACTACACGCGCTTTTACACCGATTTTGTCGATGGTAATGGTGCGAGGCAGGTTGGTGGCTACCGTATGTTTGGCCGGGTCCGCAGCAGGGGTTTCGGAGGGGATATCGCCGGTTTGTGCGTCATTTTGCGCGGTTCCGGTAGTCTGCACCGTAGCCGTCAGCTTGGTCGTTTCGGCCGCAACATCCTTATTGACCTTTAGGCCGTGCAGGCCAATCCCAAGACCACCCAAAACCACCAACACAGCCGCGACGGTTGTCAGTTTGCGGACATTTAATAGAGAGCGCAGCTGCAACTTGCTATCTGCAACATGCAGCTGCGGCGCCCCCACACCCTGTCTCTTCAGCACAAGGGAAGGGGCCTTGCGTGTATGTAGTGCAGTCGAAGCCACCTGGGGCTGCCGCGAGGCTGGCGGTCGGATATCGGGCGAAACTATTTTGATCTTCGGCGGCATGGCCCGGCCGACGGGATGGGAAGAGCCATGAATTTGCAGTGGTGGTTTTGCGGCAGAAAGTTGCGCCGGTGTAGGCGAGAGCTGCCGAATATCACTAATAACATTGCCACGCGCATGACCAACAAAACGGCGCTCATAGTCTGAGCGCCGACTTTGCTGTGTTCGTAGTCTTGCCCGCAGGGCAGGGCTATCGAGGCCGGCCATTCCCTCTACCATATACTATCTAGTATAAGGAATTGGCCGTAAAAACACTACCGTCTTCGGGCAGTTGCCTTGGCTGGCTTCATGCGGCGAGCCAAGAAGATCAGTGCACCACCAGCTGCAACCATGGCGAGTACGCTGGTGAGTGGGTTGGCCTGAAGCATTGCAAATCCAGTGTCTGGGCTAGCAGGTACATTCATGACCGTCAGAGTTACGTCGTTACCACTGCCACCGACATAGCTAATCTTATACACGTAGCCGCCACTGGTGAAAGTCGCGCCTTCGGCCAGGCTCGCGAACGTGCCAACCACTGCATCGCTACCATCGTTGTCGATCACAGTGTAGATTTGACCTTTGGCCGGCTTGAAGGTGCCGAAAGTACTTACTGACAGGGTGCCGTCAACCTGGACGGTACCAGTTACTTTCATTTGGTCGTAGCCGCTGCAAGCGGTCGTACCACCAATTTCGACCTCATACACACCAGTAGGAAGGAAGCTTAGAGCACCGGTGGTCAAACAGCCAGGACTTAGTCCGGGAGCGACCTTACCACTAACAGTCAGGTCACCAACCGTACCTGTGCCCTTCAGCGTACCGCCGACCTGTACCGTCGTGATACCCCGCACACCATTGATGATATAGATCTGATTTTTGCCGACCGTAACAAATGTATTGGGCTGACTATCTTCTACAGTGATGGTTTCGATCTTGGCTTCAGCCGTACCGTTGGGCGTCTTTGAAGTGTTATTTGAAGAGGCGATCACGAGTGAACCTTGTGCACCGCTCTTCAGGGTGATAGTGTAATTACCGCTCAATGGTCCAGTAATCTTAAGCTCGTTAACTGAGTCAACCACGGTATCGCCGGTCAGGGTAATGGCGCCAGCCAGTACGGCCTTGCCAACGGCCGCATCACCAGGGCCGCCACAACTAGCGTACGCACGGACCGCCCCCAACCCACCAGCATCGCCAGCAACGGAAATCGGGTTTTGGACCGTCGCGCCATTCAAGCCACATAGGTCTAGACGACCACCATTCGCGATAGTTACCGTACCCGTAGAGCCGAAGGCGTCAGCCTTTTCAATTGCCGTCTGTGCTTCTGCTCCAATCGAGACGTCACCAGTCCAGCTGGGACTCGATTTCATCATCCATGCATCCTTGCTAACGATCAGATCGCCGCTTCCTGTAAGAACAGAGTAAGAAGAGAAGCCAGTCTGTGCGTTAACCGTGAGGTTGTAAGCACCCATGGCGAGAGTCTTTGGGGTATCGAAATCACCGAGCAGAATATCAGACGAACCACTCCAAGTTTGCGTTGCACCCAATGTCACATCCACAGCCATGCTGGCACGTGCATTCGCAACAATCCCACCCGTAATGCTCAAGGCGCTACCCTCTATCGTATAGTAGTAGGAGTTTGCATTCGTGCCCGTAAACGTAATGGTAGCTACCGACAGGCTGCTGATGTTATTGGTCAGGGTTTTGCTAGTGGAAAGGCTCGTCACGTCAAAGGTGATGCTGTCGCCATTTTGCGGTACGCCACCGCCACAACCCGACCAGTTACCAGCCGTGTTAAAGTTGTCGCTCGATGCACCGGTCCAAGTACACGTGGCCGCAAAAACCTGGCCGACGTTGAGCGACATAATACCGGCCACACTGAGGAGCAGTGCTGCCAGAAACGCCTTCAATCTTTTCATTTTATCTCACTTTTTATTATTATTTTGTAGTTTCATTGTTGCTTTTTATAACACAGTTGTCAATACGATCATGTTTAGGGTGTGGATAAGTTGTCTTTTAACCGGTTTTGAATCTTTGTCCTATAGAATGGCCGGTTGATACTTACATAATTGGAGGAAAAAGTGCCCAAAGAACTCACCAAAGCCGACCTCGACCATGTCGCCCATAAGATTAGTTACTCGCCACAGCCGGGTTATCCGCCGCTCGAAAATCGTATGAGGATCCATCATGTTAGGCAACGGGGAAAGCGGCTCTTTGTCCCGAATGGTCCATGGCAAGTGCAGCCGCACGCCAACCGGGCAGGCAAAGCCGCGCATTTATTGGATATAGAGGTACCAAACAATCTTGTCCGGCTTGTTGACTCAGCGCGCGCTAAGCGCTGGACCGCAGAGGGACTGCTGCTAGACCAATATAACCGGCCCATCCACCCAAACTGGCAGCAGCTTTTGGCCGACCCACGGATTGGCTTGCCCACAGGTATCGGATTCTTTTACCGGTATGGGCCAAACAGAACGGTGGATCCGGTCATCTACCGCAACACCCACGGCCCGCTAGAACTGCTGCTAATCCGCCGCAAAGATAATGGGCAGTGGGCATTGCCCGGCGGTTTTGAAGACCCTACTGACTATGATTCGATCTTTGCCGCACTTCGCGAAACCGAGGAAGAAACGAGCCTCAAAGTGCCGATTACTGGGGTAGAGCAAATTCATGAATCGCTACCCATAGGGCGGCGGGCGACTATACACGCCTGGACAAACAACAAAGCTTTTTTAATGCACTGCGACCAAGAATACCTATACGACGTAGCACCGGAGGCACGCGACGACGCCATAGACGTCGGCTGGTTTACACCCCAAGCTATGGAGCAGTTACAGATGTTCGACGATCATCCACTGTACATACAGCTCGCGGTTAGCAGAATCGCGCTAAATTAGCGCCAAATAATAATGACGCCGTGTCCCGATGTTATCCAACTATTGACCGAGAGATTAAAAATACGGCGCCCAGATTCGGCAACCGCCGGAAATAGATTGCCCAAAAAAGGCTTTACCGAGAAACGCCAATTATCCTGTTCGCCAAAACCGGACAGGTCTATAGTTATTGTATTGAGATACATCAAACTGGGTGCTTCCCAAAAGGCGTAATGGCCGCTAATATCGAGATCCATCGTTGCGCGGATTTCATAAACTGCGTCACTGTCGCCAAAGGTATTCGGCAAAGTAACTTCCAAAATACGGCAGCTATTGGGATCCAGCTGCCAGACGTCCTGGAGCAAACTCTTGGTGTCTTGTTTGCTGAGTTCTGTAAACGCCAGGACTTTTGATGTATCTTTTTGCACATCGTGGACCATAAAACGCCATCCGCTCATTGAAGTTTCATTCGATAAGTCAGCGCTATGGTCAAATTGGATTATGTCGTCGACCAGGCCTGTCGCCATGAGTGCACCAGTATCAAGAGGTGACGCGCACGCACCCAGCCTAAATACGGTCTTTGCGGTCTTGAACCTATACTTAAACTCAAATTTATACCATTCCGGACCACGCTCGCTTGGGGCTAGCGAGCAGGTATAGTCAACATCCAACAAAAGAGATCTGTTGCGCCCAAGCGTCTGCAAAATCTTTGAGCCGTTCGGTCAAAGTTTGATGGCCGCCGCTCACATTAATGGCAAACGCATGTCTCAGAGCATCTACCATCGGTCCCGTTCCTAGTTTTTCTATCTCATATAATAGGTAGGCGTGCAGCTGGCCAGCGGACAACTCCTTTTCGGGCAGCCCGATATGTCGGGCGACTATCTTTTTAAGCTGCGCTGCAGCTTCGAGCTTCCAGTACGTGAGTCCTTGGCCCTTCCGAAATCGTAGGAGCTCACCAAATAGCAAATCCGCCGGTAAGTGTTCCTTGTTTTTTCCTGTTTTTCTCATGGTAACTCCATTTTTCCCTCACTATATCATGGGGATCCTTCATGGTATTTCTGCTTTCCCCGAAAATAACTGGCCCGTAAGCTGAGGCTATAAAGGAGTTGCTTATGAAAACTAAAGACTACACGCGCGTAATTCGACTCCAGGACATGCCTACAGGCGGTTCGGATCTGCTTCTTAAAAAAGATGTCACCGTCATGCAGAACGTACTACAAAAGGTACTGTCTTTACGTCCAGTAACTTGGCACTGGAAGACAAACCAAGACGACAAAATAACGCAATACGGCTTTATCGCCCAAGAGGTAGAAAGGCTTTTTCCGGACGTTATAAAAGACGGCCACTGGCATGGTACGGATGCCAAAGTCATGTCAACCCACGATCTGTTGCCATATGCCATCGAGGCGATAAAAGAGCAGCAGCGGACCATTGAAAACACCGAAAGAGAACTCGATATTCTAAAGACCGAGTTACTGGGAATCAAGCAGCGGCTTAGCAAAGAATCCGACTAATTGGCAGGGGTGCACGGTGACCGGTTTTAAGAAAGTTGAGGGTGTCGTCGACCCTGCCTTTCTTCATAGTCTTGCCGCCATCGCCAAATGTAAACTCATGTCCATGCTTGGTAGCCGGGATACACTACGACCAGAAGTTGCACTCGATAATGAAAAGACTACAATAAAAGCATGCGGCTCGAAAAAGTCAAACATCTGCTACAAATGTACGAGCAAGGTATTATTCCCGCCCTCGAAAAACACGAAGTCAATCCCGACCTGCCCTTAGGTAGCCGCGAGAATTATCTGTACTTCACGCTGCCGGTTTGCATAAATTTTCAGCGTAATTCGCCAGCCCTTTGGGCCGCAGCACTGGCAACATGGGAAGATGAAGTCACAAGATACGTTTTCTATCCCGAACAATTAGCCGAACGACCCATGCAACAAATTCGCGCGGATTTGGCCAAGCACAAATTAGCTTTGCAGCCCAACAAGCACACGCTCATCTGGACAACAATTGCCAGAACACTGCACGAACACTATCTAGACGACCCCCGAAAGATTATCGAGGAAGCAGAGGGCGACGCAGGCAAGTTGATCTACCTACTACAAAAAACGTACCGCAAACGTTTTCCGTATTTGAGCGGCCCGAAGCTCTCCAACTATTGGCCGTTTATTTTGTCACTCTACACCGACGCACACTTTACCAACCCCCAGGAAATATCTATTATCCCTGACACGCACGTCCTGCAGAGCAGCATACGGCTCGGGTTATCCGACGCCAGCACAACACCCTTACAAGTCGAAGCGCTCTGGAGAGAATTGCTCAAGGGCAGCGGCATCAATCCGTCGCAGGTGCACCCGGCACTTTGGTATTGGAGCCGTAACAAATTCCGGCCTGAAGTTTAATACACGCCGAAGGAGCACCACGAAATTGCTAGTTTTGGAAGTAGACCTTTTCGATACTGACTATGAAGACGTACTTATTTTCTTTAGTTATTGTAGTGAAAAGCTGCTCAATGTTCGGTTCTGATGAGTCGTCCTGGTATGTGATATCACTCATTTCAGTTCCCACTTCCGCATAATTAACAGAGAGAAGTTGGTCGTATCTTTTGTACCCGCCATATGGCTTAGGGAGATGTGAAACCAGGTATTTGCCGCCAAAACTAGCGCTTACAGCGGCATCCTTGTCACCGTAGTATTTATCATAGTACTCGGTCATGATACCTTGTAGCGATTCACCATCCCTGCGCCAGCCATCCGCATTGATCTTTTGTTCGAACGAAATCATTTGCTGCCGAAAATCGCCGTTAAAGCCGTAAAAACGCGTCGTCCGAAAAAAACATTTGTGTGCATATCCATCCTGCACCTTAAAGTTATTTTGACCTTCAAAACAATCACTATGGCGCAAGGTAGCATAACTAGCAAAACCAATCTTTTGATCCAGTTCTTTAAAAGTCTGGTCAACCGCTTGCTTAGCTGCATCCTTTTTGGCGATTATCTTGGGATCTTCGAGGTTCGGGGCGGGTTTCATGTCGAGAATAATATTGCCGATACCCCCAGAAAGCTGGATGTAAAAATACACAGGCACACTCACTAGAACGAGAATCGCCGCCGCGAGTATTAAGAGGATTAATCGTTTATCCTTACGATACGTAGCCTTGAAGTTTTGCATAAGCTTATCATATCACCCCATGTACGGCCGTTTGCCTTGCGGCAGTCGTACTACCACCTCGAATGCACCCCGCTGACAGGGCACTGGCGGAAGCAGCAAACCTGAGACCAGACAGCGTCGTTTGCCAAAATACTCGCCATGCTTGAAAAGGATATTTTTGGGTTAGCGACATTCTATGGCTGTGATGGGAGGTTCGAAAAAATAAAAATCGCTCAAAAGGCGATTTCTTACTATTCAATAATGTTGTGGTGACCCCTGCGGGATTCGAACCCGCGATCTTTTGGATGAGAACCAAATATC
>CAZSZJ010000019.1:0-24915 GCA_964610985.1 uncultured Candidatus Saccharibacteria bacterium | reverse complement strand
TCGATTTTATAAAAATCTGAATCGGGAAATAGAAAGAGTTAAGGAAGTTTTGGTAGTTAAACTCGACTGCTTCTTGTTCTGCCCGGCTCATTAGGTCGAAGTTGATAGAGTTGACCATCACGACCGAACGGAATGAGCCGTCATTCATAATGACGATACCGTCGCGGATTTCCGCAATCTGTAGCATGTTTTGAGTACTATTGGGATTGGCAACGGGTACGACTGGCTTAGTGCCTGGTCCTGTTTGTGGGCTGCCAGGTGCACCCGGCATTGGTGCGGAAACACCTTGCTGCGGCATGACCGTTGGGATGCGTGGCGGCAGCGGCTCATTATATTGCTGTGGCTGCGGTTGCTGTAATGGTGGTACGGCACCGGGAGCGGGCATTGCTGGAGCGGGTGCCCCCATCGGTGGTGCGGGCATCGGCATCGGAGCTGCGGCTTGGGGTGGTAGATTACCGCTTTCAGCCAAAAGCGCACGCGGGTCAATAGCGTACGACGGTACCGCAGGCTGAGGCGCTGCCGGTTGAACGCCTAAGGGTTGCACCCCTGGCATTGGTTGCTGATATTGAGCGTTAGGATCCATGTGATGTCGACATTCCCACCAATTTTTCTGATCTTAATGTAGTGAAATTACTACCTCGTCCGCTGGCGGTTCGGTTCTTTTTTGAGCCTCGCGCGCCAGAGTCGCCACATTGAGATCATCGTTTCTTGCAAGATCTAGTATAGCAGTGTCGCGCGCCTGTGTCACTGGTGAAGCGGCAGGATTTTGCTGACTTTGTACCGGCCCAGGTGGCGGCGGAACAGTTCCGGGTTGTCCGGCCTGCCCTGCGGCAGCTTGCGCCATTGCAGCCTGTGCTGAAAGCGGCTGAATGACTGGCAGATGTCCGTGCATGTTCGGACTTATCGCGGGTTCGTTGCGGTGGTTCTTAATAAATGACTCCTCATCGGCCGTAGGAACCGCCGCAGCAACCGGCAAACTGGCAGCAGATGCTCCCGGCGCAACAACTTGCGTGTTGAATGTTACGTTGTTTTGAGGGATGGTTGAGCCGGTTTGTGTGGGCTGGCTGAGGAACCAATAATCATTGCCGGCGGGTTGCGGTGTCTGAAGAGGTTGTGGCTGAGGCGGGGGTGGCGGAAGGGTGCGTGATAGGCGCTGTGCTGGCATTGGCGCAGGTGCAGGAGGCGGAGTGACTGCGGCCTGCATTTTCTCGATGACTTCGGCACGGTGAGCCCGCTGCGAGGCGGCAATCATAGTGTCAAACTGCTGTGCCACGGGATTATTCTGGACGTCCATCATGTCGTCGGCTGCCTGTACATCCACTGTATCGACGGGCTGAGGCAGCGAATCGATGCTTACTAATCGGTCAGAATTCGGTTCACTCATGATAAGAGCGGGCTGTCCGTACAAACTGACATTGACGTTTTTGATGGCCCAACCACGGCTGTCGATGGTGTCGGCAAGTGCACGGAGACGACTCTTTACTTCTATTTGGGTAAGGCCATTCGTTAGGTTCCGTTCAATCTTTGCCGGAGCGGTAATAGTAACGAGCTCTTTGACACCACTCTGATCCCAAATGCGTTTCCGAGGCTTAAACAGGAACCGAAAACGAGCCAAGGCCCATACTTCCGTCGGCTGGTCGTGACTCCATGGCCACGCAAAAAATGCCGCTATTACGCCTACCGGCAAAAAAACGACCGCCAAAAAAGGCGCCCCTTTGCTTGATACCAAAAAAGTCAAGTAAAAGTTGAGGGCGGCAATACCGGCATACACAAACTGACGGAACGTTAACGGTCCGACCAGTTTATCTTCTGCCTCGATATCCTGAATAACCTTATAGGTTGCCATATCCAAGTTTAGTATACCGGAAAAACGTTTAGGCTGGGAGGGTTAAATGTGTCTAGACGATCCTGCGGCGCTTACCGTCAGCAAACCAGCGCCATACGCCCATTTGCCTGGCGGTGAGGGGTGCGTTCGGGGTCTTCGGATCGTGCGCGACTGCGACGTGATTTTTCCAGAGGATAGAACCATCGCTGAGTAATTCGGCGCTTGGATTGATCTGGTTGGGGTCTGCTTTGACGCTTTTGCCGACCGTTATCATGCCCAATAATTTTTTCTGTTTGTCCGCGACCGGCGCCTCTGGCGACATACGTGTTTCGAGCACACCCTGCCAGTAACGACCCTTACCCAGCTCCTGGCGAACTTGAGCCAGCTCTGTTGCCATCTCACGCTGGTCCTTAATAGCTCCTTGGCGTTCTATATCTTCCGCATAGATCTCGTTATCGAGCCACTTTTGGCGGGCAAGATCTTTCTGTACGCCAGGGTGGTCTTGTGGCAGGCCTGATGCATGCGCCTGTTGCAGACGTTGTGCGATGGTATTTTTCTCATGTCGATAATTATGGAGTTTTTGGTCAATCTGAGGCAGTGCTTGCATTGCCCGGGAGAACTTGTCTTCAGCGTTTCTTTCAATGGTTTCTAGCGTGGTATTAAAGGCCTTCAGCTCGGCATGGGCATGTGCGGTCGATTCGGGACCGCGACCCCGGTCCCAGTCGGCAAGTTCTTTGCCGGGGAATGTTGTTCGCTGTGCGTTTTCAGGGTGTACTTGAGGAATGTATGGAGTTATTTCGCTTGGTGTGCCGTCCGCTTTGACGCGGTCGATGCCGATAATGTTGTTTGCCGGACCCCTTTGAATGATCCCCTGATCGCCGTTACCGTATAATACTGTCTCTTCTGGAGTCTTGAGGTTGATGGCTATGCCTCCATCCGGAGTGAAGACAGCATCGATGCTTTTGCCGTTAGCGACGTTAGTAATGATCTCGCGCTGTTTCAGGCGGTGGCGCAAGCTATTGTATACCTGATGAAAGCGTGCGCGCTGCGGGTCGTATTGAGATAATTGGTCGAGCATATTGGCGACCACATCAAGGTTTGCGTTAGCGCGTTGGCCTTTTACGGGGTCAAGCCCTGCGGTTAACGGGGCGTCATTAACAAGAAAGTCGTCAATGTTGAGTATGCGACTTTCACACTGGTTGATTATAGCGTCTCGTTCTTGGTTAAGCTCCTTGGCAATATCAAACATGACGTCGCTATTGCCTGCTACGGCAGCATTTCTTTGTTCGGCGGCAACTGCCTGAATGCGGGCCTTGCTTGCCTGTTGGGTGCGTACGCTACTGAGAATGGCTGCAGCGTTTAATTCTTGTTTCGCTGTTTTGTCTTTTTTGAAGTCTTTGTATCCATGCTCTGCTTCAGCTGATCGATATTCGTTGTAGGCCCCTGCAAAGCTGGCCGTACTTTGTCTGGTCTCCCTGCGTCTTGCTATCACGCTTTTGACATCAGCGCTTTCACCTTCCAGGTGTTTATCGCTTTCATCGTAAACAGTTTGCAGCACGCGTTCGGGGTCGTTGCTGTGCATGAGTGAACGCACCAAGTCTTTTACCTGGATTTTGGCATCATCGAGTTTGGTCCGGGCATCAAAAGCGTCAGCCTTATTAAACTTGCCTGACTGTACAAATGCTTCTGCATCGGCTCTGGAGTGCCCATCTGCCATACGTGCACTAACCAGCTTATCAAAGTAAGAGTCCCTGTTTTGGAGGTTGGCATATTCGTTCGCATTACGGAGATGGTCTAGAGCACTTATGAGTTGTACCCTTTGAGTTTCCCAAACTCCCTGCTCGGGTGGGGGGAGTGTAAGGTCAGGAGTCGGTAGAACAGCGCCGGGAATGACAGGCACTTCTGGTGTTTGAGGGGGATAGATGTTTGGGTTTGTAGAAGTCATAACGATATGTGCTTATGATTTAATTTAAGCACATATTTGCGGTATAGTCAATATATCCTATAAATCTAGATAGCTACGGATTATTGGGATTGTTGGGATCATTCCGCGGATAACCTCGTTGCGGACCCCATTGAACGGCTGATTTTACCTGTCCACTATCATCCTGGCGTGCGTTTGGCTTAAGAATTACACCGGTACCACCGTCATCATGGAGTACGACGGGACGCTCCTGGGTAATAACTTGCCCATCTGGCGTGCGAAGCCTAACCGTTTGTGTTTCGTAGTCGCTGGTTGCTTGCTTGACCGCTTGAGCGACTTGACCGCGCGCGCTTTCCAGAGGTGCACCCAGCTCACCCTCAAATCGTTCAATAGCACCCGCGGCATAATATGGGACGCTTTGTTGAATGGCATCGACCACTCCAGACATTCGGACCGCCTCCAAGCGCGCAGCATCGCGCAATTCTTTTGAGGGTGCTGCATCCATGGTAGCCACTTGGCGATGCAACTCGGCTGCAACAACGGGAGCGGCGTTCTTTTGTGAAATGCCTTTGTCACGCCCCAGAGTAACGGGATCAGTTTCTTTGACCGCAGACAGGACTCCCTCATGAACTTGTGCTTCTGTAAGGGAATGGCCCTGAGCCATGCGCTGAGCGTATAATTCCATATGCTTGCCAAAACCAGCTGCCAAGTCGTGACGGCCAACACTTTTGGTGGTAGCGTTTCCTTCGCCGATAATGGCGGCTGCAAGCTGGTCGTTTTTGCCCGCTACGCGAGCTACAGTGTCGTGTACTTGGCGAAGATTGTCATAGCCTGTACCTGTAGCGAACAGACGTCGCGCGGCATTGATTTGTTGCGGTCGACCCCAACCACCATTGACTTTGGCGGCAGCGATTGCCTTCTCAACATCATCTTGCTCCATACCCCAGTCGGCGGCCATGAACATGCGTGCTTGCTGTTCGTCGCGGTAGGACTGCGCTCGTTGCTGACCATCATTGTGCTGTGCAACCTGAGCCTTTTCGGTCTTGCCATAGCGGGCTGCCAGAATGTTTTCGTGTTGCTCCATGGCGGCATTGCGGGCAGCTTGTCGACGGCCCTTATTAAGGCTCAAGAAGGCGCTCTTGTTGTCGGCGTTCCACCATGCGGTGGCGCCCTTGGAGGCAGTGTTAATCCCAAGATAGTCGCGCTTGAAGCGGTTTCCTGCGGCCAGTTTTCCAGCGTTCTTGGATATTTGGTTTCCACGGAATTTGCTAAGAGCCCGCGAACCAAAGTTGAGTTTGTCCTGGATTCCGGTAAGCAGGCCGGCTATGTTGCCGCCCAGTTTTATTATAATTCCGGCAAGTAAAAGTGGTCCGGCCAGGTCGAGTCCAGTACCAATGAGTTGATTGACTGGTCCACCGAGGTTGTACAAAGTGAGCGCACCTGCGCGTATGCCCACGAGGATGGTCGGTGCCACCATGAATATCATTGCCACGCCAGTTGCCGCCCCGGCACCGAATTTTCCAATACCGCGCGTGTTCTCAAGAGCGAAAGAGGCTATTATGAGTGGTGCTAGGCCCAAGACCAGGTAGCCGACAGTCTCAACAATTCCAAGCAGGAAGACAGTCATTCCATATATAAGCGCTGCCGTTCCGACCCAGCTCAAAATTCCGAGTGGTCCAAGGAAAAGTATTGCCCCCGTACCCAGCAAGGCGAGCGAGATGGAGCTTCCGCCGCCCAACTGCTCTCTCGGTATATTGTCGAAAGGAATTATAGCGACCTTAGCAAATCCTTGACCGACAGCGTTTACAATGCCCGTGGCCATTTGTCCAAGCGGCCAGGCAAAGCTTATAAGAAGTATGATGATGGCTAATTTGGGCGCCAGTCGCTTTATGCTGTAGGCGCTCATAAATTCAAATCCCGTAGCCTGCGACACCACCATAACAAGCGCAACGACAAGGATAAGGCCTATCGCAAGCACACGGAAGGCATTTGACACCAGGTGATATGGGCCGTCGTCGTTTAGTGGTTTAGTGTCTATTGAGAGCTGAGAGTTAAGCAGGTCGGTTAATAGCCCGACTACAGCAGATAAGCTGTCTAGAACCGGACAAACGATCCATTTTAGGGATATGGCGTCGACAACACTAAAGGCAACGTCACAGCTTGTGGGTGCAAGATTGCCGTCTTCGCTGGAGCCGGGTGTCGGTGGTGGTGCATTGGCCGGTGGTGCATTGTCGGCCGTACCAACACCCTTCATGACCTGATAACCGTCGTCACCCCATCCATTTGGAATTTGGAAATTGTCGTACGCGAAAAGATTGGATGTGATTCCCGTCCTCGCATAGCCATCACCTATACAGTTTTCATTAATGGTCGGATCACAGCTCGTGTCGGTCAGACGTTTGTCTAGCTGGAATGGGTTTTCGATTTCGATAGAGCGCACGCGGCAATTTTCTTTTGTGCCACCGCCACCGCCAACATACCCGTCGTAGCGTTCTGAAACGGCCGTCCCCGCCTCGTCGCCAAAGTCAATGGTCTTTGGCGCCATCGGAAATAGGTACCAGTTGCCGCCATCTTTTACCATTATGTCGGCACATTGTACGCCCGACTCTCCGTTGCGCACAAAGACTTCGGCGCTGCCGCTGGTTCCTGACTTAGTGAAGGAAAGGCCGCCATTATAGGAACTGACGGTATCGCCAGAGCGGTAAAGTGTATAGTTGGATGCGCTAGAAGGATTACCGATAGTAATTTTAGTTTCGACCGCCTCGCAGAGTTCACTACCGGTGTTGTCTTTTTTGTTAGGGTCGACGACGAACCTCGAACCGTTTGTGCCGTTGGCATCCACCACGATGCGGTCACGGGGAATATTGCTGCGGTTGGCATTTACCGAAGTACAGGGGCTTGTTCCAGCTAATACGAATTCGCGGGTATTGTCGAGGATATTTTTGTCATAAAAGGTTTCGTTTCCATTAACGATAGTTCCGGCGTTGCGATAAACGTAATTTGCCCCTTGAGCACTAACCTGAGGCGTAGCTGTATAGCCTATAAGACTCGTAAAGAGCGCGGTACTCAAAACCAATAGAGCCCCGTTGAATGCCGTAAAACGCTTTAGAGTTAAGTTTGAGAGGTATTTCATGCCCATTGTAGCAGTTTTTATGCGCTGCCTTTTCGCTTTTTAGCATAGCAGACTTTGCAAAAATAAGCATAAAAAACCGGCGGTTTTTGTTGTATATAGCCACTGAGTGGGTTTGCTTGACGTTTTAGGTACTTGTGTAAGATGATTGATATGCCTATACTTACTAAAAAAGAGCCTCTTAGAATATGATAAAAATCGCAAAATATCACCACAAAAAAATCATCCTCGCCTTCATCGCATTATTACTTGGTGCAGGCATGGTATTTGCTACGCCATTGCCTACCTTTGCCCAGGAGCAACCAAAGATAAGAGAGTGTACTGAAGAAGATACCAAGAACCCTAATCCCGCCAGCCCCTGTTTGCCAGCCAAAATAAAACCTACAACAAACTCGGCCGTCGAAAAGAAGTGTAGCCAGGGAGAGTCGTGTACCGTTACCCGCATTCTCAGCGACAGTGGACTCGTGCAAATGTTTATCAATCCCCTCATCCGTACGTTGACTGCTATAATTGGTGTCGTGATTGTTATTGCGATAGTTATTTCAGGAATCCAATACTCGGCATCTGGGGGTGATCCCTCCAAGGTGGCTGCGGCTAAAAAGCGTATTATGAATGTTATTCTTGCCTTGCTCGCCTATATCTTTATGGCGGCATTTATCAACTGGCTGCTGCCTGGCGGCCTGGTAGGCGCGTAGCGGAAAGGATATAAAATGATCTCTCAACTTTTTCAAAACTTTGCAGCAGATTGCTCGGTACGCTATTTTTTTGGTATTCCTTCCTGGGATCGATACCTTATTGAAGCGGGCCGCATCAAAGAGAGCAGCGCTACCGGTGCATGTGAACTGGTATCCGCCTTTGAGTGGAAAACCGCACCAGGTGCAACGAGTGACCTGACCTTCATACTTTTGGGGATCCTTGATATTGTCCTTAGAGTGGCCGGTATTGTGGCCGTAGGCTTTATTATTTGGGGTGGTATCCAATACATTACGAGTGATGGTGCGCCCGATGCTACCAAGGACGCGCAACAAACCATCATTAACGCGCTCGTCGGTTTGGTGATCTCTCTGCTTGCCACGGCAACGGTGTCCTTTATCGGAACGGCGGTGGCAAAATAATGGAATTCTTTGATACGCTTGCCCAAATAATCGTCACCAAGGATGTCTTCCCTGCCGTATCTGCCGATAGTGCTCGACTCCGGCTTATTTTGAATATTGTGTTTGGAATTGCGGGGGGAATTGCTCTGCTTGTTATAACGATCGCCGGTTTTCGCTACGTTATCTCACACGGTGACCCCAGTTTAATCGCACGCTCAAAAAACGCTATTATCTATGCGCTTGTCGGCTTGGCGGTTTGTATGGCCGCCCTTGGTATCGTTAACTTTGTGATGGGTAAGGTGTAGCATGAGGCGCCTGCGACTGGCCCTGGCCGCCCTTTTTATCGCCGGACTTTGCTTTGCTCCAGCAGCGCCTGTCCTTGCTGTGGATGTTTTTAAGGACGCTTGTGAGAGTGCGGCCGCTAAGGCCTCTGCGGCTTGCCAAACGAACGGTGCCAATCCCTTTACAGGCCCAAATGGGACATTACAGAAGGCCGCCAATATCATCAGTTGGCTCGCCGGTGTTAGTGCGGCCCTGATGTTGGTTATCGCTGGCCTCATGTATGTTTTATCCAATGGCGACTCTTCCAAGATTAGTACCGCCAAAACGACAGTCATATATGCCATCGTTGGCATTGTTATCGTGGTCTCAGCTCGAGCAATTATTATATTTTTCGTTAATAAAGTGTAAGGAACGTTATGAAAAGATTACTACTCGTCGCACTATTTGTACTGGGCCTAGGAATGGGTCTGTTTGCACTCGGTAGTCAGCCCGTATTTGCTGATGCCAAATCCGAAATTTGTGCCGGCGTAGGCGCTGTGAGTGGTACCGGCGGTTGTACTGGCGGTAAAGGTGACCCGACGGTCGACTCGCTCATTGCCACAACCATCAACATCCTTAGCTGGATTGTTGGAGTGATTGCCGTAATTATGATTATTGTTAGCGGCTTTACCTACGTTACATCGGGCGGCGATTCAGGCAAGATTTCCACTGCCAAAACAACGCTGGTTTACGCCGTTGTCGGCATTGTTATTGTGGCCTTCGCGCAGGCGATCGTTCAGTTTGTGCTGACCAAGGTTTAGAGAAGGGGGTATGGGTTTTTACAGGGTGGCATATTGATAAAGCACGAACCGCTGTGCTATAAAATAACTAAAGAATTCTTTAAGAAAGGAAACAAAATGTTCAAGCGTATTCGCAAAACAATTGCAATAGCTGCTGCCAGTTTGGCCCTCGCGGTCATACCAGCATTGGCGCTCTCACCCGCCTTGGTCTCGGCTCAAGGTACACCTACGGGTAACGGCCCTAATATCCGTGAAAACCTAAAGTGTGGTTCCACGTTAACCACTTCAGGCACCGGTTGTGACGTTCAAACCGGCACAACAAACATCAACAATATGATCACGACGATCATCAATATCTTTTCGATCTTGGTCGGCATCGTGTCGGTTATTATGATCATCTACGGTGGTTTCCGTTATGTTACTTCTGGTGGTGACTCCGGCAACGTGAGCAGCGCCAAAAACACGATCATTTACGCCATCATTGGTTTGGTGATCGTTGCGCTTGCGCAGTTTATCGTCCAGTTCGTTTTGGACAAAGTTACACAGCCCTAAGGCTAGAGTGATTAGAAAAATGCCGCTCAGTGAAAACGGGCGGCTTTTTTATGTCCCCCACCCTTGCTTTTAAGGACGAGCTTAAAATAAAATACCTCCGGCCGTTTCGGCGGAGGTATTTTACAATTTGACTTGGGTTCTCGTTGGGTTCTCGAATGCTTGTTCTTTGAAAACCTAGAGAACTTGAATCTTCTTTACGGTGTCTTGTTTGACCTTGGTAAAGCTGATCGTGAGAACGCCGTCTTTGAGGACAGCCTCGATCTCTTCTTCCTTGACAGGTACGGGCAATGCAATGCTGCGTGAGAATTCACCCCAATAGCATTCTTGGACGAAGTAGTTTACGACGTCGTCTTCGCTACCGGCTGACAATGTACCACGGATACTTAAAGTGTTGTCAGCTATGCTTACGTCCAGGTCGTGTTTGTTGACGCCGGCGGTGCGGGCCTTAACGACCAATCGTTCCTTTGTTTCATATACATCAACTGCGAGCTGCCCTGGCATGTCGCTTTCATCCCACTCGTCATCTACCGCTGGCTGAGGAGTGGCTGCAGGATCGTCTACGATAGCAGCATCGTCGTCACCTAAAAAGGCAGCGGATAGTTCGTCCTCTTCCATCAGCAGGTCATCGTCGCGATTGCGTCGCGCCATAGTTGTTACCCTCCACTGAGTTAATATCAATAGTCCTTGCGTTTTTGTATTAATAGCAGTATAGCTTAGGGCCGAAACAGCGTGCAACCCCAAAACCCTTTATTTACAACACAATAAACACAACAATGATGATTCTTGAATACATTATTAGCACGATCGCTCCTCACCTCTGTTTATTATGCCGAGTCGAGGGCACATTGCTATGTAAGGGGCTTGTGCTCTCACACTCCCGGGGCCGGCCGAAGGGTGCGTCTTTTGCCATAACCCGGCGCAGGGAAAGATACATCCTTATACTTGCCGCCGGTGTCGACCTGCCCTGCCCTTTGACTGCTTAATAATCGCCGTAAGTTACGAAGGCGTAGCCAAAGAATTAGTTCATAAACTAAAATTTGAACGCGCACGAGCGGCTGCGAATCCGATGGCTTAGATCCTGGCATCAAGGGTCGGTACCGCAAATAAGCACGATATCGTTACCCACATACCTACTGCCGCTACGCGCGTCCGCCAGAGAGGATATGACCAATCGGCTCTTATAGGACGGTATCTGGCACGACAACTTGGCCAGGGGCGGCACATCCGGCAAGCGCAGTTAAAAGACGCCTTTTGGACGTCAGCCGACCTGGCAAACGAGCATGTTGTGCTCGTCGATGACGTAATTACAACAGGTGCAAGTATCCAGCATGCCGCCGGCGTGCTTCGCGCCGCCGGGGCTGTATCGATCACTGTCGTCGTTTTTGCCCGCGCCTGAATGATTTGAATAAAAAGAAGATGTTTGATATAATTACCTCTGTTAATTCCGAAAAACACTGCACTACTGGAAGGGTGTCCGAGCGGTTTAAGGAAACGGTCTTGAAAACCGTCGTGCCGGCAACGGTACCGTGGGTTCGAATCCCACCCCTTCCGCCACTGTCTCCTTAAGCTAGAGGAGATTTTTATATTTCGAGCATCTCTAATATTTCATCTACAGGTTGATCTTTTAGAAAGGCGTGGTGGTGAGGGTCGACATCCAGCCCATGGGCTTTTTGGGAGGCTAGCTCCCTGGCCTTTGTCGCGACCTGCGCTACCCACTCTTGTGTTATATGCTGACTCGCTGGTTTAGGGGCGTCTAAGTAGGCTCGGTAGAGGGCTGGACCAAACAGCTCACCCATCCGGATATTAAAGGAAGTTGATCCTGGCTGGCCAACATACACACCATCCAGACCTTCTACTGGCGCTCCAATGATAGGAATTTTTATTTCAGGCTCAGGCAGACGGCCTGCCGCTTTCAGTTGACGCAAAACATCAATGGTTGATTCTAACTGGGTAAAGGTTTCGACTTCGAATATTGGGGTGTCTTCGCGAAAAATTTGTGGTTCCGTGGTTGGGCTAGGATACCAAATTTTTGCATACCGAAAATCTGCACCTTTTTCAATCATATCCCGTGTTACTCCCAGTGCGCGGTGGCCTGCTTGGACATAAATGCGCGTCCGTGCGAACTCCGCGGGCGGCTGCTCTTTACGGGTAAGGTGCAGACCATTCGAAAGTTGTTCATTAGAATCGGCGGCGTCATATTGCCCCGATCGATCAAGTGCCTGAACCAGACCCTGCCAGTCCGCCGTTTCTTGCGTTACCTGCTCGGCAGTAAGGGCAATTTCTTTGCGCCGGGTCAGTGTTTGATATAACCGCTGTTCCGGATCCCAGGGTGAACGATTTCGGATATGAATCCCGCTCTCTTCCGTTATAAAACCTTTCGCCTGCTGCGGATTGGGTACAATGTCGTGGGTCATAAGTGGCTCTAGTTTTGGCCCTCTGCCCATTACCCAGCGTTCAGGGTCGTGTTGCCTTCGCTCAATTTCAAGAGGAAGTATTTTGCCCTCCTGGTCGATCCGGCCATTTCCATGCAGGTCATGTACGACCAGCTCTTGCATCATTTCCAGGTCAATAAGTGCCTCATGGCTGGGATCTGTTTCGGCCAGTGGATAAGTATCGTACTTCATATTTGCTTTACGATGAGATCAAAGTGAACTATGTAACTAAACATTAGCATATTTATGCGTATATATCAAATATATAGTAGGGTAAATATCTGAATCCCGCTTCCTTTAGTGGCAGATATCTGCTAGAATTGGCTCTATTAGCACTTCAGCTGGAGAGGTACCCAAGTGGCTGAAGGGGACGGTTTGCTAAATCGTTAGGGGGGCGCGAGTCCCCGCGAGGGTTCGAATCCCTCTCTCTCCGCCATCTAAAAAGCCCGGCTTTCTAGCTCGGGCTTTTTAGATGGCGGTATTTTGCGCTTTTATAAGTACTTACAACAGTGCTACAATAACGCTTATGAATGGGGACGAACCAGAGAAGCACGTGACCGAACCAGTGCAGAGGCCTGATGACGCACCCGCAGCAGGGCCGGCTCCTCAAAACCAGCCGACAGCCGAACCCACTACTCCTTGGGAGTACAAAACGGGCACCCCTTTCTCTCCTCCTCCCGCTGAAGATTCGTTCCAAGCCGCCGCAGTGCCAGGACTGCCCGCAGATGTAAACTGGACAGCTTCTGAATTTATCGCACACAGTAAAGGCTTAGGATGGTACCTTGGACTTGCCGTATTTACCATCGTGCTCGATGTTTTGTTGTTTTTGTGGACGCATGATGTTCTGACGGTAGTCGTCTTGCCGGTTTTTGCGGTGCTCTTTGGTATTATTGCCGCTCGCAAGCCAAGGGTGATGGAATATAGGTTGGACGCGAAAGGATTATTTATCGGTGAAAGGTTATACCCCTTTGCCGATTTTAAATCATTCTCTATTCAAGATGACGGTGCGTTTTCGAGTATCATGTTTTTACCCATCAAACGGTTTATGCCTCCGGTTGCCATATACTACGAACCCAAAGACGAGGAGCGTGTTCTGCAAGTTTTGGCCCAATATCTTCCTATGGAACACCGTACGCACGATCTAACCGATCGCCTAGCTCGCCGCATTCGTTTTTAGACACCAACAAAAGCATGTTATAAAATAGAGCCACTAAGCTGGAGGGTTTCGATGGATAGTGAACAGCGCCGAGCGATCGCCCAAAGTGTCACCATACTAGTGACCGCAGTTGTGATTATTGGAGTCATCGTGTGGGCTATCTTTTTCCGTGGTAGTGACTCCAAAAAGAATACGAGCAACACCTCCCCTCCTACCGCCCAGCAGTCCGACAAAAAGAGGGCGGATTCTAGCGACCAGAAAGCAGATCAAAAACCCGGGGAAACGAAGGCCGCAGGACGATCAGGTCAGACTAACGCCACGTCGCAAAATCAGCAGCCGCAGCAATTGGCTAACGTTGGACCAGGCAACCTCTTGCCCTTATTTGTGACTGCGACCGCTGGGGGAACAATTCTCCACGCCTTTGCTCGTCGCCATCGATTGAGTAAAATGTGCACTAGCGACTAGTAGTTAGCGAACTCGAGCTACGATTACATCATAATATTGACTATATACCTCTATTATGCTAATGTTAATCTATGATAGAAACACTTGCCTCTTCCTCGTCTGGCTACGACAAATCTCTGGGTGACTACAAGATACCTCGCTACCGCAAAAAAGAAGTGGGTGAAGTGATCGAAAAACTGCAAGCGGATCCCAAGCTAGAGGCCGCCGCCCGCTTGGTCATGTTTAATGCAACGGTTTCACGCGGAGGAGAGCCGTTAATGAAAGCCAGTGAGACGAGCGCCCGCTACGACGACTATTTAAAAAGCTTGCCTCGACAGGATCGCGAAGGCCTGCAAGCGGTAAGCTCAACTCCGGCCGAAAAGCGAGCCATCGCCAGGAAATCGCAAGAAAAAGCCGCACTTAAAGTTGCCGCGGCCTTAGCCCGACAAAACGGGGTTACTTTGCAGCAGATGCAGGCAAGAAATGAACAGGAATTCGAAGCCAATATATTCAGAAGTTCAGAATATCGAGCGATCATGGATGCCGTTGACGTCATGTCTGAATTTGAGGACGCAGTGCCCCACCCTTCCTCGTTTGACTACGAAACTGCTGCTGTGCAATATGAGCTGCCGCTACTTACGCCTGAGCAGGGGTTTGATGCCCTACGGGCCTCCCAAGCCGTGCCCGTCGGTGCGTTGGCCATGGGAACCACTATTTCATATCCGCCGGCGGCTTAGGCCTACGTCGGTTTTGTTATAAAGCCGTTAAAAAAGGAGCGTCCGTAGGCGCTCCTTTAGATCGCTGACGGTGGTTATTCCCCGCAGTTCCCCCATGGACTCTCGTAGCTTGTGCCGCCATGGTAGCCGAAGTATTTGACGCACTTGCCTCTGCCGTAGTACCATACGGCGCCAGCATATTCCTTGAATACGCCGCTATTACAGTTCCAGCCCGTACCGGTTACCATAATACAAGCGTTCGTTAAGGTGCCCGTCGTGGTGGCAGGAGTCTTAACGGTCACCACACAGTTGTAAGAGCCGTTATATAGCTGGTAGACCGTGGCCCCGTTTAAACCATGCGAGCGCTGGACGTAATAGCCGCTACCCGGAGCCTGACCATTGCATACCTGCACGGCCTTGTCTGATGGGCTAGCCTGCGCATGCGCCGTAGGCGTCACCATAAACGCCAACGCCAAACTAAGCGCCATGACAGCTAAGCTAATCTCTTTCATCTTAAATATTTTTGCTATTCTTTCCATACCACCCCCTTGTTAATACTTAGTGTTACCTTTGCAAATTAACAAAACAACATTCAGCAGGCTGTTGGTTTTCTTATGGATTCCATAGCCTAAAATGCCGACGGTAGAATTCAAAAAAAGACTTCCTAAGAAGTCTTATCGTAAGTCGGATTTTCCTCGTCCCGTTCGATACGTAGTAGTTCACACACATACCGGCAAGGTCGGCGACTTCTTTTTGCGTTAAGTGGGCAGCTTCACGGATACTGCGGAGCCTTTCTCTCAGTTTTTTACGCACTAGTTCACGCTCGGTAGCCGTATACGGATACTAACGTATCTGGGTGGAGACAGACTGCGCGCACACGGCCACGCGCGGTATAATGTAGATACAATTGATCCGTACTCCGAACTGTTACCGTATGGTGCGCGTGCTTGGGACAGCCAAGATAGGAAACGGATCTTTTTATTTACCGAAAATACACCCTGAACGGACAGCCTTTAATTTCCTCTAGGAATTGTAAGCGAAGTGTCTTGTTAGATTTGTTGAACTTAAATTCGCGCTCATCACGCCAGCCAAGTGAACGCCGAAGTCGCTTGATCTTAAGTGCCGTTTCTTCGGCGTCCAGATTATCGTCAAAGATGACGCAAGCAATAACAAAATGTTTGCTTGAGCCTTTTATTAAGTTTAAAACCGGCATCGCCGGAGTCATCAATAAATACGATTATAACTCCATTTATCCACCTTGCGGCTACGTATCGTAAAATACTGTTAAAAATTTAGGGCACCCACAACAGAGGTAGTGAACGTTATCGTTAAATCATCCGTCATATCAACACCCCCTCCCTAAAACTATAATGCCCCTGTCCCGTGACAATAACATGATCTCTCAACTTGCAAGTATGAAAAGCTGGAGAATGAGCTACTGGCAATGAAATAATAGGCCAGTCTGTCTAGGCGGTTGGTGTCAGCACAAATGAATCCGACGCCACACGTAGTCCGCTTCTCTTAATGTAGCCTAATTTTTCTTCTGTTGGCTTCTTGCGTAGATCAATCGGCAAACGTGAGTTTAGGTAGTAGAAAAGATCATCACTAACGACTTCTCGTTGATTGTCAGAAAGTGGGATAAAACCTACTTTCCTCCACTGCTCAGGGGTGATATTGCTATCCAAGACGAAAATAAACTTTCCGTTGAAAGTTACGGTACCGAAGTTTTTATTTAAAGCTTCGTTCTTCAAAATGAATGTTACTGGTTTACCCATATCAATATTCCTCGTGGAGTTTCCTAAGTTTATTGTAGCGCATAAGCAAAGACTTATACAGAAGCGTCCGGCGCGCAGTATCGTATTCAAGTATTTCAAGGGTTGGCATTTGAATGACCAGCCCAGCTAGCGCAAGAAGATCAATTTGCTCGACTCGCGCTAGAGACTTTTTCAAGCGGGGGCGCCAGCTTGTCTTGTTGGACAAATGCTGTTCGATAATCGCAAATATGTTTGCCTTATGGCCTTTCGTATCCAACAGAAAACCGTATTCCTTTTTCTCAATGTAGTCTAGAAGTCGACGCTCGTTGTTTGAGAAATTAGCAATATTTTGCTGGCTTAGCTCAAACATGAGGCTGCTGCCGTGGTCAAATAAGGGCGTGAAATAGCGAAGGTCTTTCAACCGAGTGCGATCAAATAGTAACTGCTGTTTGTATTTCTTATCTTCGCAAACACCCCAGTTTTCGTGATGGCGATCCATATTGCCGATCAGTGCGTCGAACACCAGCATATCTGAATAGTTTTGTAGCAAATCTTCGGCGGCGTAATACCTGGCTTTAATTTTCATTTCAATTTGTTCAAGCGTTAGTGCGTCATTTGGTGTTTCGACGACAACAGCGCCATAAGTAATTTCAATATTTTTAGGGAAGATGTTGCGCGCGAGCGTGCCGACCGGCTTCCAGCCACTTGGTAACTGCTCTGGAAATCGTTTATGCAAAACTTCCTTAAGTTTTTTCGGAGTCGTCTTGATAGTGACGGCCTGTGCTTTAATGCCGACCAGATCAGCAATATGCGAGGCTAAACATTCAGCCCATACCTCTCTGGGGTTGTGCGAATAGGTTTTGAAGAAGTACTTCTGATTTTCGCGCTTATGGTGAAGGGTGAGACGCGGCCGACTGCCGCCCGACACCTCGCCCGCAATAGTGCCATAGTTAGCAAGATTTAGTTCATTAACAGTAAAGTGTTTCATGTTTTGTGACCATCTTATCCGAAGGATTATACTTTGTTTTCCTCATAAATTACCACCAACGAATGTCTCGGCATCCAACTCGTCACCAGATGCAGCTTTTCAAGCTCCACATTGCACGTGACATACATCGTTCTGCACTGTGGCGGCCAGCGCAGCAGATCATCAATCGTGGCAACGAGCACATCTGCTGTTGGCTCATCAATCGGTGCTTTGGCCGTAAAAGTCATGGATTGCATACAGGCTAGTTGCTGGCTCAGTTCTAAAATGCGCGCAGCATCAAGTGTGCTAGACCGCTCACGCCTAACCCTTCGTTGTAGCTTGAGCCATTGCTTGCGAAGTGCCGGTAACATGGTAGCCGGACGTTCAGCAACAATACCAACCTTGCCGTACATCATGCGCGTGTACAAATGCTTAGCCAAGTCCTGCGAGACCGGCGCACTCCCCGCATGACGGTGCTCACGATACAGGCCATGCATAGCCACCACCTGACGGGTCAATACCCTGGCTTAATAGTTTTCGGCGTTCACCGGCAGCAAAGTCCACCCAGCCAAGGATAAAGCGGTTACCCTCCCAAAAATGGGCATTGCAGGCAAAAGCTTGATAATGGTCAGCGTCTAAAAAGCCAGCAGTCGCCTTATCAAGAGAAATACCTTGCTCGCAAATAGCGCATATCACTTGCTTTTTCGCTACCACATCATCAGGAAAATGTATTATGCTCATGCAAGATCCCTAATCTTAACAAACTGTAAAACTATCATCTGTAGAAATATTACAAAAAATCCTAAGGTTTGACAAGTTGTTTGTGTAACAATCTGTCAATGTTTCCTACGCTAGAGATATGACAAACCCACAAGAGAAGAAATATCTGCAAGCGTTCGGGAAGAGACTAGCGGAAGTTCGCAAAAGTCGAGGACTGACGCAAGAAGACCTAGCTGAGATACTAGACATTAGCGCTGTATCCATTACCTATCTTGAAACGGGCAGGCGCTGGCCACGACTGCTCACGTTGCATAGAATTGCTAAGGCCCTAAAAGTAAATGTGACGGACTTGTTTAGCGGTTTAAAGAACTAAACAACCCTACGAGAACAAATTAGCAACCACAGCTACCGGATTACGCCACGGTATTGTAGCGTAAGTATCGAAGTAAGCTCCCCGGTCAAGTTCGTAAGCAATGGCTGGCGGCGTATTACAGATCTGTTGTTTGCAGAACGCATCGGGGTAGTTTTGTAAAAAGTGGGGCATAATGCCCGGACTATCTATTAAAAAACAAGCGGTGTACGATAATCTAAAATTGTTTACAAGTTATAGATATGACATTTTGTTAACATCTTCTACGCTAGAGAGGTGAAAGATCCTCAAGAACGGAAATTCTTACTCGCCTTCGGCCGTAGACTTGCAGAATTGCGCAAAGCACGTGGCCATACGCAAAATGAGTTCGCTGATGTGCTAGACATTAGCCGCCTATCTCTTGCTTACTTTGAAACGGGGCGACGTTGGCCGCGTCCGGTCACATTGCAAAAACTAGCTAAGCAGTTAGGCGTTAGCGTGTCTGATTTATTCAAGGGCTTGTGATCGCTAGATCTCCTGCTCCTCAAGTAATGGCAAAGACTGATCCAAAGCACTACAAGAAGTTTGGCAAACGCGTAAGCGAACTGCGTAAGGCTGCTGGTCTGACGCAGGAGCAATTAGCAGAAAAAGCCGACATTGGCTACGACACGATAACTTCTATGGAGCATGGTCAGCAATTTGCAACCTTAGGTAATCTGCACCGGCTTGCCAAGGCACTCAAAGTGCATCCTATGGAACTGCTGCGGAATCAATAGATTTATTTAATGCAAAACCACTATTTTTCCTGTCGTGGGAGAGTGATGGGCTCCTTAAAGTTAACAATGAAGGGTTTACCGGGATAAAGGGCGTAGTGGATCATGCGCCTTAAGCGATGTGCAGGTTTACAGTAAGCCCGGAGATCGGTCATAGCCTCCTGAAAACGAGAGTCCTGGTCGAGCAGAGATTTTGCTTCTTCGCTTTCAAACGTTATAAGAACGGTCCACATGCTGCCTTTGGTTTCAGGGTGGAAGTTGCAATTGCGACGTTGTTTATCAAATATCTCGGCAAAGAGACTCATCATCTCCCAAATCTTTTCTCGTACGATTTTAGCGTTGCCACGTTTTGGCTTGGCCTCGAAATATATAAAAGCTAGTTGCTCCTCAGACATGTTCGCATTAAAACATCTATGATATATATTCGTCAAATTGATGATGAGGCGCGACTTAGGCAAGCTTTTACAGCAGGGGGCTGACGCTATAAGTTTTGAACTTATGATGGCGGATCTGACGGATTGTTTGTGAATACCCCAGAGACTTCTTGGCAACAGCAGTTGCGGGACGTTGACGCTGCCGAGCATGTCCAGCACTACCAGCTTTAAGATGCATAACGCGAAAGCGGTTGAACGGCTGACCCCAAGATAATCGATTCCTTAGCCAAGTGATGTGCTATTATTCAACAGATACGCAACAGAGAGGCGGGGATGCTGTTTTGTTGCAAATCGGAGGATATCAAACTAACCGAGACTGCTGTCTATGCCACGCTTTCTAGATATTTTACTGAATGGCCCACCCCGCTGGGGAGAAGCGCATCATTTTAGCACGGGCTGGTTGGCTATTTTTGCGATCGTTGTATTTCTGGCGGAGGTGGTAATACTTTATCTCCTTGCACGGGGTACTTTCATTTTCTTTCAAAACACCCCTTCACTTTTTCGCCTTCTGTTACAGAAGTGTGGTCTTGGTAAAAAGAACGTGCCGCAAGCGTTCTTGGAGCTGGTGTTTCCAGCAGATACCACAAAGTCGGCTTACGCGACCGAACAGTTACATATTCTGCTACGTGGCCTTGTAAAGTATTACGGCTTTTGGGACAGGCTGGCGGCACGTAAAAAGCCGTACTCTCTGGAGCTTGTCGGCACCAATGATGATGGTATCCGTTTCATCCTTGTGGTGCCCGCCAGCGAAGCGGACATTGTACAGCGCAATCTCCTATCTTTCTTGCCCGGCCTAAAGGTCCGCGAAACTTCAGACTATGCCAAATCTATTCCTGCCGAGGATGCCGATGTAGTTGAGCTGAAGCTGAACTGTGATTTTATTCTGCCGCTCAAAGACCACAAGGCGCTAGAAGAGCACGATCCATTCGCCTACCTCACGGGGCATATGACCAAACTCGCGCCTGATGAGCTTATCGCCTTCCAGATTGTAGCGGTGCCTGTCTACAACAATACGCATCGTCGCGTTACCCGCCGCCAGCAAAAAATGGAAGGGCGTATTGCACTTGGCAAGGACGTCATCTCGCAAATTAAGCGGCAGTTTTCACCTATTCAGTATCTGCTATGGCTGTTGTGGTATCCGCCGCTCTGGTTTCTGGCAGCCATGGGCAAATGTATCGCCATAGCCGGAGATGTTGTGTTCAGCATTTTATCCGGTCAAACGCCTGAAACTTTCAAGAGTAGCAAGGATAAGCGGCCAAAGGACAATCCGTATGACCGGGAGATGGGCAACGCCGTAAAGGAAAAGCTTGACCAACAGTTATATGAAGTAACAATGCGAATTCTCGTGGCTTCACCGGATGAAGCGACGCACTACTCGCGCATAAACGCTTTAGTCGAGTCATTTAAGCCGTTCCGCACAACCTACCAATCGATTGGCACTCGCCGCAGTGTACCGTTGCTTGCGCCACGCGGTAAACGACTGGAGCAGTTCAAAGCACGGGCATTGTCACCTCACCATGTCAGTCAGCAAACGATTCTCTCCAGCTCGGAACTCGCAGACCTATATCACTTCCCAAACATGGACATGACGAAAACCGAAGGGCTAGTGAAAAGTCGCAGCCGCGAGCTGGCCGCGCCGTTATCCATTAAGCGAAGTGACGCTAGTCTTGATGTAGTGATCGGCGTTAACAAACACGGCGGGGATTTGCAGGAAATCGGCATGACGCTTGAACAACGGCAAAAGCACACGTACATCATTGGAAAAACAGGCACCGGCAAGACAACGATGCTCAAGGCTTCGATCTACCAGGATATGCTGAGCGGCAAAGGTCTGGCTGTGCTTGATCCGCACGGTGATATGTTCCACGAATTGCTGGCCATCGTGCCAGAGCACCGGCGTAAAGACGTAGTCGTATTTGATCCTTCGGATGACGAATACCCGGTAGGTCTGAACATTCTCGACCCAGGCATTGAATTCGATAACGAAGATACGAAGCACGCCCGAATTACGAGCACCGTCTTGTCCGTCTTCAAGAAGCTGGCCGACGAAAGCCAGTGGGGACCGCGTATGGAGCACATTCTGCGTAACACCACGCTTACCGCCCTGCATCTGCCAAACCCGAGCCTGTATACACTGCAACGACTGCTAACCGACAAAAAGTACCAGAAAGAGGTGACAAAAGCGCTCAAAGATCCGGTGCTCAAACAGTTCTGGGATAAAGAGTTCAAGCTGATGGGCAGCATGCAGATGTCTATCGTGACAGCACCACTCACCCACCGGCTCGGACATTTTATTACTGCTAAAATGTCACGGCATATCTTACTGCAAGAAAAAAGCACCATACGCATCGCCGATATTATGGACGGGGGTAAGATATTGCTTGTCAACCTTAGCAAGGGTGATATCGGGGAGGACCAAAGCCTGTTCTTTGGTACAATCCTGGCGTCATTCATTTGGATGGCGGCGTACCAGCGAACGAAAATACCGGAAAAGAAGCGTAAAGACTTCTTCGTGTATGTCGATGAATTCCAGAACTTTGCTACGCCGCAGTTTTCCGAGATTACGAGCGAGGGACGGAAGTACCATGTCGCTCTGATTTTATCTCACCAGAACATTGCACAAATTGAGGATAAGAATATTGTGAAGATTGTTGCCAGCAACGCTAGCACCCTTATTTGTCTCAAGGTCGGACCGGAAGATGAGGCGTTTATCCTGCCATACATGAAACCGGAAGTAGAGGGCGGCGATATTGTGAACCTGGCACCATATCACTTTTACATGAAGACGACGGCCGATGAGAGTGAGGATGCATTCTCGGGGGTGACGGTGCCGCTTGATGTAGACGAATCTGACAAAGTCCGAGAGGCAGTTATCGCCCAAAGCCGGAAACAATACAGCACCTCGAAGGCCGAGGCCGAGAAGTACATGGAAGAGCTGTTTGCCACCGAAGAACCGCATGCGAAATCAATTGCTAAGACTAGAAGGCCTAAAACGCCCGGTACGCCCACAAAAAAAGGAGTACATGGCGCATAGTTACATGTATACTATCTTCGTTATGGAAAGCTTTCCCCAATCACCAGAATCACGCCGAACCCTTCGATATCCTGAAGGCTGGCGTGAAATACTCGAAGCACCAGACGCTTCGGATTACCAAGCATGGATGCAAGGATTGAGTGATATGACGCAGCAAGCGTGCCGTGGACTTGTAGAAACACCTGGCTGGGCCGAAGATACGGATGAGGTTAGATACCGCTGGCAGCGAGCCATCGAACTTGTGGCAGATGCCGCTATAGATCCCGAAGACCTGCCAAACCTAAGTGAATCGGAAGTGGTTGAAACCGCGCTTCTTACCTTGCAAGCAAATATTGAAGGGATAGGATGGGACGAGGAAGGCCTAGTATTTACCGTGCCGAATATGTTTACGGAAGGAGAAGCGAGGATTGACCTTCGCGAACCGCCGGACGAGATTCCCAATAACTAAGTTGAGGAGCGTACCATGAGCACCAATCCTGAATGTCCTACATGTCCAATCGGTGACAACACGGAACTCTGTTTCTTTGCAAGTCGGGTGGAAGCAGTGTATGCCTCTGACGCCATCGCTTCGTCGTCTCACGAAAATATGACAGTCGCTGAGGATGAGGTGCGGCAGGGCGAGGTTACTACGGCCGACATTACCCGCTTAAAACCTGTTATCGAAGCCGATATAGATCTCTCCTTGACCGGATGTTTCATAGCACTACACGAAAGAGCCCAAGCTGACCGAAAGATATTAGCAATACTTACCGACGAAGAGAGTATCGCAGTAGCGGGATGTGCTACGCATCGTTTGCGTAGGACTTGTGAGTTGTAAAGAGCAAGAGCCGTACGTCTACACCTCCTCCCAAATTAGTCCTGTCACTCCCTGCTTTCTTACTTTCTCAACCGTAGCAAATCGAATCCGCACATCCTCTCTATCTTGCAGTTCATGTTCTTCAAGCTGCTTTTTGGTGTATCGCTTGGCATAGATCAACTCAGGGAGTGTTGGGCACGCAATCAGTACGACGGGCGGCTCTTCGTCGGCTTTGTGCTGCTCCCATTCATCATCATCGAAGTAATCAACATATCTTCTGAGTCTTTTCTTTATCATATAGCGCGGCGTTGTCAGGTCGAAGAACTGTACGAAATATGTCTGTTCTATATAGCCCTCGTCGGTCTCGGCTTCTTTCGTGAAAGCTAGATCAGGATGGATGTATTCGCTCTCGCCCAGGAAAGCGTAATCGTTGTCTGGATCGGTATAGTCAGCTTCTGGGGCATAAGTGTAATGAACGTTGCCGCTCTTATTCTTGCCTTCCAGGTGGATACAGCAGTCGGCCAGAAGCAGACACCTGTTTATAAAATCCTGTTGTCGGGACGGGTCTTTGTAGCGCTTGCGTAATTCATCTTCTGGGTAGTCACCTAGCTTACGCAAAAGTCGAATGCCATTGATGCCTAAAAAGTATATGGCTGGCTTTGATTTTTCGTTAGGATTGTCTGGATCATAAAACCAATCAATGAATTGTTGTTCTCGCAATTCTTTCAGCCAGCTACTCACACGCCTTTTGTCTGTATGTCCCATGAGTACTTGCAATTGTTTTCGTTCTATAAACCTATAACGATATATAAGGCATATTAGTGCCTGTTGTTTGTTGGTGATTTTAGGTAACTGCATATGATTATGGGAGGTAGTTAGTGTTTGATGTGGGGAGACTTTGAATGACGAGGAATTATTATTTTTGCCATACCCACCTACTCCGTTATTTATAAGGTAGGAGCTACGGATATTGTAGCCCAACACCTTACAATATTGAAATATTTGTCTACGGGGTGGGGACAGATCTATCCACAGAATAGATCTATAATTTAGAAGAGATGGATATCACGCCAGAGATCCTGGAAGGCTCAAGCTAATCCTTTCTGCGCATTATAGTGCTGGAGATACGGTATAGCCGCCGCGGCAACGATACTTGCAATACCTATCAGCACCATGACTCATGGAAGGATAGAGAATACCGGCCGCGCCAGCCTCAATGAGCTTGGCCCCCTGATAAACATCCAGGAGGCAACCAATGAGGTCGCGCCAAACAGCAGCAGATAAAGCCACTCCGGCCGCCATTCAATACTGAGCGTCTGTTGCCTAACAAAAATACCATTTGCACAATCGCAGCGACGCCACGTCCCCATACTAAGATTGCTGACTGGGGGCTATTGTAGAGAATCTTGTTGGTAGTAGTCATATTCAGCACCGTTGCCCACCCGGCCACCAAAGCAAACCAACCTACAATTTTAAGATTGGGCGAAAATACTAGTCCAATCCCTACGATACCCATGCCCGTCGCTAGCATTTTATCTGTGATAAAGCGTTCAGCCTCAAACAGCCAGCCAAGTATGAACATGCCAATCATAATACCAATGTTGCGATTGCCAAAGTAATGCCGATGCTGCTTCCGGCTCGTGAAACAGACAAACAAAAAGACGACCAAACATGACCGTCTTCTTATATGTAATCTAGAAATGGTACACCCGGCAGGATTCGAACCTACGACCTTTGGCTCCGCAAGCCAACGC
>CAZSZJ010000018.1:0-25420 GCA_964610985.1 uncultured Candidatus Saccharibacteria bacterium | reverse complement strand
TACGCAGGAGTTACACGATAGGCTGACGCAGTAGTATTTGACTCAGCATTTACTTCGTAGTATATTTAAAGAGTTCAGGTCGGCCACAGCGGTCGGCTTTTTTCGTATCAGACTCTTAAAAAAGATGTGTTTACATAACAAGAAAGGACCAAAATCATGCAGGATTTAGACATGAAACAGCTGGCACTGGCCATCCGCGCCATCGCCGAAGAAAAGAATTTACCCGAAGAAACCGTACAAGAGGTTGTTGAACAGGCACTGGCTGCCGCTTACCGCCGCGATTACGGCGAACGCGAGCAAGAAGTTCGCGTAACCATGAACCTTAACACCGGTGAAGTCGACGCCTACGTTGCCAAAGAAGTGGTTGAAAATGTCGAAAACGCAGCTTATGAAATCAGTTTGACCGATGCCCAGGCTATGAAAAAGAACGTCGTTCTTGGCGACATGGTCGAAACCCACGACACTGTCAACAACTTCGGCCGCGTGGCAGCCCAAACCGCCAAGCAGGTTATCTTGCAACGCCTCCGCGAAGCTGAGCGCGAAATCGTAATGAGCGAATTCCAGGACAAGATCGGAACCGTTATCAACGCACTCGTTGGTCGCGTCGAGGGCAACATCGTGCGCATGGAACTTGGCAAAGCTCAGGGTATCATGCCTCGCAGCGAACAAATCCAAGGCGAGCGTTACTACCCTGGCCAACGCCTCAAGGTGTACCTAAAGGACGTCGAACGCGGCCCGCGTGGCCCTCAGTTGGTCGTTTCTCGCGGCAGCACGCAGTTTATCGAATGGCTGTTCCGCGCTGAAGTGCCCGAGATGGACAATGGAGCCGTTGAGATTAAGGGCATTGCCCGCGAAGCCGGGGTCCGCACCAAGCTTGCCGTACACAGCACTGTTCCTGGCGTAGACCCGGTCGGCACATTCGTCGGCGGGCACGGTACGCGCGTGAACGCCGTCATGAGCGAAATAGGTGAACAGGAAAAGATCGACATCATTGTATGGGACGAAAATCCAGTATCCTACATCACTAATGCACTCAGCCCTACCAAAGTCGCCCGTGTCGAACTGGATGCCGAAGGCAAAAAGGCTAAGGTTTTAGTCCCCGAAGACCAGCTGAGTATTGCCATCGGTAAAGGTGGCCAAAATGTCCGGCTTGCTAGCAAACTGACCGGCTACGAACTCGACATTGCTGCCGATAAGACAGTCACGCCTATTGCTGCCGACAACAGTAACAAAACCGATAAAAAAGAAGCACCCATAAAGCCGATTGCTCCAAAACTCAAAAAGAAGAGCGAACTCGAAAACAGCTTGCTCGAAGCCATCGAAGAACACGGCGAATAAAGACCGGCTCTAGCCGACCCAAAGAAACTAAATTAGCACTCTTGACGCAGGAGTGCTAATTTAGTTATTATAGAGACGTATAGTGCAAAAGGCACTTAGAAAGGGGCACTCACATGACGCCTGGATCACAAGACTTTCAAGATTTTTTGAACCACCTGACCAATAACGCGCTGCAAAGCCTAAAACATGCCGACGCAATCGCGCGCAGTTTTGGCAGCGCCTATGTTGGCACGGAGCATTTACTGCTAGGCCTCCTGGCTCAAGATAGTAGTATGGGTGCAAAAGCTTTGGAAGGTGTTGGCGTGACGCTTGAACGCGCCCGGGTTGCCCTGAACCTTACTCCTAAAGCGGTAACTGTCAACGCTGGCGCAAAGGGCCTCAGCGAAACGGCAAAGCTTACACTTCGTATGGCCTACGACACCGCGCAAGATTACGGTCAAGAATTTTGCGGAACGGAGCACATTCTGCTGAGTATATTGACGCAAAAAAACGCCCGCGCTACGGTATTGCTGCGCGATATGCAAATTGATGTAGACGCGCTCGTAAATGACCTTGAGCAGATGATGAGCAATCAGCAATATGACGAGGACGGTAGTCAGGGTACGGATACGCGCCGCCGTAGTAATCGCAAGGGCCGCAAAACCGCCCTTGATTATTACGGAACAGACATTACGGCGCAAGCCCGGAGGGGCAAGCTCGACCCGGTTGTGGGTCGCGATGCGCAGATCCGCCGTGTCGTCACTATTTTGAACCGACGAACCAAAAACAACCCCGTGCTTATTGGTGAGCCTGGCGTGGGAAAGACCGCAATTGTCGAAGGTTTGGCGCAGCGTATCGTTTCCGAGGATGTGCCGGACAGTCTGCTTGACAAGCGCATCATTATGCTCGATCTCGCTGGCATGCTCGCTGGCACCAAGTACCGCGGTGAATTCGAAGAACGTCTCAAGAAAGTAATGTCCGAGCTGGAGTCCGACAAAAAGACGATCGTATTCATCGACGAGCTGCATTTGATCGTTGGCGCTGGAGCTGCCGAAGGGGCAATGGACGCCGGAAATATCTTAAAGCCTGCTCTAGCCCGCGGTAAAATTCAAGTTGTCGGAGCAACGACTACCGCCGAATACTCCAAGCACATCGAAAAAGATGCAGCCCTCGAACGCCGTTTTCAGCCCGTGCAAGTGCCGGAAACGACCGTGCCCGAGACATTGGCGATTCTAAAAGGACTGCGTAAGCACTACGAAGAGTTCCATGGTGTCAAGATTAGCGACGAAGTACTGGAGGATATAACCCGCCTTGCAAAGCGCTACATTCATGACCGATTTATGCCCGACAAAGCCATTGACTTGCTGGACGAAACTGCGGCACACTTACGCGTGGACAAAGGCAAGACCAGTCCTGAAGTCCGGCAGCTGCAAAAGGAACTCAAGTTGATCAATGTTCGTATCGATGAGGCCGTCGATGCCGAGGATTATGAGCGCGCCGCCAAGGCCAAACAGCGGGCAAGCCAGATCAACGAAGAGCTCGAAAAGCTACAAAAGGCAAATAAAGCCGAAAAACGAATTGACGTCACCAGTGAAGATGTCGCTGAGGTCGTATCTCGCATTACTGGCGTACCCGTCAAGAAAGTCATCCGTGCCGAAGCCAAATATTTGCTAGGCCTGGAAAAGACACTTGGCAAGCACATTATCGGGCAATACGAGGCTGTCGAAGCTGTAGCGCGCGCCATTCGTCGCAATCGTTCGGGTATCGGCAGCGAAAAGCGGCCAATCGGTTCATTTATCTTTCTGGGTCCGACCGGTGTGGGCAAGACCGAACTGGCACGAGTGTTGGCTCGCGAATTCTTTGGTTCAGACGAAGCGCTGATCAAGATTGATATGAGCGAATTCGGCGAGCATCACAATGTTTCTCGTTTGGTGGGCGCTCCCGCTGGTTATGTCGGCTACGACGAAGGCGGCCAACTGACCGACAAGATTCGTCGACAGCCATACAGCCTGGTTCTCTTTGACGAGATCGAAAAAGCCCACCCCGACACCTTTAATATGTTGCTTCAGATTTTGGAGGACGGTGTATTGAGCGATGCCAAAGGCCGCAAGATCGACTTTACCAACACTATCGTCATCATGACGAGCAATGTTGGCGCAGAGAAGCTGCAAAAAGAAGCCGACTTTGGCTTCCATGCCACTAACAATTCTGACATGAAGGACCTTGATAGCCTGCATGAGCGTAATAAGGATAAAGTCCTGGAAGACCTGAAAAAAGCCATGCGCCCGGAGCTTTTGAATCGTATCGACAAGACCTTGGTTTTCCGCGCACTAACCAAAAAAGATATCCACCGTATTATTGACCTGCAAATTCACGAGTTGCGTTCACGCTTGCAGCGTCACGGCCTGAGCGTGCAGTTGACGCCCGCAGCCAAGCAACATCTTTTGGATAAGGGCTACGACGCTAAAAATGGTGTTCGACCGCTGCGCCGGCTCATTCAGGATACCATCGAAGACCAGATTGCAGACGAACTTTTAGGCGGCTCTTACGAAAAAGGTCAGGTCGTCCGTGTCGGCGCCAGAAATGGCAAACTCGAATACCAAACGGTCGCCGAGTAGCAACTCGTCCGAGTCCGAACAGATTACGGCCAAAAATCTTAAAAAACGGGGGCGTGTTAGTATATTGAACCACCCACAGGTGATACAATGAATAGCATGAAATCCTTCCGTCGCTTATGGCCGCATGCGCTGCTTGTGGCGCTCGTGGCGGCAAATGTTGTTGCGTGGTCCGGGCGGCAAAATATAGCGGATTGGTGGCGGCTGCATGATTACAAGCCTGCTGCCGAGGTTTCCGCACTCGTGAACGATACTTCAATGACGGCGTATGGGCAAAAGCTGTTCTATATAAATCATCCGTTGCTCGAAGACAAAGAGTCGTTTAATATGCACTGCTCCGATAAGGGTGAAGAGACAGTGGTTTTGGGATGTTATGTGGGCAATCGTCTTGGTATATATTTATATGCCGTGACCGACGAACGACTGCGCGGGGTGCGCCAGGTTACTGCTGCACACGAAATGCTACACCAGGCCTACGACCGGCTAAGTACTCGCGAACAATCACACATTAATACACTCCTTGTGCAGTACTACGAGACCTCCCTCAAAAGCGACGACATCCGAAAAAAAGTGGACAGCTACAAAACACATGAAAATACCGACCTCGCCAATGAAATGCACTCTATTTTTGGAAGTGAAGTTCGTGATCTGACGCCCGAGCTGGAAGAATATTACGGACGGTATTTCAGCGACCGTCAAAAAGTCGTCAACCTTAGTGAGGCATACAGGGGTGAATTTACTCGTCGTCAGGAACTTGTCAAACAATACGATGCGCGGCTGGACACGCTCAAATCCCAGATCGGCACCAGCAAAGCAACCCTTGAATCTGATCTAAGCTTCCTAAAAACCAAGGAAAAAGAAATTAATCAGGATATCAATAACCAGGATCAGGCCTCATATGAGGCCGATGTGCGTGAATACAATGCCACGGTTAATACCTACAACGCACTGCTTACTGCTACGCGAAAGCTCATTGACGAATACAATAAGATCGTCGGTGAACGCAATGATATTGCCGTGCAAGAACAGCAGTTGCAGCAAGCGCTCGACAGCCGTTTGGATTCACCACCGTCCAAGCAGTGATACAATAGACAGACGATATGGCTAAAAAGAACGTTCGATATGTTTGTACTAATTGTGGTGCGTATGCGTCCAGCTGGGCGGGTAAGTGCCCTTCTTGTGAGGCCTGGAATACTTTGCAAGAAGAATTGGTTATGGGATCTGGTGGTGCTTCTAGCGCGGCCAGCAGCGGCCGCGCTTTAAAGCCAAGTTCTGTTAGTGCAGCAGTGCAACGTGACCAAAAACGCCTGATTAGCGGCATGCCTGATGTCGATACGGTGCTGGGCGGTGGCGTGGTGGTGGGTAGTGTTAACCTGATAGCTGGCCAGCCGGGTATTGGCAAAAGTACTTTACTGCTGCAGCTCGCGAGTGCTCTCGCCCAAAACCACAAAGTCTTATATGTGAGCGGCGAAGAGTCAGGGCATCAAGTAGGATTGCGTGCGGAGCGGCTCGGTGTCGCGGGCTCATCTAAATTGGAGCTGGCGACGAGCACGAGCGCCGATGACATCGCCGCGACGATTGCCAGTAAGGCCTACGAACTTGTGGTTGTTGATTCCATTCAGACCATTTCCGTACAAGGCGTTGGGTCGGCGGCAGGCAGCGTGGCGCAAATCACCAATAGCACACAACTTATCCTCAATACCGCCAAGCAATCCAATACTGCCGTTATTTTGGTCGGACATGTGACCAAAGAGGGCGCAATCGCTGGCCCCAAGGTGCTCGAGCACGTGGTAGATGTCGTGTTGCAACTGGAAGGCGACCGTTACGGCGGCTTTAAGATACTACGTGCAACTAAAAATCGCTTTGGGCCTACTAGCGAAGCGGGCATCTTTGAAATGGACGAGCAAGGATTGAAGGCCGTCGTGAATCCTTCTGCCGCACTCTTGTCCGAGCGTCAAGTGAGTGATGGCTCAATCGTGCTGGCCACCATGGAGGGCACGCGACCGTTGCTCGTCGAGGTGCAGGCCCTTGTAAATAAGACCAGCTACGGGTATCCTAAACGCGCGGCCAGTGGCATCGACCTCAACAGGGTTAATTTGCTGGTAGCAATGTTAGAGCGACGGACGAAATTATCACTGGCAGATCAAGACATATATATTAATATTGTTGGTGGCATGCGAATTACCGAACCCGCTGCGGATCTGGCTGTATGTATGGCTATTGGGTCAGCCGCCAAAGGCCTTCAGCTACACAAAAATGCCGTTGTTTTCGGGGAGGTAGGCCTGTCTGGAGAGGTCCGACACGTGCCCTATATTGAAAAGCGCCTAGCTGAAGCCAAGAAACTCGGTTTTGAAGCGGCTATTGGCCCAATCCAAAAACAAGGCAAAAAACTGACATTTCTGGAAGGCGTGCGCGACGTGCGCTCCAGCCTCAATCAATTTTTAGAAAAGGACAACGATGCTTGATATTATCCAAACAATTATTTTAATCTTTCTGGCTTGGTTTATCGTAACCCAGAAAGGTACAGACATGGCGCAGCTCTTTTCTAAGCGCCAAAAGGTCATTTTGGACAGTTGTGCGCTGATCGACGGACGTATCATAGAAATTGTTAATAGCGGCTTTATCGCGGATCAATTGATTATTCCGCAGTTTATTTTGAACGAACTACAATTGCTGGCAGATGGTAGCGACACGCACAAAAGAGAGCGTGCCCGCTATGGCCTGGACATTGCGCACCAACTGCAAGATGCCTCGTCCGTGCCTGTTGCCATTGATCGTACCGTCTTTGCGCAGGCAAGCGCCATCGATGATAAGCTGGTGTTGCTTGCTAAAAAAGTTAATGCCCGTCTGTATACCACCGACTTCAATCTAGGAAAAGTGGCCGCCGTTGAGGGCATAAAGGTACTTAATATTAATGAGCTAGTGCAGAGCCTGCGGCCTATATCTTTGCCTGGTGAAACTCTGACGATCAAAATCATTCAGAAAGGCAGCAACCAGGGCCAAGGCGTGGGATATCTAGAGGACGGCACAATGATCGTTGTCGACGGTGCAGCGCGTCATATAGGTCGCGCAGTGCCCGTAACGGTGACGCGCATGCACCAAACAATGGCCGGCAAGATGGTATTCGGTCAGGTCCGCGAAGAACGCCGCGCGGCAACTCAAGCGGATTCCTCTGCTGCTTTGCCGATCTCACCGCAGGTTGGCGCTAGTGCCGCCGCAATGCAAACGACTACTATTCCAAAGATGGTACCCAAGAAGCCCACTAGCCACGCCAACCAGTCTACGCCAACAAAGTTACACGGCCGTTTGCAAAAACTCCGCCGCAAACCCGCAGTCATAAACTAGACTGCACGCCAAAAAATAAAACCCGGGTCAGCTCCGGGTTTTATTTTTAATCTCGTCCGCGACGACCTCTGCCGTTTCTCGGATCGGGGTCGTTAGGGACTGCCCGGGGTCGGGCTTGTTCCTCCTGCGGTCATGGTTACGGTTGTGCTTTCTGATCCGCCGTACAATACACTGTCTGTGACACGGGCTTCGACCGTTGCCGATCCTGTCGACGTCGGCTCATAGGTAAACGTTATGGTAGAGGGCGAGCTAGAAACCTGTTGCGACTTAACCTGCTGGCCATTTACGAGTAGTTCCACGAGCCCTGCGAACTTGTCACTTGTAAGTGCATGCGTACCTTGAGTGACGGTGATCGTGAAGTTACAGCTAATATTGCAGACGTTTGTCCCTCCGGCGGCAGTTAGGGTGATCTGTGGCTTCACGTCGTCACATAGGTGAATATCGTCTTGATCGGTTGACGACCCGGTGGTACTCTTTTTGCCCATAAAGGTATCGATCGAAAAGGCATTGTCGTTAGAGTTGCCTTGATTTTCTTTTGCGGCTTCGGGCGTACAAGGGGTGGCAAGTTTACCGGAGACTTTATCGATAGTCTGTGCACCGCCCGTTTGTTTGCTGACTTGTTTGAACCACGACGGGAAGATGTCAGTACTCGGACTTGGGATGCTTTCGCCAAGGTTGGAGACCTTACTGCGAATTACGTAGGCTGGCAAACTCTTAATACCCGCTGGAGCGACCCAGTTCGATGCTTTGAGGTCGGCATGCGCGCTTTGCATCCAGCCTTGGACGATCGGTTGGGTCATGTTTTCCATGGCACCGGTCATTTCTTTTTGGCGCTGGTGTTCGCCAACCCAGACAACAGCGGTGTATTGGGTGGACCAGCTGGCCATCAGACCGTCTTTGGCGTCGTTGGTTGTACCGGTCTTGATAGCGAAGTGCCAGTCTTTGTAGTGGTGGAATTTGCGGTCAGTGCGCAAATAGCTGGCTTTGGGGTCAGACAGGATGTCATTGATGATGTAGGCCGTGTCGGCCTTTAGAACGCGTTTCGGCTTAGGTTTTTCTAGTCCGATGGGTTTGCCGCGAGAGTCAACAATATTGAGTAGATACGTTTGGGGCAGCGCCTCGCCCATGCGGGCTAGTGTTCCGAGAGCATTTGCGTGTTCATCGAGATGCAAGAACGCACCGTCACCGATGGCCGATGAACCATAGCAGGTTCCCCGGCTGTAAGTGGTGTCACCAGTTGGTGGACAGCGGTAGCCGCTCTTAAGTCCCATGGCTTCGGCAGTGGTACGGACTTTTTCGGAGCCGACCATGAGCATAGATTTAACGGCAGGGACGTTTCGCGAACCAGCAAGTGCATAGCGTAAGGTTATTGGTCCGGGGAACCGAAAATCGTAGTCGTGCAAACAGTTACCGCCGTCCTTGGGCCGGTTTTTATTGGTACAAGGGTAACCGGGCAAAGCCGCTTGGTTGTCGTATATAACCGACCCAGCACCGGCATTTTCGGATTCGTTAATGAGCGTGGCATAGTCATAGGGCTTGAAGGTAGAGCCTGGGGGTAACCATTCTTTGGCGTAGTTAACTTCCCTAAAGCTTGAGTTCATGTCGAAGAAATTAGGACCGCCAACAAGAGCAACGACTTGCCCCGTCTTGTTATCGGCTGCCACGAATGCTGCCGTGTCACCACCTTGGCGTTTGATTTGGGCCATGCCTTTGGCGACTTGCTTTTCTGCAAGGTCTTGCAGTCTCATGTCGACGGTGGTCGTGACTTTCCATCCGCCACGCTGTACAGTTTTGGTTCCAAATTTTTCTTCTAGCTCTTGCTTGGCCGACAGTACGAAGAATGGGGCTTTAATGCCATCGTACTTCGGCAGGCTTTCTTTGACATTGCCAGCGACATCAATAGCCTTCGCTTCATCGGCTTCGGCCTTGGTAATCATCTTTTGATCGAGCATTTGGTCGATAATGTAATGCGCTCGGCCAACCAATGCCTCTTTCTCGTAGATAGGTCCGTACGGTGAATAATATGATGGGGCCTGCGGAATGGCCGCAAGCATTGCTGATTCGGCCAGACTCAGATCTTTGGCGCTTTTACCAAAGTAGTCACGCGATGCGGTTTCAACGCCGTACTGGACATTGCCATAAGGTGCGATGTTTAAGTATCCGGTCAGAATATCGTCTTTAGAATACTCGCGCTCGAGCTCTACGGCCAAGATCAATTCTTTGAATTTACGTCCCAGCGTACGGTCCTGCGACCAGTTCATATTGAGCTTAACCAGCTGCTGCGTGATCGTTGAACCACCCTGCTTGGCGCCGCCCTTTTTAATAATGTCATTAACGCCAGCCCGGGCAATACCGGCAACATCGAACGCTCCATGCCTATAGAAGTTCTTGTCTTCGATGGCGATGGTAGCTTGTTTGATGTATTTGGAAATGTCTCCAGAGTTGACCTGTACTCGCTTGACCGCGTCGTAGTCTTGCCACAGAACGGTCTGGCCCGTGCGGTCGTAATAGGTAATACTGCCACCGAGTTCATTGCCAGAAATATCTTTAATGTTAGGGAGGTCTTTGCGGAAATACGCAAACACACCAACCATCAGCAGAAAACAAACGACGATACCGACGCCCATGATTTTGAGCGCCATAATCGCGCCTTCGCGACTAAACCAGTATTTGGCAACGCGTTTGGGGTGCAAGCGATATGCGAGACGCTTCCAGCGGTTTTTGGGCAGCGAGCTCAAATAGGCAGCGCGTTTACGGGCTTTTGCCTCGCGACTGGCACGAACGCGTTCACCTAAGCTGCGGTTAAGTTTAATGGTGTTTCCACTCTTGGTCGTATAGACGCTCTTGTTTGGCCGGCGTCGTCCGGGGCTTTTTTGGGAATCGAACATCCTTAGTTTTGCTCCATATGGCTATAATTACTGGTTATTATTATAGCAAACCCCAACCAATAAGGTCCAAATTAAACAAGAGATATGCGGCATTTCTCTAGTCTGCGGTATACTCTAGGGAGTATGAATATGACACTTTCAGCAGATTTAGAGTGGCGCGGTCTTATAAAAGACAAAACTTTTGACGACGTCAAATGGTTGGATACCCCACGAACATTTTATCTGGGCGCGGACTGTGGTTCGTCGGACAGTCTCACTATTGGTAATTTGGCAATTTTTTTGGTTGCAAAGCGACTGGCCAAAGCGGGCTGGAAGCCGGTTCTTTTGGTTGGTGGTGCAACGAGTCTTATTGGCGATCCAGGCGGCAAGGATGAAGAACGTGAACTCAAAAGCCGCGAAGAGATAGCGGCGAACATTACTGGCATAAAGGCACAGGTTAGCAAGCTCTTTGAAGAGCGGGAATTCGAGCTCGTCGACAACTATGACTGGTTCCAGGGCCTCGGTTATCTAGATTTTTTGCGCGACATCGGCAAACACTATAGTATGACCGAACTGGTGCAGCGCGATTATATCGCCGCTCGCATGGGTGAAGGCGGCAGCGGTATCAGCTATGCTGAATTCAGCTACAGCTTGATCCAGGGCTACGACTACTGGCATTTATCCAAGAATAAAGGCGTCGAGTTGCAAATTGGCGGCTCTGATCAGTGGGGAAACATGCTCTCTGGCGTTCCTTTGATTCGCAAAAAAGAGGGCAAAGAAGTCCATGCCTTTAGCATGCCTCTGGTTATTAACAAAGCGACCGGCAAAAAGTTTGGCAAAAGCGAAGAAGGCGCGATATGGCTGGATGCAGGCAAGACCTCTCCCTCGAAGTTCTATCAGTTCTGGATTAACGCCGACGACGATGGCGTCGAAGATTACCTAAAAGTCTATACCGAACTCGACAAGGCGCAGATTGAAGACATTATGACGCGTCATAAGGCTGATCCTAAGCTGCGTCTTGCTCAGATTTGGCTGGCCCAAGAAGTAACCGCGTTGGTGCACGGATCAAATAGTATGCGTATAGCCGAAGAAGTTACCGCCTACTTAACGGGCAAAGCGTCAGTAGGAGAAGCGACCGAGGAAGCCTTGAAAGAAGTCCGCAAAGAAATTCCCTATGCTCAGGCGAATCCCGGTGACAGTCTGACCGACATTCTGGCCGGAACAGGTCTGGCTGCCTCAAAAAGCGAGGCCCGCCGCCTGCTCGCCGGAAATGCTATTTCTATCAACAACCAAAAGATCACCAAAGAGCAGCTCGAAGAAAGCGACTTTCAAAATGGCCGCTTGCTCCTACGCAAAGGGAAGGCTTATAAAGATTCCACACTCATCGAGTGCGTCTAGAATGGTATACTGGAACGGATGAAACACGAAACCACCACGAAACACGCTAAAAACACGCGTAAAGCGGATCAATACAACGATCCAACCCACAACTATTTAAAATACTGGAACGGCCGCGACTACGAACACGCCGCCGAAGAGATGGCCATCAAGCGCCTCCTCGCCGGTAAAAAATTCCGTCACGCCGTAGATGTAGGTGGTGGCTACGGGCGGCTGTGCGTCTTACTCGAAGAATATGCCGACAAAGTGACTCTGGCCGAGCCCAGTCAGCAACAGCTCGACATTGCCAAAGACTTTCTAAAAGACCACCCAGAAGTTGACCGGCAGTTGTTGCAGGCCGCTGACCTCAAGTTCAAAGATGGCAGCATTGACCTGATGACCGTCATTCGCGTGCTGCACCACCTTCCAGACCCAAGCAGCGAGTTCGCCGAATTTGCGCGCGTTCTGGCGGACGACGGCTATGCCATTATAGAAGTCGCCAATTATTCACACGCCCGCAACCGCCTCAAGCACATGCTGAAAGGCAAAAAACTACCCACACACCCCGTCGACATTCGGTCCGAAAAGAATAAAAAAGATGGCGAAATCCCATTCGTAAACCACAATCCAGACACGGTGATCAAACAGCTGGCGCATGCCGGCCTGAAGGTTGAGCGCATCCTGTCGGTTTCTAACCTGCGCAGCCCGGCCCTCAAAAAAGTCGTTCCACGTCGCGTGATGCTGGCCATTGAAGGGGTTTTGCAGCCCACACTTGCCAATAGTTACTTTGGCCCAAGCGTCTTCTTTTTGGTCAAAAAGGGCTAGCCGGCTCAAGCGACAAGCCAATGTGAATCTCTGGCCTGCCAGGGTATACTAGTGGTATGAAATTAGGAGATCCGATAACTGCCGTCAAGGGAGTAGGCGAAGAAGTGGCCAAAAAAATGGCTATTCTCGGCATCCATACCATTGGCGATCTGCTAGAAAATTTTCCCCGCCGTTATAATGATTATTCGGCTGTAACAGAGATCGGTAAGCTACATCCTGGGCCGGTTACTATTCGTGCGGTCATTAAGCAAGTAAAAGGTCGATATGTGCGCCGCGGCATGCATATCACCGAAGCGGTGGCCAGCGACGACACGAACAGCGTTCGCCTCATTTGGTTTAACCAGCCGTACCGCGAAGCTGCTATCAAATCCGGCCAGCCCTATTTTATTTCTGGCCAATACGAACTCAGTCATCAGCGTTTTGCCATTATGAACCCAAATATGGAACTCGTTAGTGATTTTCCAGTTAATACCGCTCGGATCGTGCCCATTTACCGCGAAACAAAAGGCCTCAATAGCGCGCGAATCCGCAAATTGGTGCACGAAACATTACCTCTCATCCGCAGTATGCCCGAAACGTTGCCCGCATGGCTGGTAAAGGACCAAAAACTCTTACCGTATACTGTAGCAGTCGAAGCCATGCACTTTCCAGCGAACGCCGAGGAACTCGAAAAAGCGCAAAAGCGCCTCGGATTCGAAGAAGTATTCCGTCTCAGTCTCGCCAGCCTGCTCAACAAGTACGAACTACTTAAAGACAAGTCGCTGACTATTCCATTCGATGAAAAGCTAGCCAAACAATTTGTGAGCCATCTGCCCTTTACCTTAACCGATGCTCAGCGCAAAGTTGTCTGGCAAATCTACGGCGACATGCAAAAAACACAGCCCATGAATCGGCTGGTCGAAGGTGACGTTGGCTCTGGAAAAACGGTGGTTGCCACCATGGCCGCCCTCATGGCGGTGGCAGAGGGCTACCAGGTGGCATTTATGGCGCCGACCGAACTGCTCGCCAGACAGCATGCCGAAACGGTGTACGCCTTGCTTGAACCGCTCGGTATGCATGAGAGCGTCGCACTCCTAGTAGGTGGCATGACGACTGCCCAAAAAAACACGGCCTACCAACACATTGCCGAAGGCCACGCGCGGTTCATCATCGGCACCCATGCATTGATTCAGGAAAAGGTGGATATGCAGACGCTCGGCCTCGTCGTAATTGACGAGCAGCATCGTTTTGGCGTTGAGCAGCGAAAAAAACTTATGGCCAAAGCTGGACACATGCCGCACTTGCTCAGCCTAACGGCGACGCCTATTCCACGCAGTCTGGCGCTTACTTTGTACGGCGAACTCGATGTTTCGATACTGGACACCAAACCGGCTGGCCGTCAGCTTACCGAAACCGAAATCTGTTCGCCCAATTCACGCGCTCAGCTCTATGCAAAGATCGAAAAAGAACTGGCCACCGGCCGACAAATGTTTGTGGTCTGCCCGCTCATTACCGAATCCGAGCGGTCGACTGCCAACTCCGCCGAAAAAGTATATGAGCAGATGGCAAAGCGCGATTTCAAGCACCGCCGCGTAGGTCTTTTGCACGGCAAAATGAAGCCGGCCGAAAAGCAGGATATTATGCAACAGTTTGCGCGGCACCAGCTGGATATCTTGGTCTCGACTACCGTCATCGAAGTCGGCGTAGATATACCAAATGCCAGTATTATGCTGATTGAGGCTGCTGACCGGTTTGGTCTAGCTCAAATTCATCAGCTACGCGGAAGGGTAGGTCGCGGTGGTCACAAAGGATATTGTTATCTGATGATGAGCGATTCGTCGGCTCCGCCGCAGCGACTGCAGGCCTTGCAGCGCATGAATGATGGCTTTAAGCTAGCCGAACTCGACCTTGAGCTTCGCGGCCCCGGCGCAATCTATGGCACTATGCAACATGGCCAGTTAGATCTGCGCGTAGCCAAGTTAACAGATCTCAAACTTATCGCCAGCGCTCGAAATGCAGCAATAACTTATATCGAGAAGGGCGAAGATTTGGTACAATACCCTGGATTGTACGAGCAAGTTACGCGCCTGCGAGCCGTAACCAACTTAAATTAATGTATTCAGGAACAACTCTCACCCCATTGTCCGGCCGTCTGGTTGGCGCGCACCAAAAGCTTGACCGCTTAGCGCGTACTAGTTTGCGTACGCTTCTGGCGGACGACGCCGGCGATGCGTCGTTTCCGCAAATCAAGGAAATTCTGCACTTCGAGGGTGTCAATGGCCCCGATGCTATCAAACGTAAAAGTCCGGCCAAAGACGAGCCTTGGCATTACTATTCGCCATTCGACGAAACAGACACGGCTTTGATCGAGCAGATCGAGAGTCATTACCGCCTGCTTGCCGCTGCGCTTAAGATCAAAGATGAGGTACGCGCCGCTTTCGAAGCCGCTTGGCTGGCACACGCCATCGTAGACGGCCTTACGCCCGCGCATCATTTTCCATACGAAGAAAAGCTAACGGAACTCCGGGGCGGTGCCGGCATCGAAACACGCACCAGTATCAAAGATAAACTGGTATTGCCTGGCGAAACGCGCCGCCAGCAAGTTCATAACAACTGGAAGATGTGGGGTCCGCGCGGCCTGCTGGCTACTCATGGCTTTTTTGAGTTTGGCGTCGCCGCACTCCTGGTTTCGTTTTCGGTGCGACAGGTGAAAATTACCGACCACGATTTGCAAGACCTAAAAGAACTGGGTTTAGCAGAAGTTTTTCGTCGTACTGCCCGCGAAGTCGGCGGCCTCGACATGTTCCATCGCTACTATGAATCCGGCTGGACGCCGTACCTCGCCCGCCAGGTACGCAAACACCTGGTGCCTGCTATCGTAAAGGTAGTGGCGCTCGCTTGGTATGGTGCTGCCAGCGAGGCCAAGCTGACAGAGTCTGTAGAATGAGAATCATTGCCGGACGCCTAGGCGGCCGAACCTTCAGCTCGCCGAATAGCTTTAAGACGCATCCTATGAGCGACAAGATCAGGGGTGCGCTTTTTAATATACTTGGTGACGTCGAGGGCTTAACGATACTCGACGCCTTTGCTGGCTCCGGTGCACTCAGCTTTGAAGCTATCAGCCGCGGTGCAGTGCAGGCTACAGCCCTAGACAACGACCGCGCAGCCCAGACCGTTATTGCCGAAAACATCAAAGACTTGAATCTGCGGCGCGAGGTTACGCTCATAAAGGCTTCGGGGGTCGGCTGGCTGCAAACGCGGCAGGGCGACGAGGGTGCGACAGTATTTGATATCGTGCTCTGCGACCCGCCCTACGACGATCTGCAAGAAAACCTTATTACGCGACTGTCGACATGTGTAGCAAAAGACGGCACGCTTGTCCTGTCCTGGCCCGGCCACACAGAACTACCCGAAATTCCAGGCTTTAAAAAAGTTGCGCACCGCTCGTATGGCGATGCGCAACTGGCATTCTATCAACGGTAGAACTAGACAGCGGCTGCGTTTAGTTCGATCTCAATAGGGGTAATTGGCGTTTTGCCTTCTCTTTCGGCTTTAAAGTGCAGATAGCGCAGAGCGACCGCATTGCCGTACAAAAAGGTCAGGACGGCTGAGGCAATCCAGCCGACAAGGGGAATGATACCAACCAAACTTAGAAGTACGGTAACCCCGACAACACCATAAATACCTCCCCATTTGCCTTGAGATTCCTGGGCGCTTACCTTCAGGGCCTCAAATACTCCTAGGTCACGGTCAACCAGGTAATAAGGTGCTAGAAGGTATCGGCGCAACATGAAGAAGAAAGGCACGATCAGTAGGAGGAGTGAAACGGTAAAGATAAACATCAAACAAATGACCAGACCGACCATTTTCCAAAAATAACGCAGGCCTTTATTGAAGGCTTCGCCCATTTCAATGTGTTCTTTTCGCGCGCCCTTTAGCTGCAGCAAAATAACACCTGGTGTGGCTAGCAGACAAAAAATACCACCGACTAAACTGATTATGCTAAATATCGGATTCATCCCTTGGGCTGGATCGGATTGTGCAGCAAGGTTACCGCCGCCCATCATGCCCGGGCCGTTGCCGATCAAAATAAGCAGCGTAGGCAAACCAAGCAAGATCAAAAAAGCAGTCAAATTGCGTTTGATGATCTCCATGCTGGGTTTAAATAGTTCGAATGCGCCGGGCATGGAGACGTCCTTGACGGCGGGAGCGGGCGTGAGCGCCGGCTTCTGATCATTATCGACGGGCTGTTCTATTTCGTTAGCCATGTACTTGTTCCTTTATATTTACTTGAGATTTACTATTATTGAGTTTAGTCATAAAGTCAACGTGCGAATTATCAACAAATGCGTTATAATAACCCCTGCCAGCCACGGGGATGTGGTGGAATTGGTAGACACGCATGCCTTAGGAGCATGTGCCGCAAGGCGTGAAGGTTCAAGTCCTTTCATCCCCACCAGTTTGGAAAATCCCAAAGAGCGTCCGTCATGGGCACTCTTTATTTTATGCATTGCGGCTTTCGCGCCGTCTTTTGGCTTTTCGCACACCGTCGGTAAAAGCGAGGAGACTTATTGTTGCCAGTCCGCCAAATATATTCTTGTCCTCAGCAAGATCATTACGTATCTCTCCCAGGTAGTCGGCCTGGCGGGCCTCGCCAAGCGCCTCAAAGCTAGTATTAAAATCCGCATCTATGGCTCGATGAACGAGTGTGCGCAGCTCCGCTCCACAATCCGGATTGACTGCTGTTATGCCGGTTAAGACTCCAGCGCCCAGTGCCGTGACGGTAATAAAATTTTCTGTATAGTCGCGAAACCTTTCAAAGCTCATTATCAGCAATTATAGGTGATCGCCCGCAGGACCACGAGCGTATTTATCACCTACGAAATGTAAAATTACTTATAGGCGACAATAGGGGGTTAGCGTGCCGAACAGACCTTTTTATAGTCTTCAAAGCCCCACGTTTTTAAAAACTTGCGCGCAGTCTGCTGCCCGCTTATAAACAAAGCTTCTTGCTCTTTGGTCGAAATGTCGAAGTGCGTTGCCTTGATATCGAAGGTGTCTACAAACATCGTACGCATCTGGGCGCAGGGATCTTCGAGGTGCATTTTGTCATGTGCGCTCATGGCTGTGCCAAGGATAGCCAGGCCATAATCGACTGGGTTGGTTACCGGGTTCATTTTGGTAAAGGCGTCAGCCTTGGCGGATAGCTTAATGCCAAACGTTGGCCAGTCGTTGGTCGAGTCAAAAATATCGATGGGGAAGTTGGATAGTAGTCCGCCATCGACCAAAAAACGACCTCGCAGATTGGCCGGCCGATAAAAATAAGGGATCGACATCGATGCCCGCACCGCATCGGCCACCAGCATGTCGTCGGGATTCAAGCCATATTCGGCGTAGTCCCAGGGCAAGCGAACCATGCGCCCACTGCTGACGTCCGAAACAATAACCACCAGCTTGTACTGTTGCTCGGGAGGTAATGCTTCGGCCCACGATTCGGTCAATTTAAGGTCGCCAAAAGTGCGTATGCCCAGTTTGTCGAGTTCGGCAAACAACCATTGGTACACATAACTACCCTTGTAGATTCCTTTTTCAAACAAAATCGAGGCGACTCTGCCCGGTATGCTGAACTTACTCAAAAAAGTGTTGTCACGAAATTTGGTGTAGTCAACTGACCGCATGAGCCGCGTTAGCTCCGCGACGGGCATGCCTGATGCAAGGAGTGCGCCCACAATTGCGCCAGCGCTCGTGCCAGCGACGCGACATGGCAGGTGCCCAGCGGCGTTCAATTCGCTGAGCGCGCCTACGAGGCCAATGCCTCTGACGCCGCCGCCTTCCAAAACGATATCGCAGCGTTTGTCCATATGGATTATTGTAGCCGCCGCTGTCCTGCCTAGCCAGCTTTATTTTTGCAATGATTGTGTTACAATATACTCTGTTATGAGCGCCACAAATCTTTCGCCATCATACGCATAGATAGCCGGATTTCGCGGTTGCTTTTGCATGCATGTACGAAGGCGCCGGTTAATTCCGGCCTTTTAGATAGAATTTGATACAATCAGACTGAAATAGGAACAACAAATATGGCATTATCTACGCAACCTTACAAAGGTGCTCGCGATTTTTACCCGGAAGACAAGCGTTTGCAAAAGTACATGTTCGATACAATCCGCAAGATTGTCGAACGTTATGGTTACGAAGAATACGACGCGCCGATCCTGGAGTCGCTCGACCTATACCTTGCAAAAACCGGCGACGAAATCGTCAACGAACAGACCTACACATTTACGGACCGCGGTGGCCGGCAAGTAGTCATTCGCCCCGAAATGACCCCGACAGTCAGCCGCATGGTGGCGGCGAGGCGCCAAGAACTGGCCTATCCGCTGCGCTGGTACAGCATCCCTAATCTGTGGCGTTACGAACGGCCGCAGCACGGCCGCTTACGTGAACACTGGCAGCTCAACGTCGACATGTTCGGCCTATCCGACATCACCGCCGAAATGGAACTTATTCAAATTGCCGACACCATCCTCAAGAACTTTGGTGCGACGCACGATATGTACACCATTCGCATCAACAGCCGAAAACTCATCGACTTCATCATGAAGGAGTATTTGGGGCTGTCTGGCACGCAGATCCACACCATCTGCAAGCTCATCGACCGCATGCACAAAATGCCCCAGGCGGAATTTGAAGCAGAGGTAGATGCGATCTTTACTCCGTCGCAGCGCGAAGCGGGTGCAAGTAACAAACTCATCGGCTTGCTAAAGATCAAACAGCTGCAGCACCTACCCGAAGTCGTGCGCGAACACGAATCCGCCAAAGAACTTAAGCAATTGATGAATATGTTGGATGATGTCCGCGTGACCAATACTGTGTTTGACATTACAGTCATGCGCGGTTTTGACTATTACACCGGCATTGTCTTTGAAGTCTTTGACAATCACCCCGACAATAACCGCTCGATGATGGGCGGCGGCCGTTATGATGGCCTCGTTGGTCTGTTCGGCGTCGAGTCCGTGCCGACGGTAGGCTTTGGCTGGGGTGATGTTACGCTGCAGAACTTTCTCGCTGGACACGAGCTCATGCCCAGTTTACGTTCCGAAACAGATGTCTATGTCGTGCTCATTGGTGACGTTTACGAAAAAGCCGCCCGCGTCATTCAAGAGTTGCGTGACATGGGTGCAAATGTAGCCGTCGACTTTAGTGGCCGCAAACCCGACAAACAGATAAAAACGGCGGTCAAAAAGGGTATTCACTACGCCATGTTCATCGGCGAAAACGAGCTCAAAGACGAATTGTACGAAATTCGTAATTTGTTGACCGGCACCGAAGAGCGTCACAGCGCCGCACGAATCGTGAGTATCGTCACCGACTACCGCGAGGAAGACATCTAAAAAAGCTCAGCAGTGGGGTGGTCAAGGCAGCCGCAATCTGTTACAGTACCTCACTATGCAAGTCACTAAAAAGAACCTATCCGACACTAAAGTCCAACTGACTGTCGTGGCTGACGCCAGCCAGTTGGCCGCTGCCAAAAAAACTACGCTTGAGCATTTGGCAGGCGAAATGAAACTTTCCGGCTTCCGCCAGGGCAAGGCGCCACTCGCGTTAGTCGAAAAAAATGCCAACCCCGCTACGCTCCAGACAGAATTTCTGGACCGCGCCATGAACCTGATTTACGGTGCCATTGTAGATGACCAAAAACTGCGTCCTGTTGCACAACCAAAGGTGAGCATCGCTAAATTTGTGCCCTTTGACACACTGGAATTGAGTTTCGAAGTCGAAGTAGTCGGTGAAATCAAACTGCCCGACTACAAAAAGATCAAAAAGGCTAAAGCCGACGTCAAAGTAACCGCCAAGGACATCGAAGTAGTTATCGATCAGCTCAAAAAGCGCGAAGCTGAGCGCAAAGACGTTGACCGTGCTGCCCAAAAGGACGACCAGACATACATCGATTTCAAAGGTGTCGACAGCAAAACCAAAGAGCCCATCAAGGGTGCTGACGGCACGAATTACCCACTCGTTCTGGGCAGTAACACCTTTATTCCCGGATTTGAAGATGAAGTTATTGGTCTAAAGACGGGTGCCGAGAAGACCTTTACCATTACCTTCCCTAAAGATTACGGCGTGCCGAGCTTGCAGAACCGCAAGGTCGACTTTACGGTCAGTGTCCTGAAAGTTCAGGAATTGGTGGAAGCCAAGGTAGATGACGCATTTGCCGCCAAAGCTGGCCCGTTCAAAACGGTTGACGAGCTCAAAGAAGACATCAAAAAACAGCTTCACACTGAAAAGCAATCGCGCGCCGACCGCGCATACGCCGACGAGCTACTGACCGAAATTGCTAGCAAATCCAAAGTTTCGATTCCCGAAGTCTTGCTTGATGAACAGATAGAATCACTCTTAACTGACCAAAAGCAAAACGCCATGTACCGCGGCCAGACCTGGGCCGAGTTCCTGGAAAGCATGGGCCTGACCGAAGAAGAGTATCGCAAAAAACTGCGCCCCGACGCCGAACTGCGCGTCAAGGCTGGTCTGATTCTTGGTGAAATCGCCGAGAAAGAAAAGATCATGGTCACTCCAGAGCAACTTGAACTCCGCCTTGCGATGCTCAAAGCTCAATACCCAGATCCTAAGATGCTGGCAGAGCTCGAGAAACCCGAAAACCGCCGGGATATTGTTTCACGTATGGTGAGTGAGCAAACGGTAGACACATTAATTGGCTATGCCAGTGGAGAGGCAAAGAAAACGACCGATGCAGATGCAAAAGAATCAAAAACTTCCAAGCCCGCCAAGAAGTCAGTCGCCAAAAGCAAGAAGTAACTGAGATAAACGCAGCAAGAGAGGACAGAAAAGTTCTCTCTTTTGCTTTTAGCTCGTAAGTTAGTATAATATGCGACGTCATGAAAATTTATCTTGCTCCTGAACAGACCGGCCAGCCCATAGCCGAGCGACTCGAAATTGCGGCAGCGGACAAAAAACTGGCCCAGGCGGCACTGCGTGCGGCTATGGACGAGGCCGGGAAGGCTGCGGCTGTGTTGGCTGCACTTTTGCCCTCCTTTGAAACAAATCAGTCCTATAGCATATTGCATCCAGAGCGTGCGGCAAATGAGGACAGGGTCGCTTCGTATTTGTGTGCGTTAAGTTGCATCAATATGGACGCAGAGACACCAACAACCTTCACGAGCGACAGCGAGGTGCCAGCACAAATTGTTCACGAAGGCATTATGGCGGGGATCGGCCAGCTTGCCCAAGACGAGTATGCCGAGCCGCCCGTAAATCAGATTTTGGCTAGCCTTGAATACGTACAGTCGACGTCATAAATTAGCACTCTTGACTTACGAGTGCTAACCACGCTACTATAGATCTGAAGTAAAAAGGGATTACATCTATGTCACAGCCCACCAGTAGTATTCTTGTTCCAACCGTTATCGAAAACGAGGGCCGTTACGAGCGCGCCTACGATATTTATAGCCGGCTTCTAAAGGACCGCATTGTGTTCTTGGGGACGCACGTCGACCAAAACTCTGCCAATCTCATTGTGGCGCAGCTGCTTTTTTTGCAAGCTCAAGATGCCAAAAAGGATATTTACCTGTACATCAACAGCCCAGGCGGTAGCGTGTACGACGCACTTGCCATTTACGACACCATGCAATACATCAGCAACGACGTACAGACCGTTGGCATTGGCATGCAGGCGTCTGCTGCGGCTTTCCTCTTAAATGCGGGTACCAAAGGCAAGCGCTTCTTGCTACCCAACGCCACCGTTATGATTCACCAGCCATCGAGCGGTACGCGCGGCAAGGTCACCGACCAAGAAATCGACCTCAAAGAGTCCCTGCGTGTTAAATACCTCCTCGAAGACATCATGGCCAAGAACACCGGCCAAAAGAAGTCCCAAATCCACGAAGACATGGAGCGGGACCGCTGGATGACTGCCGAAGAAGCCAAAAAATATGGACTTGTTGACGCGATCATAAAAACTCCCCCCAAGATTGGCTAGGCTTGATTGTCTGCGACCTCTGATATACTACCCACATACTAAGAGGAGATTGTAGGATGTCCGGACCGGCCAGCCCAGAAGTATTTCAGCTCGATGACGTTCAATTTCGTGGGGGTCATCCTATGAGTATCGGCAGGTTTGAATATCGGGCCCTCCAAACGTTTTCGCAGGGCGTATTTATCGGCAGCCTGCGGGAGCAAGGGTTGGTGCAACGCACACCCGAAGAAGTAAGTTATATGGTTAGCGGTGACGACTTCGCCGCTACTCACATGAAGCCGTCGTTATTAAACGAACGGCCCGGTGCTCCTCAGCAATTATTTGGCGCACCACGTATGGTCATAGCAGAGCGTGATCGTTCGATTATTGGGTTTGGCTATGCTATAACTGCTACGTCCGGAGACAGCATGACAAAACGCGTTGTTAAAATGCTGGGGCAGAGGTCTAAACGCTGGGCATGGATTCGGGAAGTAGTGACCGACCCGAATGCTCCGGACGGGCTTGGTACGGTTATCGGCGCTTTATTACTTGGTGCATTTAACGACAAGCAGCCTACAAGCGCCTATACCTGGGCGGAAAACCCACTCGGTGCAAGGTTTGTCCAGTCGATGGGTTATGAGCGGCCGGTCATCAACGGACAGGAAGAGCCGCCGGCGGTCAAATACACATTCGGTAAAGATGCTGCGCCCATAGAGCTGATTCGATGGACGGGAATAGTCGGCACGGTAAAGGCGCACATTCTCAAAAAACCTGGAGCAAAAGACGCTTTCGATCATGCTCGCAAAAATATGGTAAGGCTATAAAAGTTTTAGCTTGACAATTGCTGGAGTAATATCCATAATCGTATCCTAAGAAGTAGTGTAAGTCGGGTAGTGCTGTTGTTGGGAAACAAAAGCGCCAAAAACGCCCTCTTAGAGATCTTCGCGCGCAAACACTAAACTATTTATATAAAGCTTTATAAATCCATACGGCCGGTCCGCTATTGCTTTTGGCTTAGTGACACCGCCGGTAAGAAGGGGAACTAGCTGCATAATGGCGAAAAGCACCAAAACCACTGACGATGGTCAGCGCGTGTATTTCACCAGTCAGGACGATGCAATTCAGCTCGACAACCTCGTTGACCACCAGAATAAATCATTCCAATGGTTTATCGAGGAAGGTCTTGGCGAGCTTTTGGCTGAAATCAGTCCGATTGATGACTACACTAACACCAAACTATCTCTGCGTTTCAAGGACTACCACTTTGAAGACCCAAAGATGACCGAAGGCGAAGCCCGAGAAAACAACATTTCGTACGAAGCACCGCTTAAGGCTACTGTCGAACTGACCAACAAAGTCACCGGCGAAGTCAAAGAACAGGAAATCTACCTGGGTGACTACCCATGGATGACCAAGCGCGGTACGTTCGTGATCAACGGTGCCGAGCGCGTTGTCGTGAGCCAGCTGATCCGTTCTGCTGGTGTTTTCTTTACGGCCGACCCGCACGGTGCAACCAGCCTATACGGCGCTAAGGTTATTCCTGGTCGTGGTGCATGGCTTGAGTTCGAGACCGCTGCATCTGGCGCCTTGTATGTAAAGATCGACCGCAAGCGCAAAATTCCGGTTACTACCTTGCTGCGCGCACTGGGTATGACAGAAACCGCTATCCGTGAAGCCTTTAAGGGCGTCGATACTGGCACAAAGAGCTATCTCGAAGCAACCTTTGAGAAAGACCCAACCAAGGGTCAAAGCGATTCGCTCATCGAAGTGTACCGCCGCCTCCGTCCTGGTGACCTGGCGACCGTCGACAACGCCAAGAGTTTGCTCGAAAACATGTTCTACAACTTCAAACGCTTCGATTTTAGTCGCGTTGGCCGCTACAAGATCAACAAACGCCTGAATCTCGATGTGCCAAACACTATCGAAAACCGCGTTATGCGCATCGAAGACCTGGTTGCTATCATCGCTGAGCTTATCCGCCTCAATAACAGCCAAGAACCCGGTGACGACATCGACTCGCTGGCTAACCGCCGCGTTAAATTGGTTGGCGAACTGGTTCAGCGCCAGTTCCGCGTCGGTCTGCTGCGCATGGAGCGCAACACCAAAGACCGTATGTCGATGAGTGAGCTCGAATCAGTAACCCCTGGTCAGCTGATAAACGCTCGTCCTGTAGTTGCCGCTGTCCGTGAATTCTTTGCCAGTTCACAGCTGTCACAGTTCATGGACCAAATTAACCCGTTGTCAGAGCTTGCGCATAAGCGCCGTCTCAGCTCAATGGGTCCTGGTGGTCTTTCCCGTGAGCGCGCCGGTCTTGATGTCCGTGACGCCCACGCCACCCACTACGGCCGCCTTTGTGCTGTAGAAACGCCTGAAGGTGCAAACATCGGTCTGGTTGTTAACCTCGCCAACTACGCTCGCATCAACGAATACGGCTTTATCGAAACTCCTTACCGCAAGGTGGTTAACGGTAAAGTTACCGACGAAATCGTCTATCTGGATGCTGCCGCCGAAGAAAACGCAGTTATCGCCGGCGCCGGTGTCGCACGCGACAAAAACGGTAAATTCACCCACGAGCGTGTTAGTGCCCGCTCGGCGCTGAAGTCAAGTGAAGTAGACGCTACCGATGTAACCCACGTCGACGCTGCCCTGAACCAGATCATCGGTTCATCGGCCGGACTCATTCCGTTCATCGAAAAGAACTATGTGTACCGCTCGCTAATGGGTAGTAACCAGCAGCGCCAGGCCGTGCCCCTGATCCAGCCAAAGGCTCCGATTGTTGGTACCGGTATCGAATCCGTCGCTGCCCGCAACACCGGTCAAATGGTGCTTGCACAAGCTGACGGTGAAGTCATCAAAGCTACTGGTGACGAAGTCATTGTCAAATACAAAGATGGCAATGTTTCCTACGAGCCAGAGCACTTTGCCCGTTCCAACGAAGGTACGTCGATCAACCAAAAGGTTGTCGTGTGCACTGGCGACAAAGTAAAAGAAGGTCAAGTCCTGATCGAAGGCATGTCCATCCAAAACGGCGAACTCGCTCTCGGTAAAGACCTTATCGTGGCCTTCATGCCTTGGGCCGGTTATAACTTCGAAGACGCCATCATCATTAGCCGCAAACTTGT
>CAZSZJ010000017.1:0-26723 GCA_964610985.1 uncultured Candidatus Saccharibacteria bacterium | reverse complement strand
CCGCTCATAATCAACATGTAATTATATCATGTAATGATAGATATTTCAATGGCATTACCAGTATCCCTTCCCTGTTTCTCATGATAGAATGGGATAATGAGCAAAAAAGTGAAGCGGCTCTTTGAGGGTTTTGAGCCAAAAAATTACCGTATTCAGATTAATCCGGACCGCGATACCATGCGTCTTAGCGGCACGGTTATTATTGAAGGCCAAAAGACTGGACGACCCAGCCAGCGACTAACCTTTCACCAAAAAGATCTCCAGATAACAGGGGCGGAGATCGTGCGCCACGACAAAAAGTCGCCAGCAACCCTCCAGCCTAGCCGTATTAGTCACCATCAGAATTTTAATGAAGTCCGTCTGCACACCGACGAAACGTTGTATCCTGGCCGCTACACCATAACCATGCACTTTACCGGCAAGATTACCGACGGCATGCATGGGATTTATCCCTGTTATTACGACATTGACGGCAAAAAACAAGCCCTTATCGCTACCCAGTTCGAAAGCCACCATGCCCGCGAAGCCTTTCCATGTATCGACGAACCGGCCGCCAAGGCGACCTTTGACCTGATCGTTATCTCGCCAAAGGGCGAAGCAATCCTGGGCAACACTCCCATCAAAAACCAGGTCGAAAAAGAGGGTCGCCTCGTCACCACCTTTGAGACTACGCCATGCATGTCAACGTATCTCTTGGCCTTTGCCTACGGCGACCTGCAGTCCAAAACTACCAAAACTACCGACGGCGTCGATGTGAGTGTCTGGACCACCAAAGCGCATTCGCTGGACTCGCTCGATTTTAGCCTGGACGTTGCCAAACGCTGCATCGAGTTCTTTAATGACTACTTTGGCGTGCCGTATCCGCTGCCCAAGGCCGACCACATCGCCCTGCCCGATTTCTCAAGCGGTGCCATGGAAAACTGGGGTCTTATAACTTACCGCGAGGTCTGCCTCGTGGCCGAGCCGGAAACTACATCCCAGAGCAGCCGCGAACTCATCGCCACTGTCATTTGCCACGAAACCTCACACCAATGGTTTGGCAATCTGGTAACCATGCTATGGTGGGACGATTTATGGCTGAACGAAAGTTTTGCCAACGTCATGGAGTATGTAGCCACCGACGCTTTATTCCCTGATTGGGAAATCTGGAACAGCTTTATTACCGTCGAAGGCCTGTCCGCGCTGCGCCGCGACTCGATCGCGGGCGTGCAGGCTGTCAAAACCGAAGTACATCACCCCGACGAAATATCATCACTGTTTGACCCGTCGATCGTGTATGCCAAAGGTGGCAGATTGCTCCGCATGCTCATGCAGTACATCGGCGAAGACGATTTCCGTCGTGGCCTGACCGACTACTTCAAAAAGCATGCCTATGGCAATACTACGGGCGATGACCTCTGGAATGCCATTGGTGCGGCCAGCGGCAAAGACGTTGCAGCCTTTATGAACCCCTGGCTCTTGAGGTCCGGTTTTCCGGTTATTAAAGTTGACCAAAAGGATTCGAGTCTAGAAATCAGCCAACAGCACTTCTTGCTTGATCCCGCCAAAGCAGACAATGAACGCATCTGGTCCGTTCCTCTGTTGAGTGATCGCACCGATATACCCAGCCTGCTTGACTCCAAACAAAACTCAGTGACCTTACAGCAGTCCGACTACATTCGTATCAACCAGGGCGCGTCCGGCCATTATATTGTCCACTACATTCAAGACGCACACGCCGAGGCCATCGCCGCTCTCATCGAGCAAAAGGAACTAGGCTCCGCCGAACGACTCATGCTACTCAGCGACAGTTCTATGTTGGCGCGCTCCGGTGCGCTCTCGTTTGCCAAGACTTTGGCGCTGTTAGAACGCTTTGCGGATGAAGACCGTGAGCCAGTCTGGGACATTATGGCACTCATCCTGGCCGACTGTCGCCGCTTTATCGACGCCCGGCCTGAGGTTGAACCGGCGATCAAAGCCCTCATCAGGGAACTCATCGGCAAACAATTCACCCGCCTGGGCTGGTCGGAAAAACCCGGCGAAGAAGTGCAAGACACCAAACTGCGAGCCAGCATTACCAGTCTCGGCGTTTACGCTGAAGACAGCGCCATCGTACAAGAGGCACTCGACTTGTTTGAATCCTACAAAAAAGATCCGTCATTCGTGCCCGCCGAGCTACGCTCTATCGTTATGAGTGCCGCTGTTCGCCGCGATGTTCAGGACGGGTTCCAGTACTTAATCGACCTTGAGGAACAGACCAGCAACGTTGACCTTAAATACGACATCATCGGCGCGCTAACCACCACCAAAGACCCCAAAAAAATCCAGACACTCCTCAGCCGGCTCAAAGACTCCGATAAAGTCCGGCCGCAGGACCTGATGCGCTGGATAGCCTATCTGCTCCGCAGCCGCTATTCCCGGGAAAAGAGCTGGAACTGGCTACGAGCCAACTGGAACTGGATTAAAGTTACTTTTGCCGGCGACAAATCATACGACTATTTCCCTCGGTATGCAGCGAACGCCTTTAACACCCCGGAGCTTCTCAAAGAATACCGAGAGTTCTTTGAACCCATGCAAGACGACCTGGCACTGGCGCGCAACATCTCTATGGGCATCGAAGAAATTCAAAATCGCATCAGCTGGTTAGAGCGTGATATCGACGCAGTCGAGCAGTATTTTACCAAATACAAATAAGCAAGTTATCACTCCTACAGATCGCGCACGACAGCAGTAATACGGAACGCCGCGCCGCTCACCTCTATGGCATAAATTTCGTATGTACCTTGCCAATCATGCCGTGCCACCCAATGCGTAGCCGCGAAGTACATTTGCTTGAGTTTTTTGGGCGTAATGTAGTCAAGGCCCCGACCCTACCGAGCATGGGCACGGTATTTTACCTCGCATAGATAGATGGTTTGATCACGCATGGCTACAATATCGATCTCGCACCACCGATTACGCCAGTTTTGCGTCAGAATAGTGCAACCCTTTTGCTCTAAAAAGGCAGCAGCCACACCCTCGGCCCGCCGGCCGGTTTCGAATGTTGCCATGCGCTAGACAATAGCACGAACTGGTGCAAAAGATCGACGGTGAAGTTCGCAGATGCCAAATTCCGCTAGAGCAGCCCGATGCGCCGGTGTTGCATACCCGACGTGTGAGTCGAATTTGTAGTCCGGAAATTGCTCAGCCATTCCCGTCATATAGGCGTCACGAGCGACTTTGGCGACGATACTCGCTGCACTTACCTCAGGGATGAGGTCGTCGGCCTTAATCAGGGTTCGGCTACTCGCGAACTGGGGCAAGTAATTATAATTGCCGTCGATAATAATCTCGTCATAAGGAGCCGCGATGTCGGCGACGGCCCGTTCCATGGCCAGCTTGACCGCTTTGGTCATACCTAAAGCATCTATCTCGGCAGGACTCACCCATCCCAAACCAAAGGCTACGGCACGCTCGCGGATGCGTACATCAAATTTGGTGCGCTCCGCTTTGCTCAGTTTTTTGGAGTCTTTGAGGCCACGGATGGGCTTACCCAAAATAACTGCCCCGGCAACAACCGGACCAGCCAAACAGCCACGACCAACTTCATCTACCCCTAGAATCATACATTTAGCATAGCATAAAAAACCGCCCGGGAGGGCGGTTTTTGGAAGCGTTCTTTTATTTATGCTTTTTCTTCAGTTTGCTCGGCTTCTGCGACAGGAGCTTCAACTGGGGTTGGCTTTGCTTCGACTACGGTGTTGACCTTATCGCGGTCAAAGTCGACACCTGTCAGGCGGGCTGCCTTGCCGGTACGGCTGCGCATATACGTCAGGTAATTGCGACGAACCTTGCTACGCTTGGTAACTTCGATCTTAACAACGAGTGGACTGTGGAGCAAAAAGCTCTTTTCGACGCCAACACCGCTGGCAATACGGCGAACCGTGATGCGGCTGGTGTGGCTGTCTTTGCGGTCAGTGCGAATCACCAGACCCTGAAACACCTGAATACGCTCTTTGGCGCCTTCTTTAATTTTTTGGTGTACTTTTACGGTGTCGCCACTTTTAACGTCGACAACTTCGTTCTTTTTGAACTTCTCTTCAATTTTTCGGATAACAGATTCCATAACCTATAAACCTTACACTACTATTTGCTTTCGTTCAAGTGTATCACATCTGTTAGTTTATGAAAAGACCCAAAGACTTACGATAAAAGCCGGATATCTGTCGCTAGACATACGGCCCGTCGGGCAGCAATCGCCGCCAAATCGTTATGGACAACGCCCTGGCCGTCCTGGACATAACCTAACGTTGGTTCGATACAAATAGATTCGGTACCCGCTCGATGCCAGAGCAGTATGCCGACGGGCAAATCGCCAGTCGTAGTGGTAGCACGAGCATTTATTTGGATACGCTTACCATCGGGAAAGTCTACGACGGCTTCGCCATTAAAGTCCGGCCAAAACTGCGTCCTGCCTGCCATAATTTCCTTAAGATTCGGCGGCTCGGCAAGCGTGGCCTCATTCGAACCGATACGAAGGCCATCGGCAATACCGTCCGGAAGCGCAAAATAGAGATGCTCGCCCAGGCTGATACGGAGCAACTCGGGCGTTAGATTATACAATGAGCTTGTTATGCTTAGCACATCATCGTCGACGACCTCCGCAGAGCGCTCTAGGAGGGGCTGCCCATCTGGGCTTTTAGATGTGAGAAATACGCTTTCAGGGTAGCTTTCTGTCGTCTCCTTCTCATAGTCTGCCCACCGGGCAAAACCATGCTGCCCACCCAGACCATCGTAAGGCCCGACCGGACTCATGGCATGGCTAGCGTCCAATTTGGCAACCGATAAATCAGGGGGCTTATATAAAACTTGGGTCAACTCGCCGTTAGGGTTACGCAGCGCACACTCTATAATGTAACCGCCTTCACGTCGCATTCGAAAACCGGCACGGGCTAGAGGCTCGTCTGGATTCTGCTGCTCGTCAGCACCTTCTGCATATTTACTAAACGTTTCCAGGGTCGGGTGATCATATCGGAAGCCAGGCTGCATGCGCTCCTCGACCATTGCTTCAAACTGTTCCATGGATGGGGCGTGCCGAACCATATATTTCTCCTAACTACAGAGCATACTGTAGCATATTTCACGACCCGGCCGAAGGCACAATAGATGCTACAATATAAGCCTTGGAGGAAACATGGACTACGGCAAAGAAGCACTGCAAAAACACAAAGAATTACGGGGAAAAATCGCCTTAGAGCTCAAGGACACCCTGGACACCAAAGAGAAAATGAGCATTTACTACACGCCTGGCGTCGGCGCGGTCAGCACTTATGTTGCCGAACATCCCGATGAAGTCCGCGACTATACCTGGCGCGGCAACACCGTAGCCGTGGTGAGCGATGGATCCGCCGTACTCGGACTTGGTAATATCGGTCCTTTGGGCGCGCTGCCTGTCATGGAGGGCAAAACCATGCTGTTCAAGCATTTTGCCGGTATCGACGCCATTCCGATTGTTCTGGATGTTCATTCCGCCGACGAAATCGTCGCGACCGTAAAAGCGATCGCCCCCAGTTTTGGCGGCATTAACCTCGAAGACATCGCTGCACCCATCTGTTTTGAAGTCGAAGAGCGTCTCAAAAAAGAGTTGACCATCCCCGTCATGCATGATGACCAGCACGGTACCGCCGTCGTTACTCTGGCCGGACTTATTAATGCGACTAAAGTAACCGACCGTACCTTGGATGATTCGCGTATCGTGATTGTGGGCAGTGGTGCGGCGGGGGTAGCGATCACCAAACTCTTGCACAAATATGCCCCGAACGCCGAGATTTTGGCTGTGGACAGTAAGGGAATTATTTCAAAGACTCGCACCGACCTAAATGACGAAAAGCAAAAATTGCTGGCTTTTACCAATTCCGGCAACATCTCTGGCGGGCTAGCTGACGCCCTACAAGGTGCAGACATCTTTATCGGCGTCTCAAAACCGGCCTTGCTTACGGGCGATATGATCAAAACCATGGCCGCCAGCCCCATCATCTTTGCAATGGCCAACCCGGTTCCCGAGATTATGCCTGACGAAGCACTTGCCGCCGGTGCCGCCGTGGTCGCTACCGGTCGCAGTGATTTTGCTAATCAGGTTAATAATTCACTTGCTTTTCCCGGTATCTTCCGCGGTGCATTAGATAACGGAGTGTGCGCCATCACCGACCATCATAAGATTGCTGCCGCCAAAGTTATTGCCTCTTTGGTAGCCGAACCGAGCCCAGCAGAGGTCATTCCTTCGCCCTTCACCTCTGGTCTGGTAGAGGCAATCGCTGACGTCATTCGCTAATCGCGCCCCTATTTCTGACTTCAACCCTACGTAACAACCTCAACACCTCTGCAACATTGCCTTAGGTGTCCGACACTGCAAACCCAAGTGTAACCGTTCGTCATTGTAGTAGGCAAGGTACGCCAGTACCTTGCTCTGGAGATTGAGTCCGACAGGACTCGTAGATCCAGTACATTCTTCCTGAATCGTCCGGTTAAAGCGTTCGACAAATGCATTGTCGTTGGGGTGCCTGACACGGCTGTGTCGGACGCCCGTACCACTGGTCCGTAGTAATTCCTCAAAGTGTCGTCCATACTCGGGGCCATTGTCGGCTTGGACCATGCGAAAGTGGAAGCCGGCGTAGGCTTCGCCACGCCGGATAACGCTTGCAGCCAGCAGCTGGCTGAGCACCGTATGGTGCTCGCTGTAGCTCCAGCGGGAGTAGACGTCCACGAGAGTGTACAGATATGTCCGGCCTTTGGTGGCATGGTCGTACAAATGGACGGTGTCCGTTTGTACGAGGTCACCTGGCTTGCTGGCAATGGGACGAGGCACGGGTGGACGGTAACTCCGTTGGTAGCGCTTGCGCACTACCAGTCCCAACCGTTTGAGTACCCGTCGCACCGTGCTCAGTGAGACAGGTACGCCTTCTCGCTTGCAGTAGGCATGTACCACGACAGCACAGCGGCCATACCGCTGTCGGTAGTGGCGGATACGCTCTACCACCGCTTCCGCGGTGGTGTGTTTGCAACCATGCGGTCGACTACTCTGAGTAGGAATGAGCCAACGACAAGCTGTCAGCCGAAACCTACTTCCAGTAGCTCTGTTGGGCCGGTTGGCGTTCGAGAACTGGACATGCTGGTTTAGTTCCAGCCACCGTTGCTTCCAACGCCACAAAGTAGTGCGGTGGACACCGCTCTTCCGAGCGGCAATACCCAAAGGTATTTGCTGCTCGACCACGAGGCGTACCGCCTCGGCTCTCGCTTTTGGTAGTAAAGGATTGCTAGAATAGCTCATGTAGCTGTTCTCCTGTATTTAGTTAGACATTTACAGTGTAGAACAGCTACTTTTTAGTGCACAGCTGGCGCTGTGCACTGGTTGCGAAGGTGGTGGGTCATTACGACCCTATTGCATAACTCTACCATTTGTGGTATAATTGTACATAACGTAGCGAGTGTTAGGATTACTGTCATGCCCAAATCAATGAATACACTTAAATCAACCACTATTGTCTTTGGTGTACTGGGCGCCTTGAGTGCATGTGGCACCCAATCGGTCGAAGGCCAGTCCAATTCCGTTCCAGAAATCTCACGTACGACCGAAATACCAACTCCTACTTCAACCGAAACCGAACCGCAAACATCCCTTATTCCTACCAGTTTCCCCCGTGAAGAAAAGGTATGTACGCGCTTTCCCGAGCTAGACGACTCACGGCGTGGAGCTCGAGGCATAACGATACTTCGATTTGCCGAAGGAACAACCTGTGAAATGGCTGTTCATGATAGCGCCGACCCTTCTTCTCCCGAAATAGGCAAGATGGGTAAAGACACGCTCTTTACCATTAACTGCTACAAAGCCTTGGGTGACGTTATGGTGCACAATTCAGCCCTTCAAGTGCGGTATAACACCCTCGACACGACTGGCAATGAAATTTCACGTTATGACTGGGTCTTCGATAATGACGATGCGTGGATCATATACCGGCCGGAAGATGAAAACATTTCTGACTGTGAGCAAGTGCCCTGGGATCCAAATGGACCTCAACCGCCCCTTGTCGTGATGGGCCATAAATAGAAGCCACCTCGAACCGCTAACGAGTGACTATCGTTATCCGACAACGCGGAACACTTCTTCGAGTGTGGTTTTGCCAGCAATAGCTTTAAGGATGCCGTCTTGCAGCATAGTTATCATGCCGTCTTGCACTGCTCGTTCCTCTAAAAGGATCGTGGTAATTTGGTTTGGCGGCAAACGCAGCAATTCCTGGACTCCAGGGGTCATCAGCATCTGTTCGCGTATAGGCATTTGCCCGACAAAGCCAAAGGGATTTTCGGCAGAGCTACCAGGTGTGTAGAGCGTGAGGTTCGTAAGATCGGGACGCTCTACCCCAGGGGGTAGCGTATCGATGACCTGTTGTAGCTGCGCCTTCAGGCCATCGTCGGGCTGGTACGGCTGTTTAGTCGCGTCGTCGAGTACACGCACCAAACGCTGCGCCATAATCAGGTGAATCGCCGAGGCGAACAACGGGTTAATCCCGATGAAGTCCAACATGCGAGTCACTGCCGCAGCCGTACTGGAGGCGTGGAAAGTACTCAGTACCAAATGTCCGGTAAGCGCCGCTTGCAGTGCCGTTTTGGCTGTATCTTGGTCGCGAATCTCTCCGATCATTACCACATCGGGGTCAAGCCGCAGCACAGCACGCAGCTTTTCGGCAAAGCCGGTGGCCTGCGAGTCGCCATGCACTGGAATCTGCACAATGCCTTCCATGAAATATTCAACCGGATCTTCGAGCGTTAAAATCTTACGCTCCGTGGTATTAAGTGTGTTAACCATGGAATAGAGCGTGGTTGTTTTACCGGATCCGGTCGGGCCTACCACCAGCACCATGCCAGTGGGGTGCTGAATAATGTCGTCCACTACGGCACGCTCACGTTCGTTGAGGCCTAGATTTTCCAGACGCAGCAATTCCATCTTGAGCGTAAAGATACGCATCACGACGTCTTGCCCGTACACCGTAGGCACTGTTTCGACACGCAAGTTCACCGTCACGTCTTCGCCGGTCGCCATACGATAAGATTTGTTGATGTGGCCAGTTTGCGCCATGTCCACGCCTGTTGATACATTGGCAGCAATAGCGATAGAGCTCAGCAGCTGGTGGTATTTTTCGCGCGTTAGCACTGCGATTGGATGCAGCACGCCATCGACACGAAAACGAATACGCACGTTATTACTCTGGTTTTCCAGGTGAATGTCGGAAGCCTTTAGGCGATAACCCTGCTGCACTAGATACGCCAAAATGTCATCGGCTCGCACTTGACCCAGTGTCTCGGTTACTTTTTGGAAGAGCTCGTCGGTAGTGGCGGCCGTAAAGGCAATGTCGTCGTACACGATCTTTTTAGGAGGGTCATACAACTGCATATATTCGCGGTAACCGATATCAGAAATCATGGCGAAGTCGGTTCGCAGGTCACTAAAGCGCATCTTGAGTTCGTTTATGACCTGTTGCGACGTGGTGTTGGTAATGGCAAAGAGAACGTTGCTTTTGTCGACTTGCAGCGGCAAAACGCGGTTTTTGTACATTTCTTCAAGAGAAAGGACGTCTTTGTACAGGATCTTTTTGGGTAGCGTCCCGGTATCAACGTAGTTTAGCCCGAGCAAGCGGGCACGACGTAAAGTAGCCGTTTCTTCATCTCGACGGGCGTCTTGACTCATACAGATTAGTATACCATGAGCGTTATGTGGTGCGACAGTACTGCGGTATAGTTTTACACATGGATGTAACGACCAATGCAGCGACCGTGCCTGGTAGTGACATTGTTTTGATCGCGCACAATTTGCGTAGCTGCCATAACGTCGGTTCGCTGCTCCGTACGGCCGAAGGGTTGGGTGTAACAATGGTGGTCTTGTCGGGATATACGCCGTATCCGTCCAAATCCAGCGATGCCCGCCTTCCTCATTTGGCCGCCAAAATACATAAACAGATCCACAAAACAGCCCTTGGGGCGGAAACCTCGCAGCCCTGGCAACATGCCGAAGATATCTTTGCCATTATTTCTGACCTAAAAAAGCAAGGATATGTAGTAGCGGCCGTCGAGCAAGACCCGGACTCGATTGCCCTGCCCAATTTTGTGCCATCCAAAAAAATTGCGCTGCTCGTGGGCCGCGAGGTCGAAGGCGTTGAGCCAGACGTTTTGGCTGCCTGCGATCAGGTTCTTGAGATCCCGATGTATGGAAGTAAGGAATCTTTTAACGTGGTGCAGGCGGCGGCAATGAGCCTGTACCACTGCCGTTTTTATAAAAGTTTTGGGCGGTAATTTACTCATGCCCAAGCATAAGCTATACTTTATGTAAATGGTTCTTGCGAGTTCATCCAAACCCCATGAGACGCCGCAACACAGAAAGCGTCGAGGGCAGCACCACAAGGTTTCCAAGCATTATGTGAAAACCTACTGGCCGTATCTGCCCATGCTGCTGATTGTTGGACTTGGTTTTATTTTGAACAGCGTTTGGGGTGTTCACGGGGGCGTACTCAGCTATGCAACTGCCGTCAGCAACACTTCTTTATTGCAAGAGACAAATATTCAGCGTAGTAATAACGGCAAAACCGCCTTGGCGCTCAATAGCCAGCTCAATGCCGCCGCCCAAGAAAAAGCCAATGACATGGCCACCCGTGGCTACTGGTCGCACACCACACCCGAAGGCCGTGAACCATGGCAATTTATCAGCTCAGCCGGGTATGTCTACTCTTATGCGGGCGAAAATCTGGCCTATGGGTTTACCACCAGTGCCGACGCCGTGGCCGGCTGGATGAACAGCCCCTCGCACCGAGACAACCTGTTAAGCATCAATTACACCGATGTCGGCTTTGGGTTTGCCAATTCCGCCAACTACCAAGGCGAAGGCGAGCAAACGATTATCGTCGCAATGTACGCCGCGCCTCAAAAAGTAGTCGCCGCAGCTCAGCCCACCCCACAACCGGCCGCTCCCCAATCCACTCCAAAGCCCATCCCTGCATCGCAACCGGCACCCGTAGCCTCACCGACCGAGAATCCGACAAACGATACACCGATTAGCAATACGCCCGTCACAACCACACCGCCAGCAAATACACCCAACACTCCTGCTACCGGCAACGCAGAACCGACCAATGTGCCGCTGCGTTCCCACGAAGTTTCGCGGTTTGATGTTTTGGCAACAGGCAATGCGCAGTGGGCAACCCTCGTTGTCTCTGTTCTGGTTACACTTGCCGGAATCACGATGGTGTATCGCCACGGCAAAATGTGGAAACGCTACCTCACCAAGGGCGAGCGATTTATCATCCACCATCCTGCACTAGACATCGCAGTTGTAGCATTGTTGGTTGCGGGCGTGGTACTCACACAAACCACTGGTGTTATCCACTGAATACCTCAGAATTGAATAATCACAAAAATGTAGTATAATATCTTTATGCTACAGCTCCCTCGTCGGTCACTTGATCCATCCGATCCATCGTACGGCGCCCGGATTAAGATGCATACGCCAACGGTTCCGCTTCGATTATTATCTGAAGCGGCTTTCGAACTAGCTATTAATCCTGATGAAAGATTAGTTGTCGACCCCAGTCTTGAATCGCATATTTCCGAAACTCAGGACGGTCATATGATCAGAGATGTTATATTTCAAAATACTAATGGGCCACACCCTGTATCCCTTCCTCGGTTCAATACGATCATCGGAGAGCTGGAAACGTGCAGTTCGGCGGAAGAACTTTTCTTTATGGCAATTAAGAATGCCGCCGAGCCCACCTCGACACAATCACTTCGTGTCGTCACGAGCGATAATGGGCGACCTTTGATACTACAGAAAAATGCCAATGCCGCTGAGCGCAGCCTCTACAAAGTACCGTCAGCCCTGACCCTCGAAAATCTTACGATTGGTAACATCACTTGGCCGGCTGGACAAATTGTGCAACTCCGCACACCACACCGCATTGAAAATGCCGAACGATTAACCACTATAACTCATGATCAGGTAATCGGTCTGGGGGTCATACGCTCAAGCGCATTTGCGCTCCGGCCCGCAGAACGTGACGCCTTCAAGTCTCGTTCCGATAGAAATCAGGTTGAGCAGGCATACAGCGACTACTCCGAGCTTCAGAATAACCAAAAAGAAGATCCATTCTATGCCTTTCTTTCTAGGGCGAGCATGTCCGACATTCGACGCTTGGTGAAGCTCATTATAGAACGTCAGACGTAAGACTATGCTTATTCCTGAATATTCATTTGACGTTTCCGATCCTAGGTTTATTGATGTGCCGATGGCCTATACCCCGACTGTTCCGCTGCGTCTTATAGTCGAGGCAGCCTTCGCGCTTGCCAAAGACCCGGATCAAGACATATCCATACGACCAGAATACCTGCCTTATATAAGTGGGACTCTTGGCGACATTATTCTCCAGGACATTCTCGACCAACACCACCGGGGCATTGCCCGCGATAAATTCGCAGCAAGATTTGACGCTACACTTGGCACGACCGCGGCCTGCGCCACCGCTGAAGGGCGATTTTTAGACTCGCTCCTGAGCCGTACGGAAGCTACGAGAATCATCGTCAACGAATCCGGTGACCCACTCGTTTTTCAAAAAAATGTCGATAAAAAATGCATAGGCGAGCGTTTGGGTCTAACCCTGCGCGACCTGACCATAGGCAGAATCACCTACCCCTCCGGAATTCTGGTAAAAGTAAAAACACCACACCACGTAACCGACCATGCACCGGTAACTATTATGCCCCACGGTCAGATCGAAGCCTTGGGAGTACTTAGGGTATCGGCATTTGCCGTACCGCCGGCGAGCCGGGACCCATTTTTGGTAGAATGCGACGATGGCGGTGAGGTCGCCGACACAACTATGGACGACATCAGAGACAGCGTGCGACGAAAAGCGCAAAACGCCTAGTACCCTGACTTTATTGCAATTTGATGTTGTCCACACCGACGAGCTTTTGGAGTGTGTTTAGGAGCGCGCGGTCTTTTTGGATGCCTGCAGGCAGCTTGATGATCTGTTTGGTTTCGGAGGGGCCAAGAACGAGTACCACCTCTGTTGGGCCAGGGGAGCTATCAAGAGCTACCTTTATTTTTCGGAGAAGTTCGTGGTTTTGGCTGTCGTGCAGGCGAATGTACACACGCTCGGGAATTTTGGGCTTGGCAAGTGGCGATGCCGAGCCGCCGCCGTAGGTTTTGGTTTTTGGCTGCTCATCTTCAGTTGCCTTGGTGGCAGTTACCGCTGCGGCGGCCGAACGCTTGCTGCCAGGCGGGCGCATTTTTTTACCGGTTGGCTGGTACGCGGTGGCTTGCTCAGCAGTGATTTCGCGGGCATCGTCCACCAGGATCTTTACTTCGTCACCCAGATTACCTTCGCGGTCTTTGGCCGAAATTTTGCCGCGTACCAGAATGACACGATCGCGCTCCCAAAGGCCGGCCGTTTGTTGATAGGCGTTCGGAAATAATATAAGCTCGAGCTCGGCAAACTTGTCTTCTAATTTGATGAATGCCATTTTGGAACCGTTTTTTGTCATGATTTCGCGGATGTCATTAATGGCGCCGCCGATAACCACGCCGCGGCCTTCATGATCAGGCTTGAGTGCATTCATGGGCATGGTTTGTTCTTCCAGGAATGTTTCGTACATCGAAAGCGGATGCTGGCTGAGATATAGGCCGAGCAGCTCGCGCTCCCAGATGAGCTGTTCGCGGGGTGTAAATATGGTAGCGGCTTTTTCGAGCGCCAGGCGCGGTCGCGCCACCGAATCGTCGACCACGTTGCCAAAGAGGTCGGTTTGGCCACTACTGGCTTCTTTTTGCAAACGGCTGGCATAGGCCAAGATTAGGTCGAGGTTGTGTAACAGTTCGGAGCGGTCGCCAAAACGGTCGAAGGCGCCGGCTTTGGTCAGACTTTCCATGGCCTTACGGTTCACAATACGCACGTTTACTTTACTGACAAAATCTTCGAGGTCGGCGAAGGATCCATCCAGGTCACGGGCACGCACAATTTCTTCGACAGCTCCAGCACCAACATTTTTGATGGCATTCATACCAAAACGAACTTGGGATTTGCGGTTGTCGCCGTCGGGCACCACAGCAAAATCGTTGAATGATTCGTTGATATCTGGCGGCAATACGTCGATGCCCATGTGCTGGCATTCCGAAATCTCGATGGCCAGACGGTCGGTATCGTCAAAGTCACTGGTCATGAGGGCTGCCATAAAGGCCGACGGATAGTGTGCCTTTAGGAATGCCGTTTGGTATGCGATCAAGCCGTAACAAGCAGCGTGCGATTTATTAAAACAATAGGCCGCAAAATCTTCCAGCTGCTTCCAAAAACGTTCCATTTCTTGTTGATTGGCACCATTTTTGACCGCGCCTTGGATAAACTCTACCTTCATTTTTTGCATCACTTCGATTTTCTTTTTGCCGATCGCTTTGCGTAGCGTGTCGGCCTGGCCACCCGTAAAGCCGGATAGCTCTTTGGAAATCTGCATGACCTGTTCCTGGTACACCAAAACGCCATAAGTCGGTTTGAGCGCCGGCTCCATCAAAGGATGCAGGAACTTGATCTGTTTGAGGCCGTGTTTGCGCGCGATAAAGTCGTCGATAAACTGCATGGGGCCAGGCCGGTAGAGTGCTACCATGGCCACGATATCATCAAAAACGGTGGGTTTGAGTTCGCGCAGATAGCGTTTCATTCCCGCGGATTCCAGCTGGAACACACCGGTCGTATCGCCACGCTGGAAAAGTTCAAAAGTCGGCTTATCGTCGAGCGGTAAAGTGTTGATGTCGACATCGACGCCGTATACCTTTTTGATAATACGCAGCGTGTTCTTGATAATCGTCAAGTTGGACAAACCAAGAAAGTCCATTTTGAGCAGGCCGAGTTCTTCGATGGGGTCTTTGGGATATTGCGTGGTCACTACGCCTTTTTGGGCCATCTCGAGTGGCGCAAATTTAACGATGTCGTCTGGAGCGATCACCACACCAGCGGCATGCACGCCGTGGCTACGGATCGTGCCTTCCAGGCGCATGGCCAGATCAAATACTTCGCGCGATTTTTCGTTGGATGCGTATTCGTGCTTGAGTTCACGGTCATCGACGAGCGACTTGGCGAGCGGAATATGCCGGCCCTGAATCGGCGCCGGGATCATCTTGGCCATGCGATCGGCTTCGGCGTATGGCACTTGCAGTACGCGCGCGACGTCGCGCACAGCATTGCGGGCGGCCATCGTACCAAAGGTCACAATATTAGCCACGCGGTCCTGGCCATATTTCTCGGCACAATATTGAATGACTTCGTCGCGGCGTGTATCCATAATGTCGATATCCACATCGGGCATCGAAATACGGTCGGGGTTAAGGAAACGCTCAAAAAGCAAGTCGTATTTGAGCGGGTCAAGTTCGGTGATCTTCATGGAATACGAAATAATGGATCCGGCAGCCGAACCGCGGCCCGGCCCAAACACAATTCCTTGGTCTTTTCCCCAGTTCATAAAGTCGGCGATGATCAGAAAGTAGCCATTAAAACCCATCTGGGCGATAATGCCGAGTTCATATTCGGCGCGTTCGATAACTTCAGGTACAAGAATCTTCTTGGCTTCAGCCTCGGTAAACTCTTTGGCTTCATTCTCGGGCTTGTCGGTATAACGCCAAACCAGGCCTTTGTACACGAGCTTGCGCAGATACGACTTCTCATCTTCGCCTTCGGGCACCGGAAATTCGGGAATCAGGATCTTGCCCAGTTCGATGGTCACACTGCAACGGTCGGCAATGGCACGCGTGTTAGTGATTGCCTCGGGACATGTTTTGCCCCAACGCTGGATAATCTCGGCCGGGTCGGTGACATGCAGCTCAAAATCGACCAGGCTCATGCGCTTTTCATCGCTTAGGAATGCCCCGGTCTGAACACAGAGCAGAATCTCGTGGGCGGTTTGGTCTTCATGCCGCAAGTAGTGGGCGTCACAGGTTACGGCTGGTGGCAGATCGAGTTCTTTGGCGAGTTTTAGCAGGCCTTCATTTACTCTAACCTGTTCATCCCATTTGCTATGGTGGTCGGGGTGGCCGTGGTCTTGGATTTCAATGTAGTAGCGGTCGCCAAAGACGCTCTTGTACCACTTTGCGGTTTCGACGGCTTTTTCGTATTGACCCTGGCGGATGGCGTCGCCCACTTCACCACCGATACAGCCGCTCAGGACAATCAGTCCTTCATTGTATTTTTCGAGCACGGCGTGGTCAACCCGCGGTTTGTAATAAAAACCTTCTAGGTTAGCGATAGTACTCAGACGCATGAGATTGCGATAGCCTACGTCGTTCATGGCCAGCAGGATAAGGTGATAATAGACCTTGTCCTTGCCCGGCTCTTTGTCGGACAGGGTGCGCGCAGCGACGTATGTCTCCATGCCGATGATCGGCTTAACACCTTTGGCCGTTGCTTCTTTGTAGAATTCGATGGCGCCGCTGAGTGTGCCGTGGTCGGTTTGTGCTACAGCAACCATCCCTGTTTCTTTGGCATAGTCTAGTAGCGCCGGTACTTTGGTTAGTCCGTCGAGCAAACTGTATTGCGTGTGATTGTGCAAATGCACATAGTCACTCGGCTTGAGTTCTGGTGTCATGCCTGCCATAAAAAAATTGCTACCCTCACGTAGTTAACTCTATTATAACGAAATCGCGCCTCCAGAGGGAGACGCGACTTTTACAACAGAGCCTTTGGCGACTAGTAAAGGGTGCGCTTTTCGGTCTGTGGTGCTTGCTGAGTGCGTAATTCTGACTGCTGGTCGGCTTTCTTTTTGTCGCCCGCGAAACGGAGTGTACTACGGCCCATGTCTTTGAGTGCCTGATCGGCAGTAGGTGTCGCGTCTGGACGATCGTAAGGCGAGGTCGTGAAGAACGAATACCCGATAGACTTTTGGGTGTGTGTATTATAGATAATGCCGACGTCGTGGCGATTGTTGCCATCGACGTCATCCAAAATGCCCACTTTGTTTACGAGTACAATGTAATCGCTACCAGAAAGCTGGCTGCGCGTACCCATGTCGGTAAAGATGTTAGTGCGCATCGCTTCTTTCATGAATTTTGCGGGTGCGTCTTGTTTTTTCATAAGCTGTTGCATGGCCCAGAGTGAGTCAGACGGTGTGCTGTTGCCAAGATAAAAGCGGTTCGCATCCAGAGGCTGGAGACGCGTGTTGTCCAGCTGCGGCAGCTGTGCCCAACGATCATTTACCGCTGCCGCACCGCCCAAACCGCCATTAACCAAGATGCGCGTTGCGGTATTGCCCGACATGTTGAGCAAATCATACACAACTTCTTTGAGCTTGGCTTGCAGCGGTGCCCCCGGCTGGTCGTATTTACCATAACCGGTGCGAACGTCGCTCGCTTGCCACGTCATGACCTGTTCCATATCGAGTGTACCATTACGTATATCCTCTAGAATCAGTAATGCGACGGGCAGTTTATTAATGCTGGCAGCAAAATGCTGCGTGTCTACATTGTGGCCTACGAGGCGTTTGCCATTTTGCATATCCGTTATCTGTACGCCGGTCAAAACCTGCTTGCTTTCGGCCTCTTTGATAGATTTGTTGACCAGGTAGCGCAGGACGATCTTTTTGACAAACGCGCCTTCGGCGTCGTGTTTTTGCCAAAGTGTTTCTAGTGCCGACTCCGGCATTTGTTGTACTTGTTGGATCTGAGAGCTGGACGATTGTTGTAATGATGCCTGTGGTGTAATCATCTAATAAGAATACAGCAGGCCTGAGAGCCTGCTGTGAGATTTTTTACCTGTTACGTTTATTTGGCGAGATATTTTTTGAGGTGGTCGAGCGCCTTATTGGCTTCGTCAATGGCTTTTTTGAGGTCTTTGTCGTCAGCGTCACCTTCGTGAAGTGAGCTAAGAAGCTGGCGGGCTTTTTCTTTGGCGGCCGTGGTGCGGTCTATGGCCAACTGCAAGTCTTTTTGGGCCGTGCCTTTGAGGGATGCCACTCTTTCTTTGGCCTGACCAAGTAACTCGTTCATTTGAGTGTGCAGTTTTTTAAGCTGTTTTTCGGCTTCGGCCATGCCGTGTTCGGCGGCGTGCTTAATGTCTTCGCGGGTTTCTTTGCCGCTCTTTGGAGCTGTCAAAATGCCAGCAACATATCCGGCAGCTGCGGCAATCAGCGCGCCAACTGCCCATCGTTTAGTCGACTTACTCATAGTAAACTCCTTTACCTTAATCTTTTGAACGCTTCGCATGCTTGCTTACCATATCAAAAATGGAATGGCCAAATTTGAGTACACTCATTGGCGTGATGACATTTTTGATGATTTCGCCCACGTTTTCGGCGGACTGCACGACACGCTCGGCCTTACCGGCCAAATTGCGCAGCGTGGTAAGCAGCTGGATAACCATAGCCGCGATTACAATTGATAATATTAGAAAAATGGCGAGTGCGGTGCTGAGTATCACCACGAGTACTTGTTGTGCTGTGCTTAAATCCATAATCTAAAGTATACAACAAGCAAGCAAGATCTGTGACCCCCCTTATGGTTATTTGCAGACTTGACTCTCTAGGTAGCGCCGGAACTCTTCCCCAATGTCAGGGCGTTTGAGGGCAAAATCGACCACCGTCTTGAGATACTCCATGGTCGTACCAGTATCGTAGCGAGTATTGTTTTTGATTTCGCAGCCGTAAAACGGTTTGCCGTCCCGCAGCATGGGCTCGATAACGCAATCGGTTACATGGAATTCCTCGCCAGGCTGCAGGTTGGCCAAGCCTTTTTCCAGGTACGGAAAGATATCAGGTGTCAGTAGACTCCCGCCGACGCTTGCGAAGTTGGAGGGTGCAGCCGCCCTGCCCGGCTTTTCCTTTATCTCGGTCATCCTCAGGATATCGTCGCGGATCTGCTCGCCGCCAAGGATACCGTAGCGGTCAAATTCGCCATCATTATGGATCTTGATGCATGGAAAAATGCCGCCACCGAGTTCTTCGTACAGGTCGATCATTTGTTTGAAGCAGTTGGGCGTAGCGACCATTAAATCATCGGCATAAGTGTAAATAAATGGTTCGTCACCAATGAGATGGGCGGCATTCATGACCGGTGTAGCCGTGCCGTAAGGACCCTTTTGGCGAACATAGGCAAAGTTGGCAAGGTCAGAGATCTTCTCCACCTCTTCGATGTAGTGCGCTTTTTTGGGGCCACCGGCGCGGAGGTTATTGAGCAGGTCTTCGTTGGGCGTGTCAAAGTGGTCTTCGATGCTGCGTTTGCTGTAGCCGGTCACGATGATAATATCTTTGATGCCAGCGGCTACCAGCTCTTCGACGATAAACTGAATAACAGGCTTGTCGACGAGTGGCAGCATTTCTTTAGGCATGGCTTTTGTTTGCGGTAAAAATCGCGTACCAAACCCGGCAGCAGCAATTACCGCTTTGGTTGGCCGTTTGCTAGTCATGAGCTTCCTCCAGCTTCTTTAGCTTTTCGTAGGCCATTAGCACTGCAACTGCATCGGTCATTTTATTGTGCGTAGCGTTGTGCAGCAGTTGACTGATCGGTATAAGGCTCACTTCGATTTCTTCATATTCGTCGAGCTGCAGGTCCGCGTTTTGCTGCGTGCAGCCGGTGGCCAAAAAATAGTGCCAAGTGGCATTCATAAAGGCGTCTTTGGCGTGGGGACCAAGGTATTCGAGCTTTCCTACGGCGTGGCCTGTTTCTTCGAGAAGTTCGCGGCGAACGGCTGTTTCCGGATCTTCGCCAGAATCGACAAAGCCGCCAGGCAACTCATCCATGATCTTTTCGGGACCAGCGCGAAACTGCCGGGCGACGAGCACTTTTCCATCGTTCGTTATCGCAATGACCGAGGCAAATTCTTGGTCTTCGGCGTGCATGGTGCCGTACACCACTTTTCGGTCTTGACTATCCAAAAAAGTCTTTAGAACCATCACGCGGCGGTCAACTTTACAGATTGTGGTTGGTTCGATTCGTGTCCATGGCTTCATCTGAAATACCCTCTTTCCGTTAAAGCCTTATTGTAGCGGCGTAGCTATATGCCGAGCTGGGCTTTTATGATTTGCTGCACAACGCCGGGGTTGGCACGGCCTTGGGTATGTTTCATAACCTGGCCGACCAAAAAGCCGATAGCTTTCATTTCACCAGCTTTTATATCTTCGGCGGCTTTGGGGTTTTCTTCGAGTACTTTTGCGACCACCTTGGCGAGTTCGCTTTCGTCGGACTCTTGGATAAGATTGTGTTGCTTGGCCAGGCCCTCAATGTCTTCAACTTCGGGGCTGGTGAGCAGTTTAGTCAACAGTACTTTGGCATTAGACGAGCTGAGTTTGTTTGCTTTAATCAAATCGAACACACTGCGGTAAATACGCAAACGGTTTTGATTTGTCAAATCATCGTGGACATGTACCGTTTCGTCACTACGCAGCGGAATTTCGAGGTTCACAAACCAGTTAGCCAGCGCCTTGGCAAAGTCTTTTTGGTCGATCACTTCTTCGATGAGCTGCAAATAACTTACCTCTACGCTGTCCAGTTCGCCTTCGAGCAGGCTATCAGTTTGAGATACGTCCAGACCAAGACCGCTCAAGCGTCGGCGCCATTCGTCGGGCATGACCGGCATTTCACCCTCGACGGCGTCGATCATCGTGTCGTCCAGTTCAATGGGCGGCAGATCGGGATCTGGGAAATAACGGTAATCGTGCGCGTCTTCTTTGCTGCGTTGACTAAAGGTAACTTGCTTGGCGTCATCCCAGCCGCGGGTTTCCTGGACGATCTGTTCGCCATTTTCCAGGCGTTCGATTTGGCGATTTACCTCGTATTCGACGGTTTTTTCGACTGCTTTAAAGGAGTTGAGGTTTTTGGTCTCGGTGCGTGTGCCGAGCGCTTCGGTCTTGCTGACGCTCACGTTTACGTCGAAACGCATGTTGCCGTAGTACAAGTTGCAGTCCGAGACATCGGCGTAGCGCATGCGCAGGTACAGCTCTTTGGCGTAGGCTTTTGCTTCAGCAGCAGTGTGCATATCGGGCTCGGAAACGATTTCAAGTAGCGGCGTGCCGGCGCGGTTGAGGTCGACGAGACTGTAGTTTGTGCCGGCAGGGTGTGTGCTCTTGCCCGCATCGGCCTCGAGGTGCGCTTCGTGGATGCGGATGGTTTTTTGTTCGCCATCTACGTCAATCGTTAGCGAGCCATCTCGAATGATGGGGTGTGTGAACTGAGTGATCTGGTAACCCAGCGGCAAATCGGGATAAAAATAGTGTTTGCGGTCAAAAGCGCTGTATTTTTGTGGACGTGTACCCAGCGCAAATGCCGCTTTTATGCCTAAATGCACCGCTTCTTCGTTGAGCACCGGCAGCGCGCCGGGCAAGCCGAAACAGATGTGACTAATGAGTGTATTTGGCGCCGCATCACGAGCGTCGTTGGCTACCCCAGCGAATAGTTTGGTGTCGGTTTTGAACTGAACGTGACACTCGATGCCGATGGTTACGGTGTATTGAGCACGAGTTTCGGGACTGACCTTACTTGCCATCCGGGAACGCTCCTAAGTCCTTAAGTGCCTGGCGGATACCGACCAGAGCTTGCTTGACCTCAGATTCTTTCAACTTGGTTTCGGGTTCGTTTTCGACGCGGGTGCGGAGTTTGTGACCAAACCAGACGGCTTCATTATTGGTGAGTTTACGCTGGGCTTTGGTGAGGCGCTCACCCATGCTCTTACCGGTAAAGCGACTCTTTTTGAGGGCTTCGTCCAAAAGTTTGTCGGCGGCAATAAGTGCCTGCGACCAGGTGGCCTTGTCGGCGCACATTTTCTGCAGTTCGGCCCAGTTTTCCTGGAAACGATTCGTTTTGAGCTTGCGCGGGCGACGGCGCAGCACGATAAATGCGACGACGGCTGCCGTAAACAACGCCGCGACGCCGATTATTATCATTTCGATCATAGTAATTTCTCCGTAGCTTTAGCGATGCCCATCAGTTGGCGGTCTTGACGCGCTGGGGCCATAATTTGCAGACCAACAGGTAGGCCGTCACTCATGCCCGCAGGCACCACGATAGCCGGAATGCCGGTCAGACTTGCTGGAACTGTCATGATGTCCGCCAAATACATATGGAGTGGAGTGTCGGTGTTTTGGCCAATCTTGAAAGCCGTGGTTGGTGCAGTAGGTCCAATCAAAAAGTCAACTTGCTGGAACGCTTTGGCAAATTCGTTGATGAGTTTGGTGCGCACCGTTTGGGCCTTGCGGTAGTAGGCGTCGTAGTAGCCGCTGCTGAGTACGTAGGTGCCGACCATGATGCGGCGCTTGGCTTCGGCACCAAAACCGCTGGCACGGGTTTTGGCGTAGCTTTCTTCAAGGCTGTCTGCAACAGGGGTGTTATGTGCGTAGCGTTGGCCATCATAGCGACTCAGATTACTGCTGATTTCGGCCGGAACTACGATGTAATAGACCGCCAAAGCCAACGGGATAGATGGGATGCTAACTTCTTGCACGTCCGCTCCGGCTGCTTTGAGGGCCTGCACCGCTTTTTCGATTTGGGTGCGGACGCCGGATTCGACGCCATCGGCCATGAATTCTTTGATAACGCCAATCTTTTTGCCAACAACATCGGTCGACAGATCGGTGTACGGAGTCGTGCCACGGTCAACAGTCGTACTGTCCAAGGGATCTTTGCCAGCCATCACATCTACAACCATGGCAAGATCGTCTACAGTGCGCGTCAGCGTGCCAATCGTATCGGTGCTGCTGGCCATAGCCACCACGCCCGAACGAGAGATAAGCCCATAGGTCGGTTTGAATCCGACCACGCCCGAAAAACTAGCCGGCTGACGGCTTGATCCGCCAGTATCGGTACCTAGAGCAAACGGAACTATATCGAGTGCAACAGCTGCGGCTGAACCACCAGAAGAACCGCCCGGCACACGCGTAACATCGTGCGGGTTTTTGGTCACCATAAAATCGCTGTTTTCGGTGCTGCCACCGTGGCCAAAGGCATCAAGGTTGGCCTTTGCAACGCAAATTGCCCCTGCTTCTTCCAGACGATTGATAACTGTCGCTTGATACGGGGCCTCGAAGCCCTTTAGGATATTGCTGGCGGCAGTCGTTTCGGCCCCGAACGCCAAAAAGTTATCCTTGGCAATAAAAGGTACGCCCGCAAGTGGGCCGACGGGTTCGCCGTTTTTGATAGCAGCATCGATGGCGGCAGCCCGTTCACGGGCACGTTCAGCGGTCGTAGCAATAATTGCTTGATATTCACTCTTTTCGGCAATGGCAGCAAGAGCGCGTTCGACTAGTTCGCTTGCCGTTGTTTCGCCGGCACGTACTTTGGCGACAATATCAGCAATAGCGGGCCAGGCCATTATCCGATCATCCTTTTGACCTTTATTTGTCCGTCCTGCGATTTGGGAGCTAGGCGCAGTAGATCCTGTGGACTTATGCCGTAATCTATAACGGCGTCCTTCCGCATCACATTTTTCAGGCCAGTCACCTGCGACGTGGGTTCAAGTCCGCTCACGTCCACATGGTCCAGTTGAGCCACGTAATCCAATACTGCGCTGAGTTCTTTGCGGTACGTTTCGACTTCTTCGTCCGTCAGCTCCAGACGGGCGAGTCGAGCCAATTTCAATACATCTTCCCGAGTGAGTTCTGTCATATTTATCTAATGATACCAGATTTTAAGCAGCCCGCCCAATATCCCCACGGATGATTTGCGTTACCGGATGAAGTGTTGCAAAGTCTTCCGGATTCATCACTGCCGCTACGTGCGTTTGAAGCGCTATAAAACCAACCGGGGTTTCGGTCTCAATACCCAAGGCCATCCGGCCAAATCCAAATTCTTCGGGTACAATAGCCGCTCCAAAGACCTGTTCTCGCTTCCCGGCCATGATAACGCCCCTTGCATAATGAGTAACACGCTGGAAGCCGCCTGGCACCGCTATATTTTTAGACCAATTGCCTTTCGTGTCCTGATAGCAAAGAGCGTCGATGGCCTCACCCTCTTTTAGGCCGAGTTGTTGCATGGCGCGCGAGTAAATCTCTTGGTCGGTCCCCAGAAAAACAACAGCTCCGGGTATGCGTTTTACGATCTCATGCTCGGCGAGGGCCTGAGTGGCGTTTTTCTCAAGGAGTAGGTTCCGCACTGCATTTGGACTTTTATTGAAGCTAGGGTGGGACGCCGGGCTGCGCGTACCTCCAGTCCAATCGACAAAGCGATTGGGTTTGCGGCTATCGAAATATCGGCTATACGCCCAGTCGAGCGCAGAAAGCCCTGCCGTCGCTCCGACAGCCAATAGGCCGGCTTTCACCCCCCTGCCTGCCAGGCCCAGCGAATAAGTCTCGTCTATGGGCTGTTGTTCTCTTGACATAATAATCCTCCGTAACTCCCGGTTGGAATCGCCTAGACACTCGGTTAATTCAACTTGGTATATGTATTATAGGCATATTTGGAAAATCGTAAAGTAGGCCGCTGGGGGTCGTGAGCGCGACCAGCCTTTGGTGACGGTAATGCGTAAAGTGTCCGTCCTTTGTCGCGCCAAGCACGACACATTCGTTATCAGGGGTGAGTGGCAGTGCGATTGCAGCCATATCGCCGTATGGTTCGACTACTACGCTGTAAGCGTTTTTGCTTTTTGGCACGGCTGGATGCCACAGGCTTGTACCGTCGCAGCGCGCGAGTGAGAATACGCCGGGCACTCCCTGCAATTCCTTGAGAGGAACACCGAGGATCGCAATCTGGTCTTTCGAGATAGCGACAGTACGATCAATCTCCACCCCTACTAGGTTGCTGTCGCTAAAGGGGGGATACCGGTGCTCGTCCATATAAAAATTGAGCGTAGGGGCCGTAGCGGGACCGGTAGTGTCTTCGTCTTCGACGGTGTGGCTAAGCGCACGAGCCAGCAAAAATCCAAGGCTGAATGTAACCCCGACGATTGTTCCCCATACCCGATAACTATGCTTCATCCCACCTCATTATTCATTAAATATAGAATGCGCCTGGCATTTCACGGGCCACATTTATCTGCGCTACCACGTGCGGCAGAGCTATCGCACCAGCTCTGGCCGGAACATACTTCTGTCCTTCTTCCAGCCAAAACCCTGGCATGCCTCGCAGCTCTCCAGGACCTCCACGCATACCAAGCACCAAGGAGTTGCTGTCATTTTCGGGAGGCGTAAACAGTGGCTCGCCATTTGGCATAGTACCTACATTGATTCGGCCTTCACCTACCTTAAAAGCCATGGCTTCAATTGCGCCTGGCAATTCCCTGCTCTGGTCGTCATATTCCTCGCGGGGCGTTGAGAAAAACCGCACCATCCACTCATCCATATCAAATCGAGAGGTTTCGGGATTGCCAGGAAATGAGGGCCATTTTGCCAAATCGGCGTCGGTTTCAACATCCGACCACCACGCAGCCTGGCGATAGCGGCTGCCGTCGCCGCGCAGTACATCACGAGCAATGCCATCCAGCCACCCGGCTTGGGACGCGCCATAGAGTCCGCCCACGGCACCGCCCGCGCCCAGCAACGCACCAAGACCATACTGTAATACCGCGCGGCGTCTTGTTTTGCCCCCTTGGGCTACCGTAGGCTCCGAAGGTGCAGGCTCTCTTATAACTTCGCTCATTCCACTCCTTTATTGCATTTTGGCTTTGATGTCGAGAATGATGTCCCGCAGTTCGGCCGCTTGTTCAAACTGCAAGTTTGCACTAGCCAGCTCCATTTGAGATGTAAGATCTTTTACAAGTGACTTGTATTCGTCTTTTGGAATCTTCTTTAGGTCGAGTTTGGCGCGCTTGGCTTCTTCGGGCAGGTCGGGACGCATACCTTTTTCGATGGCCTTGCTAATGCCCGCCGGTGTAATACCATGTTCTTTGTTGTAGGCTTCCTGGATGGCACGGCGGCGATCGGTTTCGTCCATGGTTGCCTTCATGCTGCGGGTAATATTGTTGGCATAAAAGATAACGCGACCTTCGACATGGCGAGCGGCGCGGCCGACGGTTTGGATAAGTGCTGATTCGCTGCGCAAAAAACCTTCTTTATCGGCATCAAGGATGGCCACCAGGCTCACTTCGGGCAAGTCGAGGCCTTCGCGGAGCAAGTTAATACCCACCAAAACGTCATATACACCCAGGCGCAGATCACGCAGAATGTCGCTGCGGTCGAGCGTGTCGACATCGCTGTGCAGGTAAGCTACCTTGATGCCAAGTTCTTTGAGGTAGTCGGTCAGATCCTCGGACATGCGCTTGGTTAGCGTCGTTACTAGCACGCGCTGGTGCTTGCCAATGGTGGTGCGGATTTCGGCGATAAGATCGTCGACCTGGCCGTCAACGGGGCGAATCTCGATTGGCGGATCCAATAGACCGGTGGGTCGGATGACTTGCTGCGCCGGCTCCGGACTCCGGCTCAGTTCGTATTCGGCGGGCGTGGCACTCACATAGACGGCCTGGTTGATGTGTTTTTCGAATTCTACAAACGTAAGTGGGCGGTTATCAAGGGCGCTTGGCAAGCGAAATCCGTGCTCGACCAATACTTCTTTGCGAGCTCGATCGCCGTTGTACATGCCGCGGATTTGCGGAATGGATTGGTGCGATTCGTCGACAAGTAACAGGTAGTCGTCTGGATAATAGTCCAATAACGTTGCAGGCTGGGCCCCGGCTTCACGAGTAGTTAGGTAGCGGGTATAGTTCTCGATGCCTTGTACAACACCGGTTTCTTCGAGCAGTTTGAGCGCCAAGGACCGTTTTTCAGAGTCGGAC
>CAZSZJ010000016.1:6566-26829 GCA_964610985.1 uncultured Candidatus Saccharibacteria bacterium | reverse complement strand
CTTACAGTGTAGAACAGTCGGTCTTTGGGTGTTGCAGAGCTATTGAGTTATTACGCACTAGTGGTTATTTAGATTCATTTGTGCTATAATAATGGCATCAGGAGAAATCTTGATGCCATTTTATGTGGGGCTGAATTTTAAGCTCGACATTGGACTTTATCGGTTAGATCAGCAGGCCGCTTGTCAGCGTATAGGCAAAACCTTTCAATTGCAAAAGCAAACGAAACCCGCGAGAAGCTCATTTCTGACGTAGCAAACTTGTTTGCTCCTTCCAAGAGTGCAGTCGCTCTCGCTGCCTAATTTAACTTAGGCAAAACGCTCGTCATGACTTCAGATAGTGATGACGCGTTCATATGCATCTGGATGCACAAGCACTCCTGTCCATAGTGTTTGTAAAGACCACGGACTTTGGGTCCGGACGTTTTGGTTATTTAGCCGTTTCGTACCCGAGATTTTGCAAATAACCTAAGCCTGTAGGATAGACTAACTGAATAGACCGATGGACGCGGGGGCAGTACCCGCCAGCTCCACCAGAATGTTAATGCCCGGTCAAGAACCGGGTTTTTGCTTGTTGACGTTTGGGACGAACTAGGCTTAAGCTTAAAATACTGCTAAATAAGGACAGTGTATATGTTGAAGATCAGAAAATTACTGCCGGTTGCCTTGATGGCGCTGGTTTTGGGGGTTGCGGTGACCCTGTCTGTCTCGCCGTTGGTTTTTGCGCATGAGCATGACGGGGCTGATGGCAGTCCTTCTCATGACGAGCGGGTAACCGTCGACGAAAGGAGAGACGAACGCAAAACGGAAGCCAAACAGCGACTTGATGATCGCCGTCTAAAGATCTGCCAGAACCGCGAAAGAACCATTCATAATATTATGGGGCGCATGAGTGACCGCGGTAGCAAACGACTCGATGTGTTTAATAAGATCTTTGAGCGTACGCAGGTCTTTTATACAACCAAGGGCAAGACGGCGGCAAACTATGACGCCCTTGTGGCTGATGCAAATGCCAAAAAGGCGGCTGCTGAGGTAGCTGTTGCAAAAGCAAAGACGACGAGCGTAGATTTTAAGTGCGATGGAAGTGACCCTAAGGGCATGGCTTCGGCTTTTCAGGGTAATCTAAAAGAGCAAAACGAAGCGCTCAAAGCCTACAAGACATCCATTCGCAACCTGATTGTGGCCGTTAAGTCAGCGCAACCCAGTACGGCAGGTCAGCGATGACCGGCAAAAAGAAGCAATCGGGTTTTTCGGCCGTTGAGGCGCTGATAATTCTGGCTGTAATTGGTATATTGGGATTCGCCGGTTATACCGTCTACAAAAAGCAACAGGGCCACAAACAGACCAATACCAGCCAGCCCACGCGTAAAGAAGTAGTAGCGAATGACGTTCGGTCCGCTCCAGCCATTACAACCACTGACGACCTAGACACGGCCCAAAAAACACTCGACGAGACCTCGCTTGACAGCGATTCCGATAATATTCAGCTTGACAAAGAACTTTCAGAATTTTAAGTACAAAGGAGGGTCATGAAGGTTTATAAATACGTTCATTCTTGTATTTTGTTAGAGCTGGAGGGCAGAGGGCTGCTCTTTGACCCGGGTATTTTTGGTTTCAGGGAAGGCAGGGTTGACCCGCACAAGTTTACCGACCTTGACGCGGTCGTTATAACGCATAATCACCCCGATCATCTGGATATCGATGCGTTGCGGATTATTGCGGCTGCCAATCCGGGGGCGCCAATTTTGGCCAATACTCAAATTGTCGAACAATTGCAAAGTGGAGGGCTTGAGGGGGTGGTGTTCGAAGAAGGTCAGAAGCAATGCGGTGCATTTAGTATCGAGGCTTTACGCGCTCAGCACGGTCCCATTCTACTCCCTGGGCCAGAGAACTGCGCCTACCGCGTGAATGGTCAGGTTATTCACCCCGGCGACTCCTTGGACCCGGTGATCGCCGAAAAGTGGCCGAGCCCGCTGCTGTTGCTACTGCCGGTCGCTGCGCCGTGGATGCGCGAGATTGAGTCATTGTCGTTTGCAAAAACGGTCGCACCGGTTGCTGTCTTGCCGATTCATGACGGATTTTATCGCGACTTTTTTCGCGAGGCTTGCTACGGCCGCTTTGCCAGCGTCCTGCAGGCAGAGAATATCGCTTTTCATTCGCCAGAAGAAATAAGCGAACCGTTTGAATTGTAGGAATGTAAGGAGAGACTATGAGCGACCAAGCTGATCATAAAAAATGGGATTTCTCTGGGCTGAACGCACTTATATTTAACTGTACGCTCAAAAAGAGCCCGGAAGTCAGTAATACCCAGGGACTCATCGACGCCAGTCAAGAACTTTTGGAAAAACATGGCGTAAACGTAGAAGTGATCCGTCCCATCGACCATGATATTGCTACCGGTGTGTATCCGGATATGCGTGAAAAAGGCTGGAAAACCGACGAGTGGCCAGAGATCTACAAAAAAGTGCAAAAAGCCGACATTCTGATCATCGCGGGTCCGATCTGGCTCGGCGATAATAGTTCGGTTACTAAACGGATCATTGAGCGTCTCTATGGTAATTCTGGTGATCTCAATAAAAATGGCCAGTACGCCTTCTATGGTAAAGTCGGCGGCTGTCTCATAACCGGCAACGAAGATGGCATCAAACATTGCGCCCAAAACATTTTATATAGCCTACAGCACCTCGGTTATGCTATTCCACCCCAGGCTGACGCTGGTTGGGTGGGCGAAGCTGGGCCTGGCCCGAGCTATCTCGACAAAGGTTCAGGCGGCCCCGAAAATGACTTTACCAATCGCAATACGGCCTTCATGACCTGGAACTTGATGCATTTTGCCAAGATGCTCAAGGATGCGGGCGGCGTTCCAGCTTATGGAAACCAGCGCAGCAAATGGGACGCTGGAGCACGGTTTGATTACGAAAATCCCGAATACCGCTGATTTTGTAAGATATTTCACAGTTGCATATGACCGCCCAGTGGTAAGGTTTAGTCTTTCTTAAACCTCAAAAGACCGGAGAATCCAGCGATGAAGCGCGTGGGCGAGTTTATACGTGAGTTAAAAAAAGCGGAAGTCTCGCAGGGATTTGGGATAGCTGTCGCCGTAATTGGATTGGGCTCTATAGGTCTGTTGGGGGTCGATAAAGATCCCCCTCAACTGTCTGGCCGTGCAGTCGCTGCCCCTCCTGTAACCCCCAAAATGAATGAGCGTGGCATTCCGCAGGAGTCATGTTCCTGGACGCCGCACACCCACCAGCAGGTCAAGCGCCTGGTGGGCGGGGCCTGGAGTGTCAAGGCTGACGGACGCTGTCGGGATCATGCGGACGGTGTTATTCGGGCATACAGTGCACCATATGAAAACGAAGCTAATAAATACCCCAATGTAGATGGCAGACTACTTGCTATAGCCGATGGCCAGGAGATTGAGGTGATGTGTGCAAAGAGCGGTGGAATGGTTGTCGACAATGAAGGGTCCCAGAGCGATCGGTGGTTGTATGCTGAATTTAACTATGCCGGTACGAAGGTTAACGCATTCTTGCCTGCCGCTGATGCGGGATTTCCGCCGACCTTTGTCCCATCGCAACCACCGACAGGTAACGTCATTCCGGAATGCCCAAAGTTTTAATTAACGATTAACGAGAATTTAACGCCTTGACGCCCGCCCCATACTCTTTTAGGCTACATATACATGCTAGATAAAGCCAAACAGATTGCCAACCAAAGTCCTGCCCGCCTTTTTTTGCGGCGCAAAAGCCAGGATCTGACATCCGACCAAGTTAAAATTGCACGTGACTATATTCGTGCCTATTGGCCAAAACTTGAACGCTACCATCCAAAAGACGACGGTAGTGTGCTTGGTTTGCCTAAGCCATACTTGATTCCCAGTTCCGAAGAAGGTACGAACTTTGACTACAACGAAATGTATTACTGGGACAGCTATTTTATTGTACAAGGACTGCTGGACGAACCGCACAAAGAGTTAGTGGAAGGCATGCTAGAAAATCTGCTGCATCTGCTGGGGCGCTTTCATGGCATTCCAAATGCGTCTCGTACCTATCTGACCGGCCGGTCGCAACCGCCTCTGCTAACGAGCTTCATCTTTGATATCTATAACGTCTATAGTCCCGGTCGCGACTGGCTCAAAAAAGCGATCGAACTTGCTCAGCAGGAATACAACGAAGTTTGGATGGGTACGGTGAAGCCTAATTGGCGCTTGGTGCACAAAGGACTGAGTCGCTATTACGACATAAATATGACGCATGATCTGGCCGAAGCCGAAAGTGGCTGGGACTACACGCCGCGTTTTAACCGGCACGCACTCAATTACGTCCCTGTGGACTTAAACGCATTACTCTACAAATACGAAATGGACTTTGCTCGGGCTGCCCGTATTTTTGGCGACAAAACCGACGCTGCCAAATGGGAAAAAGCTGCTGCGGTGCGCAAAAAGACCATGATTGACCTCATGTGGGACTCTGGCCGCGGCCTGTTTTATGACTACAATTACGTCAAAGAAAAGCGTGGCAACATCAGTTCGCTCGCGCCGTACTTTACGATGTGGGCCGGAATGGTAGATGGCCGTCAAGCCCAGGCTATGGTCAAGGCCCTGAGGCGATTCGAACAAAAAGGCGGCCTGTCTACCACCGACAACCTGCCGCTCGGCCAGTATGTGCCCGGCGCCATACCCACGCAGTGGGCGTATCCCAACGGTTGGGCGCCGCTGCATTTTATCGTGGTTAAGGGCCTGCAGCGGTATGGCTACCACGACGACGCCCGCCGCATCGCCATGAAGTGGCTGCGTACCAATTTGCAGTGGTTTGACGAGCATGGTTTGTTCCTAGAGAAGTACAACGTAGTGAACCCCGAAAAACCGCCGCTCAAAGGTGTGTATCCATCTCAGACCGGTTTTGGCTGGACGAACGCCGTATTCGAACGCTTTTGCCAAGAATTTATCGACGGCACGCACCCTGGCGAGTAACCGGGGTGGCATATAAACGCTAGCTCTTTTGGCCAGGCGCAGAGTATAATAACCTTAAACCATAACCATTAAAGAGAAATAATGCGTAAAACTTTTCGAACACTCCTGGGCGGCTTCGTGGCATTCGGACTCGTGGCTGTTTGGTGTATTTTGCCGCAGACGGCCTTGGCGGTAAGCAGCCAGTCCATCGCCGTACCTCTGTATATTCAGCCGGATAAAAGCACTTTTTGGGATGATGTGCGTACGGCGAGTTCGGCGAGCGTACCGTTTGTTATCGCCAATCCGAGTAACGGACCAGGTGCTGCCGCCTTGCCCGCATATACGACAGCCATGGCCAAAAACGACACGGCCAACATCAAAACGCTCGGTTATGTACAAACCAACTACCAGTCGCGGCCCATCAAGGATGTGTACCGCGATATAGACGGTTGGTATCGCCTGTACCCCAGTACCAAAGGCATTATGATCGACCTCGTCAAAGATGGTGGACCGGTCGAAACGTGCTACGTAGCCGCTTTGTATGCGCGCATCAAACATGCTCGTCCGAATGACGTCGTGGTCGTAAATCCCGGCAGCAACATTTCTGAGGCCTACGAACCATATGGTGATATTTTTGTAAACGCCGCCACCGACTATGAAAGCTATCTGACCTGGACGCCTCGTCATACAACCTTCGAAGACAGCCCCGAGAACCAGAACCGTTTTTGGCATATCGTGTACGGCGTAAAGCCCGACCAGTTTAGTAGCGTTTTTGAGCGGCTGCGCGCCAACAACGCAGGATGGGTGTATTTTACCGACAAGTCCGCTGCCGCACCCTTTAGCGGCACGCCATCGTTTTGGCAAAATGAAGCCAGCGAGGTGGGTGCCTTGCCAGCTACAGCTATTCCTAACCGAGGCATTACGTCCTTGCCTCGTGGCTGTATATCGCTCAGCGCATCGGCGGACAACTCTGTAGACACTACTGTGGCCAAACAGTCTACAACAACCAGTTCAGTAACGGTCAATAATACGAGTCAAACATACGACTCCGAGCCAGCTACCACTGTACAAGTAATGAGTTTGCCAAAGGGTACCTCTATTTCGCGGCTCAGTGCTGACGGTTGGTCGTGTGATGTTGTTGCCAAATCATGTGGCTATCCGCTGGCCATCGCAGCCGGAAGCTCGCCGCCAAAGGTAACGGCTGTGTTGGCCGCATCCTGCGACTATGCCGGAGGAGATGCTACCTTGCGCCTCAGTAATTACGCTGGTAATCGCTGGGATGTAAAGCTACCGGTGCACGCACCGTTCGGCTGTGAGGCCTCTACGGCGGCAGGCAAGTTAAATACCGATGGCAGTGGCCAACTCCTGGGATTAACGACCCAGAGCGTCGAAACGACACCCGAGATTACTCCGCTCTCTGGCCCGAAAGTCAGTACCCAGACAAACGGCGTGCCTGTCGTGCAAAAAGGCCTGCCACTTGTAGTGATCGTGAGTATTATGGCGGGCGCGCTGATTTTGATGCTCATCGTCGCCCTGATTGGCTGGGCCATATACAAACGCCGCCACTACAAAGTCAATCTTTAAGCTATTAGTGCTATACTGAAAAAATAACGGAGGAAACAGCGAGTTTATGGAAGGATTTACGGTCTTTTTATTGATTGCCGTCGGCTTGTTTATACTGTCGGGCATCAAGATTATTAACCAATATGAGCGCGGCGTTATTTTGACGCTCGGACGGTTTACTGGTGTACGTCAGCCCGGGCTACGCATCGTCGTGCCCATTTTTCAGCAGATTATCAAGGTCGATGTGCGCTCGACGCCCGTGGATGTGCCTAGTCAGGAAGTGATTACCAAAGACAACGTGACCATTAAGGTCGACGCGGTGGTGTATTTTCGTGTAATCGATACAGCCAAAGCGGTACTGGAAACCAATAATTACCGTTATGCAACGGCCCAGTTTGCCCAGGCCGCTCTGCGCGATGTTGTGGGTAACGTCGAAATGGACAGCCTGCTGAGCCAGCGTGAACAGATCAGCCAAGAGATCAAACGGATTGTAGATTCCGAAACAGACAAATGGGGTATCGACGTCGAAAACGTCAAGATCCAAAACATCGAATTGCCTCAGGACATGAAGCGCGCCATGGCCAAACAGGCCGAAGCTGAGCGTGAACGCCGCGCCGTGATCATTAGCGCTGCTGCCGAAAAAGCCGCCGCTCAGGGTGTGGCCGAAGCTGCTGCCATCCTAGCCAAGACGCCCGGCGGTATGGGCATCCGCACGCTCCAGACGCTGGAAAAGATTTCGGTCGAACCATCGCAAAAGACATTGTTTGTGTTGCCCGCCGACCTTTCCGACACTGTTAGAGGCCTTTTAAAATAATCTGCAAAATAATCTGTTGCTAACAGATTGATAATCGCGACCGTTTCTTGTACAATATGACGGTCGTGGCTCTTTAGCTCAGTTGGTAGAGCAGAGGCCTGAAGAGCCTTGTGTCCCCAGTTCGAGTCTGGGAGGAGCCACCAAATTTGATCAACAGATGTAAAAGTCCGAGAAATTATGTCTCGGACTTTTTATTCTGCAAATCTACCTCTGTTATTTTAGTTCGAGTCTGGTAAGGCTACGAGCTGCTATAGGATATACTTAAGTTTATGAATAATCTTGGATAGGCGGAACACTTCGTTTCACGCACGCAAATACACCAGCGGCCAATAATGCGCATACAAAAATCGGCAGTCTTGATTCTGTGGATGCACTATCTGGCTACGTAACTTCGACTGACGGGGGAGCGACTCGTATTTGCTAAGCACAAACAATTTCAGAAAGGAAGCTATGTTAGAAATATATCCCACCGAAGCGGCAATTAGACAATTATTCGAAGACAGGGTCGTATCTGTCAAACATAGACGTCCAGAGTTGGATGACATGGCTGCGACCTGGCAGCAGGCGCAAAAACTGGGTCAGGTAGTGTGGAGGAACATTGATGTCCTAAATCAAGAAACTTATGCACAATCCCCCAGCGGCTGTGTTTCAAAATATGACGATGAGGCCTCATGGCCATGGGAGGAGGTTAAGATTGCTGATCGTATCAGCACCTGGCTTAATATGCTCGTAGGTACGGAATTTGCAGACCAGCAAGATACAAAGCGATGGCTACCCAATTTTAACCAAGTAAACATCGAGCTTCGGGAATTTGATATGGAATTACTCGAACCTATAAACAGCCAGTTCGACCCCATCAATAAAGTGAAAATCAATATTAGGCAGACCCACGAGCATGACGATTACGAACCGGAGAGCGAGGATCCCCGTTTACAGTTCTATGATGCCCGCTATGAAAATGGATTAAAGCTTGACCGCTTGGAAACCGAAACCATTATCGGTGTTCTGACCATGATAGCTGACAACGCCCCCCAAGGAAGGGGTATATAGGCTGAGCGCTCTAGATTTATTACCTTCGTGTCGGAGAAAAAGAAGAACAGCGATTATATTTACCTAAATCGCAGTCTGGGTATTGCCGATGGCCAGTTACGTTTATGTATTGAATCTTGCCCTTTAGATCGGACGCAACAAAGATCTGGGATTTCAAATCCTTATCAGAGCGAAATGTAATAAACCAGTTGCCGTAGTATTCATCGCCGCCATCGGTTGGGCCATATTCTACCGGCCCCACAATTTTTTCAATTTTGAGGTTATTGCAATCCATAGTCTCCGATGGTTGCTGATGGGTTAAGCAGTAGTTTTCTGCAGCCTGGGCCGTCATGTCTCTGATCTTATCTTTACTGACTGGCCAGTCTTGGTAAGTATGCAGCACAAATAACATAGCAGAGATAATCAAATAACCTGCCAATCCTGCTACTATTAATTTTACCCATTCATAGTGGCGCTGGGCTTTGGATTTGTTTAGCTCCATTTACTCTCCTTAGTTCCGATCCATTATAAATTAGCTACGTTACATTTGTTATAAAATTTTGAGCTTATTCGTTAGAGGCCAGGGGTCTGAATCGAGAAGTCGCTGATCCATGGTATGATCCTGGTATGCAAAATAGATCTCAATTACGAATTGCGGGTGTTGCGGCACTTCTGGTCATGACTCTTCTAGCATCTTATTTCCTGATCAGGTTTGGGTTTAATCTGCTTCTATTTTTCGGATTTATAGTGCCCGTTTGGCTAAGTGTAGTGATTTTAGTAGTTGCCGTCTTCTGGAAGAAGGCGCCCGGTATGATCGCGCGTTCCAATAAAAGATTCCTGTCTACAGTAGTCGTTGCAATTGTTTTACTATTCGGACTAGTAGGGTATTTGCTGTGGTCTTATCACAGGACCGAACAGATTGGAAATGACAAATTCATGCGGGCATGGGTAGAGTTCGAAGAAGAGAATCCTGGCAAACATATTTGCGTAGGTGGCCTACTTCAAGCTCATTCTTATAGTGAATTAAGCTCAAAATCAATTGCAGAAATAAAAGGCTTAATCACTAACAGTTCTTATGTTTGCTAGCTTGGCATTATTATTTAAGGATGTCAGGTGGTAGGTAAGCTCAAGCTTTCATCATACGGCGGTTTCAAAATTTAATTCGTCCAATCTTTAGATAAAAGTATTAAATCCTCGAAAATACAGTTCCAGTTTTCCCTGGCATGGCCCACCAAGAATCGATTACAGAGGTAGAAAAGTTCCAGAATTTATTTTCTGGGAACTTTCTGTTTTACAACCACCCCTGTTAATTTAGTTCGAGTCTGGTAGGATCGGAGTTTTACTCTTTAGGATGTCTCTAGTGTCTTTTTCATTTCTAGTGTAGTTTTTAGGGATGTATCAGTCCACTTATCCCTCCTACGTTCCCGAGGGTATTAGGACTATTAATTTTGAGCCGTACGGTGCTGGCGGTGAGCATATGGTTTGGGAGGAGCCGGGTTTTCGGCTTGTTATATGCCGCTGGCGAATCAGTTTGGATGTGAAACGCTGGAGGAAGAATTTGCACACACGGAGAAGTTTGCCCAAGAACTTAACCGTCGACATCAACTTATTACTGATGTTTTTGGTGAAAATCGCGTTGTCCATGAGTATCTTTCCGCCTTGACGCGTCGTACCTAATTAATCTGAATGAGTATTTATCGTGATTTTATCCGTTCGCGCGAAACTACCAAATCATCGAATATCGAGTTCCACTTTTCCTTGGTCTGGTCTACCAGCTCGGCCAGGGCCGTTTATGATGTTGAGATGAATATGTAAAGTAGGTGATACGACATTATGATTGATAATGTCGAGACTTGGATTAAGGGCAAGCCAATTAATTTGCTATAAATATATCTCAACTTATTTTTTTGTGGCTAATTCTTCTAGCTCATCATGCAAAGATATTAAAAAGTACAAACCGACTCTCAAAGAGTTGTCTAAAAAGTAGCGACTTCTTTCTGATGTAGTTCTTCATTGTTATACTAAAGCTATGAAGAAAATCGAAGGTAAAATAACTGTTACTGAATTATCGGAAATGGCCGAGAAGATGTATGGTGACCTTGTTAAGGGCGTAGTTGATCTCGAGAGGAATATTCTTATAGTTGATGCTGAAATGCATGCTGATGAAGAGCAATTTCTATTGGAAGACGGCTCGAAGCAACAAGCTTTATGGGGTATCAACCTGTACCCTGCAAATTTTGGTACTGATGATTTTGTTGAATTTGATTCTATGATAAATATCCGTCCCAGACAACGGAATATGTCTCGCGGGGTCGAAGATGAAGAAATTCAAAAGCGAATTATTGCCCTTGTCTCAGAAAAGGTACAGGCATGATCGCGGAATACGCAGTTGATAGAAAGCGCTGGTCTGAAATGAATATCTTTGACCAAATGGGCAATATTTATAGTGAGGTTGGACGAACGTTTAAGGCGAAGAAAAATCATAACCAAGAAAGATACGACCAAGCGCTTACCCGGGCTCTTGATCTCTTTAATGCCACGACTCTTGCCCTTGTTGAGAAGCGTTCCCCTAAGACGAAAGAAGTTTTACGGGCCAAAGAGGCATTTCTGGACGCCTGTGAATCAAAAGATCTTACAGGCGAACAGGACCTAGACCGTTATTTCATGCAATTTGCGGTTGCTGCACGGCTGAGTCGCTAGTTTGAGTCTGGGAGGGCTGAAGGACTACATCTCACGGTATAATCGTACTTACTATTCAAAAGCTAAACCGGTAAACTTAACACGTGGATACTTCTCTCCTTTTACCTTTGCAGTCACGCTGGCCTAACGATCGTCAGCCATTTGCCACTGATATAAATATTCAGAATATTGAAGAGGCAATTGGCCAGCTCAGTGGCAGTATTTCTCCCTGGAAACATCTGCAGCTTGATCCATCAGATAGTGGGGTTATTGCAGATTTTGCTCATGCGAATAATATGACCTACGTGGCGTGGCCTGATGACATTGCCTATAGTTCAAAACAACGGCCCGCATGGGTCGGCCCATCAATTCCAGCCATGGCTCCTGTCTATGCGCATCAAGTGAAGGGTAGCCTGCACGGCTATGAAATAATGTTTTTTCTGGAATATACTTCAAATTCGGTACAGAAAAGAAGGAGTGATTATGTAGAATTGCGTAAGCGGAGCATTATCAAGCTTAAGTTGCCCAAAGTTTTTCCACAGGTAGTTCTAGATTCGCATAAAAATGAACCGGGTTATGTCAGTAGTTTTCCCACGACGATTAAATCGAATCAAAAAGTAACACTTGAGGGTGACTTTAATTCTTTCTATAGCCTTTATGCGCCGCACAATCTACAGATCAATGTTTTAACCTTACTGGCACCAAACTTCATGCGAATATTAATGAATAGCGCCACTACCTTTGACGTTGAATTTTTTGGTGATGAGATGACGCTTGCAACTTGGGATCCTATCTATGACCCTGCCGTAATGAAGGTAGCGCTCAATGCTTTAAATGAACAATTTACCTACCTGGATCGTTTGCTAACATCGTGGAATTATCAGCCCATTAGGCGGCCATTTGATGCCTTAGAATACACTTACCTTAGTGGAGAAACGATTAAAATCGGTCGGCTTCGCATTTCGCCTTTTGGGCTTCTTATGATTATTCTATTGATGGTTCTCATTATTGGTGCCATTAATATAATTAGCAAATAGGCCATGAAGTACATCGCTATCTACTCTGGCAGGGCAGTGATGCTAGATTGACTTGTCATTTGATTGACTCGCCTATATGCTTAAAGCATTAGAATAATGGGGGTAGGTGTGTTGCAGATCAAGAATAATCGATATATGGCTAAAATTAAGCGATCGATATACGGTGGGGTGTTGATGGCCATGTCTCTTGGGACGATGCTAAGTATCTTGCCGGCACCGAAAGTATCTGCAGCAACGGGCAATATTCTTCCTCCTTTTGATATTGGCCAGCAATGGAATATTTGCCAGGGTTACAATGGCGCGGCCACCCATACCGGTGCTTATTACTACGGCTTGGATTTAACGGGGGCAGCCTGCGATAACTCTGCTGCGGGCAGAAACGCGCGTGCGCCTCTGGGTGGAACGGTTTCTTATTATCAGGCATCTACCGGAAGCTTATGCATCAATTTCAGTGGTGGCAGTATTGTGCTGACACATATAGATAGTTCATTAACGAATGGCGCGACTGTTACGGGTGGTCAAGTTGTGGGTACGGTAGCTGTGGCCGGACAGAGAAATAACGGTAACGTTGCGCATATTCATCTCCAGGTGTGGTCAACGGCCAATTGTTATGGAGGCACAATGGTGCCATTTGATACTGCTCATGGCGCGCGCATATGCGGTGCACCCGACCTGACCCCTGGTGGCACAGGGACGAATGGAGAGTGGAGTGGTACGGTATTTACTGGGACTAATTGCTCATACGATCCTATCGCGGCAGAACCAAACCTTATCGTCACACGTTCGGGTAGTACCCTGTATGGAAAGAACGCGGTAAACGACCAATGGTCTACGCTTACGACGGGATCTACCGCTGATTTTAAAGTTTCAGGTAATCGTATTGCCTATAAAGATGGTGGCGGGAATCTGGTGGTAAAAGATGGGATTGGCGGTGTATGGACAACTATTCCCGCGCCGTTCGATGACTATCAAATTTCCTCCAGCCTCGTAGTTCTGCGTGTCGGTTCCGTTTTGTATGGCAAAGTTAACGCCACCGATAGCACATGGTCTACACTTACAACCGGCTCAACTTCAGACTTTAAAGTAGCAGGCAACCGGATAGCTTATAAGGACGGCAACGGCAATTTAAATGTTAAAGATGGCATTAACGGCGCTTGGACACAAATTTCCGCACCCTTCGACGAGTACGCCTTTACCGGCAGTCTGATTGTGGTTCGCGTAGGCTCGACCTTGTACGGAAAAGTAAATCCCACAGATTCCTGGACGACGCTGACCTCTGGGTTTACTTCTGGCCTCCAGGTTGCGGGTGACCGTATTGCATTTAAAAATGGCGCAGGTGAACTGGTGGCCAAAGAAACATTGACCGGAGCTTGGGCGACACTAATAACTGCTTATGACGATTATGTTTTGACGTCTTCGATGGTCGTAGTCCGCACAAACGGTTCACTGGTAGCTAAAGGCGGTTTAGGCGATCTTTGGTCTGTAATGTCAACGGGAGTGGGGCCCAACTATAAGGCGTCAGGCAATAAAATGGTTATCATAGACGGCAGCGGTGTTCTAAGTGCAAAATCGGAAGTTGGCGGCACTTGGTATCAAATTGGCGGACCGGTCGATGATTACCGCGTAAGCTAGTAATTTTTTCATCTTACATGCTAAGCCTGTTCGTTCGGGATCGTGGTGCTTAAACCCTCAAATATACAGCTCCACTTTTCTCTGATATCGCTCGCAAAATATCGAGTTCTAGTTTCCCCCCAGTATCATGCTAAAGTCAGGAGCATGATACTTATCATTTCTTCACCGGATGACGCACATTTGCCGTTTGTCACCAAGCATTTGACGAGTGAATTTGTGATCATAGACCCAGGGATGGTTTTAGATGGTAAGGGTCTCAGCTATAGTTTCAGCCCAGAATTAGAAATAGTATACAATGGGCAGCCTCTGAAAGACGTTAAAAGCGTTTGGCTACGTAAGCCGCGTCTTGCTGCTGACCTTACGATGCATACACCTCCAGGGTATGAGGATTATGCTCGGAGTGCCGTGCAGCGACATTTTGAACAGCTATACGTACTTTTTGAAGACGCGTTCTGGCTTTCTGATTACTATGCCGTGAGAAGGGCTAGTAATAAAGTGATGCAACTCTTGTTTGCCAGAAAGGTTGGGTTCAAGGTACCTCACAGTATGTTTACTTCAGATCCTAACGCAGCAAAGAAGTTTATCAACAAACACCAACAAATTATTACAAAGACGGTCTCGACCAAGTGGCCTATAGTTGACGGCAAGAGCAGGGCCTTCTTTACCACGCGTATTTGTAGCGAGCAGACCATAGATCTTGATGGCCTGCATCTTGCGCCAGCTATCTTTCAGCAGATTATCGAGCCGCTCTTTGACGTGCGGGTTACAATAGTTGGTGGCAAGGTCTTTGCCGCTAAGGTGATTTTATCCGATGCTACAGATCCTATGGTTATTGACTGGAGGATTGGCCATGCGCAGGGTAGGGGTCGTCTTTTATTTGAGCCATATGAATTGCCGCCAGACATTGCTCAAAATTGTCTAAAACTCACGAAACGCTTAGGTCTTTCGTTTGGCGCAATCGATCTGATATGTGATAGGAATGGGCAGCTATGGTTCCTGGAGATCAATCCAAACGGTCAATGGGCGTTCGTTGAAGAAGTTACCGGCCAGCCTATAGGTGAGACGCTTGCATACCTCTTGGAATGTGGCGAAGATAATAATCATTAATTGGAAAGAACATATGAGAGAACAAACCCCAGGGCTAAATATAGAAAATAGTTTTGATAATATTGTCCAGCAAAATCCGGATATCTTCTTCAAGCCTTTCGGTGCGGATCTGATGATAGATATAGAATATGACCAAACGGAGGCTACCGCTTCGGGGGCAGGAGTGACATATACTTACACCAAGACGCTAGTAGACGATGAGGGCGGTAGTGGCGATGACTAGCTCCTCAAGGCTAGCCATTGAGGAGCTGTCTCATTTACATAATAGAAGTAAAAATCCGAAAATTATATTTACCGATGAACCACTTTAATCCTGATCCTACTCATCCGCCCGCAATCCTTTACGGGGGTGAGTTGGCGCGTGCTGTTGTTGATGAAGATTTTTATGCCAGAGAAAAAGAATTTGCAGAAGAGAAAGGTCTTGATAGGGCTCTTGTCTGGAGCGAGGCCGCTAGCAGCATCAATCTTGCGGCAGCAATAGTATTGAAAATTTCGACACAACTGCCGCCTTCGGAATTAATTGATGCGGCCCAGCCTTTAATTGAGTCTTGCCTGGAGTCTACCGGAGAGGCTATAGAGACTCACAGCGAGTCGAAGCGGTCGTGTAGGCTACCTCAACTTCGTATGTGGCATAACTTTGTGCCACAACTTGTTCTGTATAAGGCCTTGTGCCTTTATCCCGCGGACAATGAAACTGCACAAATGTACCGGCAGGAATTTACCAAAGATAAATTTGCTCGGAGCATAAAGGACCTCGAAATAACCTATGATACTTATTTAGCCCAAAAGGAAGAAGATGGTATTGACGTTCTAGCAGGGTCTGTACTCGAGATGGCGTCGTTAGCTTTGATTAATAGTGAGTTTGGCCCTGGGCAAAGTATCGCTCTGCCTGCGCTCGCGGCTGACGATATGAGGCGCTCCACTGACGCACAGCTTATAGCTTTTGACCCTTATATGAGTACTCTTCGGCGGATTCAAAATAAGGCCAGGCCGGTAGCAGGACACGAGCTCCCCTTTCATGCGGTAGTAACCAGTGTCATGATGGGGGATGCTGTACGTCGTAAATCAGGCGAAAAGAAAGTAAAGTATACTTGGGATACCACAAAAGCGCTCCTAGCTACTCAGCCTGGTAAATATCAAAAGACAGGCAGGGAGTTGGTTAAGGCTCGGCGGCGAATTAGGGACCGTAGTAAGACGGTTCTGAATTATATCGCTTCTCGTCCGTATTTCTTGCTGGGTAGCTAGGTGCATAACTCAAGAAATACGACTAGGGAGACCGATGTAGATCCTGGCGCGGCGTTATCGGGAAGTGCAAATGGCCAATAGAGCAATGGTTTAATCGCATATCCCGTTCATACAAAAAAGGGGCATTAAGTCAGGGTAACATTTGCGTCCCAACAGAGAATACATTAGTATATGACGCTATGGTTAATGCACGCGAACAACTTCCTGCCACAATCTCAGAAGTAGATTTTGGTGATCGCATGAAATGGGTGTCTGGGTATCTTGCTCAGATTGAGTCATTAGGGGCAATAGATAGTGCAATAAATGGGGAGCAGCTTGGCGGTCGTTTGGTTAATCTTCGGCGAGACATGCTGGGCGTGGCCGCTTTTGCAACGGCAAGCACCGAGCGCCTCAGCGTTAACCCTTTTGGCTGTGCAGATGATACGGGCAAGATTATCGAAAGCAGTTTAGCCGTATTCGGTAAAGCCGATGCAATTATTAGGGACGTTGACCACCAGGCTGCAAATGTGAAGAAAGCCTTCAAACGCAACACACGCGTGTTCGGTCTTATAAACGAACGCGAGCAAAATCTTGGTAACCAAATGCGCAACGTTCCACCGGCAACATATGTTACCCAGGCAATTGGGCAAAACCATCCGGTCATTGACCGGCGCTGGACACAGGTTCGCGCTAAGATTGAATTGTTCAGGCATTTTACCGGCCAAACCGACCCGGAGGTTACACTTGGCCAATCCTGTGATGAGGAATGGGCCGCGTATGCGCGGAATGAATTTATCTTCAACATCGGCCGCATCCAAGTCGCACAGGTCATGCTGGGACCAGACTGCGAGCAGTCTGCGGCTAGCTTTGGCATTGGACAATTGCTGGATATCTGCGGCATGCCTCCCCGGCTAAAGGAAGAGGAAATTGGTCGGCAATTGGAACAGACAATAGATGATACCTGGATGAGTAATGCGCAAGGTGTTGTTGATACTATTCAGCGGCCATACCTCTAAAACTGGTAATTAAAGGTCCGTTTTTCTAATTCCAGCAAACGGTAATTAAGTTGCCAAAGAAACGAGGAAGGCCAGCCCAAAACCGAAAGTGGTTACAAGTCCCGCCAGTTTACCGCTGTCACTATACGCCTCGGGCATCATGCTGTCGGCGACCATGGTTAGCAAAGCTCCTCCCGCAAAAGCTAGGGTAAACGCGAGTGTTTCGGGACTTGCCGTATCAAAGAACGCATATCCAGTCCAAGAAGCGATAGCCGATAAGATTGCAACGCACGTCCATAAGCCTAAAATCTTCCATTTGGCCCATCCGCTCGCCCGGAGGTTGGTGGAGGCGCCCAGGGCCTCTGGTAAGTTAGACAGGAATACCGCAACTACCATCGCGGCGCTAACTCCCCCTCCTTTAACAAATGTTAGTCCGATAACAATCGATTCCGGGATGCCATCGAGCACGGTCCCAAGCAGGATAGCGAGGCCGGGGCCGCTCGTGTTCTTGTCCGGATTGCGGTGCTTGCGCCCGCCCATGCGGTCTATTAGCAAATCGCCAATAAAGAATGTGACCGCGCCGCCTACCATTCCGAGTACTAAGGCTGAAGTACGATCGGATGTGCGTGATGCTTCTTCGATCAGTTCAAACGAAACGGCACTGATAAGTACGCCGACGCCAAAAGCCATTATCAGGCCAAACACACGGCGGGGGATTTTGACATGAATCGCTATCCAGCCGCCGATTATCAGAGAGAACGCGGCGCCAAGTCCCCATAGAAAAGCCTCAAGCATAGTTCATCCTAAGCAAGCAGTGTGCCGCCGTCCAGCTTTAACAGGTCATTCAATGATATAAGTGTCATGGTCTTGCCCCCCCGTTTGCTAAAGGACCTTGGTTATGTGGTCGGCTGACTGGTGACTGTCTGATTGAAAGTTGGCGTATTGCAGTGTGGTCGGACTTAGTTTTAGTAGTACGGTTTCACCGTCCAGTTTGTTTACCGGCGGTTTCCAGCTAAATTCACCGGCAGGATGGACCAGAACGAGCTTTTGATAGGCTGCATTTTGTTCGTCCAGGGGTACTTCTTCGATCTGGCCCGCAGCTTGTACCGTGGTTTGCCCGGCATCATCAACTACCGTCAACGCTGCTTGCGGGTTTTTGATGATCTGCTGGTATTTTTTGCTGTCCTTTTTGGTAAAGAAGTAAAAAGTCAGGGCCTCGTTGACGGCGTAGTATATTGCCGCGCCCCATACCTCATCTTTGCCGTCCGTTGTGGATAGTACGGCAACTTTATGCCGTGTAAGGAAATCGTAGGGTTCTTTGAACGTGTCTTTCATGGGCCGTACCTTTACTTTTTAGTTATCCGTCCTTATGTATTGTACAGAACTTTAAAAAGCAGTCGAATAGTTGGGAAATAAACCGAAGTATTGTTAAATACAAACATGAGCATTTCTGAAAAATACGCCAAAATAGCATCATATACGTACGACAATCCAATTGCCACGTTAGGCACGATAGGTAATGACGGTGCGCCGCACGGGGCTGTGGTATATGTCTGTCCCGACGACGAAAAACATGTCATATATTTTTTAACCAAAAACGAAACTAAAAAGTATAAGGATATCCAGGCCAACGATCTGGTGAGTCTGACAATCGTGAATCCTAAACAAAATAGCACGCTCCAAGCGGCCGGCAAAGCGTTCACCGTTCATGATTCGCAAGCGCTTGACGCTGTTACAAAAAGAATGGTTCGTGCCAATCCGTTGGCCACGCAGTGGCTGCCACCGGTTTCAAAACTCGAGGCCGGCCAGTATGTCGTGGTGGGCGTAAAGATCTTACATGCACGGTTGGCCGAATTCGTCGGCATGGAACTTAACCGCGAAGAAATTTTCACTGAGGTATAAGATGTCAGATTCCGAAGCATATTTTAAAGTGATGAATTACATTGAGCGCAACCCGATGGCCGCACTTGGCACGGTTAATGATGATGGCACACCCCATGGTGCGATCGTATATTTGTGCGGACTTAGTAACCAAACGGTTTGTTTTATTACTAAGAATCTGACTCAAAAATATATTAACCTGACCGAAAGACCGACGGTAAGCCTAACGATCGGTAACGATAAAGATAGCAGCACGCTACAGGTGAGCGGGCAGGCATATATAATTGATGATCCCCAGGTAATGGACGTGGCTATGAAAAAGATGCACGCTGTACATGCCATGATGGCCGAATGGCTGCCGCCACTCGCAAAATTGCGAGCGGGTAACTATGCGATTATAGGCGTCAAACTAACCAAGGCGCGCCTCGGCGAATTTAGAGGTCTGGACATCGGCAGCCAGCAGATTTATACCGAAATATAGATCTGCTCTGCGCGGGTCATCCTACCTCTGCGGATTAAACAGCAAGTCTAATTATATTCTGCGGCGATCTTGTCCAGGATTAACAGGGTTGTTTCGATATCCGGAACGGTCAATGTAGCCATTTCAGGTACTTCTGTTTGTAGGACATGCGGAGCACTGCGGTGCAGTTCGGGTCGATCATGCTTGTAGTTTCGTGGTCTGATCAATAAGGTTGAACGGTTGATGGGGTCATCGGTGTGGGGGAATTCATGCTCGAATGTGTTCAAGCGCAATGCAGTCGATCGTATTCCGGTGAGCCAATCGGATTTTGCTAGATCGAGGAGCCCCGTTGTTGCCCTGAATTCAATTTCGATGGACATTTGAGGGGTTACCTGGATCTCCGGACCATAGATTACGTCATAGTAGTCGCTTATTGATTCTTGTGGCTGGCGGTGAGGTTCTGTTATTGGGATTTCCAGATCGACAATGTTCCAAATTGCTATGCCTAGTCTTTTTTCGGCATCGATTCTTTTTGCCTCATAGCCTTCGGCGCCGATGTCGCGTAACCGGTGCAGGTCTGCTTGTGAGATTTCTTGGTTTGCCATTGTGACCCTTTGTATTAAACGTTATGTATTGGCGCGTGCAAGTTGATGGGTGCGAGACAAAAGGGAAACTGCCGCGAGTCGGTCGTAATGTACCACGGGTACGAGGGAGAAACAAGCGTTGTGTTTAGTGAGCGGGTTGGCCATTGCCGTCGCGAATCGTCCTGCATTAGGCGTAAGCAACTCATATGCTGCTACGCCTAGTGCTAGGCTCCATAGTTCAGGGACACCTTGCGAGATCACTGCATTAAGAAGTGTTACGAAACCAATGCCCCAGGTTGCTAGGCGT
>CAZSZJ010000016.1:0-6556 GCA_964610985.1 uncultured Candidatus Saccharibacteria bacterium | reverse complement strand
CTGCGGGAATGGCTTGCTCGCCAGATTTTCCCAGGCCGCTTCGCGCAGCCCCACGGCCAAGGCTTGATTAATATGTTTTGCCCAGTTGGCGGGATCTCTGAGGGTGCCCGTTTCCTGAACGCGCTGAGAAAGTTCGGATGTGTTGACGCGCAGCTTTAAGCTAGTACGTGTACGCCAATCGGGATTCTTTTCGCCCGGCGCGCCCGCTCCTAAGGGGACTGCCTCTGTCATAGTCGCCCCCATGAGGGCATTACCGAATGGATCGCTTCCCATGACTGCGGCATTATAGGAGGTCGTTTCGCCGCTATGTGCTTCGATGGTGATCTGATCTTTGTGAAAGCCACCCCAGGCTGCAATTTTTCCAATACGGCCAGAATGGAGACCGATTTTTTCGGGCTGAGCATAATCGGGAATCATGTCGGCTAGATTGCATCTAGCAGCATCCATCTCGGTAAGGGGCGTATAGGCAGCTGTTCTCACTAAGTCGCGTATTATAGAAGATTCCGAAGTAGTATTCAAATGTAATGCTGTAAATATGCGGGCCCAACGACAAAATTCGCCATTATCGCATTCGTGTGATTTAATAGCAGCGATAACGTATGACTGAACACGAAGTAATATATAAAAAACCTGCACCGCCAGAGTGGGAACCACTGGTTGCCCAGTTTGAAGTTATCGCAGCAAGCGATAAGCCGCTTGAAGAACAAGCCGAAGAAGGCTTTGAACTCGTTTCCCAGTCACTTGATCAAAAAACAAGAGAGCGCAACCGTCATTATGGGTTGGGCCTGGTAACGCGCCGCTTTTCTGAAATACTATATGATCCCGAGGTATGGAATGGTGTTATCGACATGTCAGGAGAGCATCTTGCCGGTACGGTTGCCGATGGTGACCTGCTGCGAATCAAGCATCTGCGCAAGAATGCGTTCAGTCATGGCATGGCTGGTGTGGTTTTAGGCGCTTTTTCTGAGCAGCCTGTCTCTCATAGTTTGTTGATTCACGCTTTATACGGAGCGGTACATGAGCATGCTTTTCGCGACCACCCTGCTTATTCTTCCCCCGAAGAGTTACACAAGGAGGCCATGGGAAAACTGCGAAGACACGGTAAAGGGATTGTGACCCAAAGATCGGTCACAAATTTTCACGGGAGTATAGTCGGCGGAACAAACCTGACATTCATGCAGGCTATGAAGCTGATTGCAGCGGAGCGAAATTTTCAGAACGTGGATAATTATCCGTTGCCGCACAACGCTTGGTTGCGTAACTTGTCAAATGATTTATATATGCCAGCAACACGTGCAGCTACGACAAGGATCGATAAATTTAATAAGATGCCATTGTTTATTGAACGCCAGGGTGAGGACAAATGGCGGACAAACATGGAAAAATTCATAGAGCCTGAGGTGGTCGATCCGACTAGGACGTATCATGACGAAACGCTTGGTTGTCCGGCATTGTATGTCGGCGGGGCAATAAGGCAGATGCTCGGCATTTACTCTGAAATCATCATTAACGCCCGCCAGCGCCTGGTGAATGGCGAGGTGGTTACCTAGATGGAAATAAAACCAGGCAACATAGCCCTTACTTTTAATGAGGCTTTTTGGGTGGCCGAAGAACTGGAGTTGGCCCTAGATCTGCGGCGCAAGGTTCAGCAGGCGCACCGAAAAGTGATGACGCCGTTCTTTGTGGAGGGCTACTTTGACCTGATTCCGGAAGCGGGTCAAGAATCAGACCCGGACTCCGGTTTTTCTATTACGCGTATACAGTTGCAAATGGATACTAAATCTGGCATGAAGGTCGCAGAGTCATTGTACGCTAACACTCCGGAGGCGGTCGCTCATCCGGTGGTGGTAGAAGCGAGCGAGGATGAGGTCGATCATTTATATCGAGAGGCGCAATGGTGCCATGAATATGCCAGCGATGTTACTGCGAATTTCTCGGACTTTCAAGATGAGGTGGAAGAAGGGGTGACCGGCATAGGTATACCAGCTCTGTCGCCTGATGACCCGTTTTGGAACGACGAACTTAATAAAAAACTGGAGACTATGGCTGCGACAATGGGTATTATCGCCGCCATAAGATGCTTTCGCGAACAGTTGTAAAGACGAGTATAAAAAACAAGTGGACCAGGCAGAGCAGGAGAAGTCTGCTAATCTGGATCCCAGTGACATAGGCAATATGGTAAGATAATTTTTATGGAAAAATTAGAAGAGTTTTTACCTGGGCCGCCACGGATTGGCCGCCGAATCGCAGCGGGCGTCGGCGCAGTGGTGCTGGCGGGCGTGTACGCTGGCGTTGGCATGTATGGTTCGTCGGAAATGCTGCGCGTAACGCCGCAGCAGGTTAAATACGACCAGTCGGTGGTGGCTGTAGAGGGTGACTATATTACCACTCAAGGCGGGGCATATAATATCGACGGGCTGGTGGGCGGCATTCGCCCCGACGGCTCGACCATGGGTATTTTTGGGCCGCCGGTCACGCTGGACGCTGAATCACAGACGTCAACCCGGTTATTGCAGGAACCAAAAGGGAACGCACCAAAAGCTGGCGAGCACTTATCGCTGCAAGGCAATATTTGGACGAGTAATCCCAAAGAAGCGCTCGGGCTGGATTACGAAGAAATTAAATATGACAGCGAATTGGGCAAAATGGGCGGCTGGAAGATTCCTTCGAATGACAGCAAAACGTGGGTGATTGGTGTCCACGGCGACGGCGCCCCAAAAAGCGAAATGCTGCGTTTTATAAAACCGTTACACGAGGCAGGCAATAATTTTTTGGCCATAAATTATCGCAACGATCCGGGTAATCCTGCTTCGCCTGACGGCCTTAAGCATCTGGGCGATACCGAATGGAAAGACTTGCAGGCAGCTGTGCGATACGCCAAGCAACAGGGTGCTGAGGATATTCATTTGTTTGGGGTATCCATAGGCGGATCGATTGTCGAGAATTACCTGCGTCGGGCACCAAAAGAAGGAGTGATGCGCATCGGCAAAGTCATGCTCGATTCGCCGGTTTTGGACTGGGATAATTTTGTAAAGTATCGTCTGAAGTCGCAAGGATATCCTTCTATTCTGGCGATTCCCGGCAAGACTATAGCGTATTTGCGTACCGGCATGGGCCTTAGCTTGGACAATATATCAACGTCTGCAAATGATATTCGTCACCCTACGCTGATTATTCATGGCTCAGACGATCGCACCGTACCCTCCGGCCCTAGCAAAAGGTTAGCCGAAGCACGGCCGGATATGATTACCTATTATGATTCACCCGGCGGCCACGCCCGCGCTGTCAATAAAAATCCCCAACTCGTCGGACGGCTTATGACCGACTTTATACGAAAGTAAGCTTCGACTCAGTCCAATTGGCTGACTAGCTTCGTCCCAGGTAGGGATAGAGTGTGACCATATCGGCGGGATTTGCCCGCTTGTGCAGGTCTTTGAGTTGCTGTTGCTGGAGGGGAGAGAATTCCGCGGGCATGGCGCGCCTCACAAACAAATCGCCGTCCTTGTACCACTGGTCGGTATTTTCACTTTCAGGCAAAATAAGGGTACAAACCTCAGGGGTCATGTGAAAGAACGTTACAACGTCATGTGTATCGAACAGCACATCGGGCGCTTTTTTATCGGCAGCGTTATCGACATGAGGGTCTTTAACTTTAAAGTCGGGGTGCGCGAGTAGTCTGCGTGCCAGACCGGACGTCGCCAAAAGGCCGCATACATATTGACGGATCTTTTCGCGTGATTCTGGTTTTGGTCTTAAGGAGGGAAGTTCGTTAAAAATTTCTAAGAAAATGGCGTTTATATCATGCTTTCCCAGGTCTATTTCTGAGACGCTAGTGTCATAGGCCTCGGCCCAGTATTTCTGATGCTCCACGATGGTATCGGTTTGCATCCTGAGGGTATGCGATGGGTCCGAGATTCTCAAATACCCGGGTGGACCCGATAATTCAAAAGACATGCGTTCTAGCCTAATAAAGTTTGATTAAGTCTGCAATTATAACGTATATCGTTGCAATGCGCTGGAGGGAAGCTCATAGAATTATCTATAGTGTGATATTATTGCCCGATGAAGCGTAAATGGCAATTGCTTTTAGCGGCGATTTTAGTCTGTTTGGCAGGCTCTATCTTTTTGTATGTAAAGGAAATTTTGCCGCTGTTTTATGGGACTGGACTGGCTTGCTTGACGATACTATTGCCTCTGACAAGTGGTTTGTGGGTCTATAAAGGACGCGCGGCGCGGGTTTTTGTGATTCTGGCAGGTATTGCGGCATTTTGCGCAATGGTTTTTCTGGTAGATGTGACGGCTACTCGAAACACCTTTAAAGCAGGTTGTGAAGATAAAGGTCCGGAATACGCTTTTATGGTCCGGGGTGGAGACAATCCTCGATATATCTGTGTCGCGCCATCGGAGCTAGATTATACTGAGTCTCTGCAAGCGACGAGTGATATAAGCGGCGTACTGTATTGGCCGTTTTTGGCATTACTTTTGGGCAATGTCCTGCATGCGCCATATCTGTTGTGGCGACTGGCACGCCGAGCATTCCGCAAAACGAAGTCCTAGCCTAAAAGGGCGATCTTTACATGTTGCTATTTTAAAGGTATAGTAGGTTCTTTGATTATTAAACTTAGCTTAAATTATGGAAATTACCCAAGGGCAGAATAGAGACCTGGCGTGGGAGCAGGTACGCGATTCTTTTATTAACGCGGGTTTTATTGACCCGGAAAAAATAGACACTTTGCGCAACGATCCCGATAGACTTCTTTCGCTTGCCGGTACGCTGGTGCGATATGCTGCAGCAACAGGGCAAGTAGCTAATCTTAAGAAAGACGAAAGTCCTGGCGCTCGACGCTACCGGTGGGAATTGCAGAAACAACCCAACGGAACCTATCCGCTTGATGTCATAGAGGAGATACGACAGGAAGCACTGACTATATTCGATACTGATAAGCCTGCTTCGCGAAATGCACGTACTTTTATTAGCCTTATTCTAGGGCTCAGCGAGGAAGGTTCCCGTCAGTTAGCTACACTCGATTTAAGGCAGGGACAAGCTTCAGCCTACGGCGAAAAGACACTTTATGATTATTATGAGCAGCGAGCGCGGGGCTGGAATGCCGATACTGGAAGAATATGTTCGGATGGGCTGCGTATGCACTTAAAAGGTGCCACTGACGTTCAAATTAAAAATGTACTTAATGTAACATCCAATAGGAGCTCTGCTTCGTTCAGGATGCGTTTGCGCACTAAGCTTCTGGAAGGGCCAGACAGCGGTCAGCTCCATCGCACAGATTTTGTGCAGTATTTAACTCCGGATCAGCAAAGATCGTTGCCGCAAATTATACCTGATTTTGACCAGCATCAAGAGATTAACCTTACTGCTTAATGGCGTCTGTTTCTGGTGTACGCGAATGCTCTTTTAACCTAGGTTTATTGACCGCAAACTTTTGACGCACCATTGGTAGGTGTGGTTGTCGCGCTGTTTGCAGTTTGAAAAACGGAAGCAGTAATACAGGCGGTACAGCTGCAAAAGGCGAGGCAGGTCTGCGCCGTATTGCTGGGTGGCGAGATTTGTTAGAAAAGCAATGTCGTCTGGAGTTACATAATCCAGCGCTTCCAGAAAGAAAATTGACGACATAGTTTCCAGGCGTTGGTCGCCGCTGATGCTAAGGTCGTTGAAATCGCCGACACCGCAGATTTGCAAATCGTCCGTTATGTAGGTGTTGGGCGGATAGTAGTCGCCGTGTACCAAGTGGGCGACAGTCACGTCTTGCACGACGCTGCATTCTTTTTGGAAAAAGGCCATAATGTCGTCGATGTTGGGCACATCGGTGATAAGGTCGGCGCGGGTGGTAGAGAACATCGCCTGGGTCTTTTGGCGCAAGTAGTCGGGCCAAGTGCTGGCTCGAATCGGGTCTTTGGTGAGTATTTCGCCGAAATAATCGTATTTTTGCGGCGCTAGTAAGCTTATTTGACTAGCGGTTTGGTAAAAGTTTTTCCAGGCTTGCTGACGGTCAGCGCTTTCGAGTGCCGGGAGTTTTTTGCTGAAGTCTGTGCCCTTGATGAGCGTGTCGATAGTATATACGCCGCTCGATGTTTCTTGGATTTCGAGGATTTTGGGGACGCTAAAACTAACACATGTGGTGTCCAGATTGTCATAAAAAAGCTGTAGTTTTTTGAGTTCGCTAATGTCCGTCCAGCCCTTGCATATGCGCAGCACACGGTCGTCGCCCAGCGCATACACCCGCGCCTCCGTGCCTTCGCCGATAAAATGGGACTCGTCGAGATCAAATTGTCCGAGTATTTTAGCCTTGCCGTTCATGCGTCCAGTATACAGCAGTCTCAGAATTGTTGGCCGCGCGGTGCCATTACTGTATACTGGTGCGTTGACTCATTTATTTTTACCTATGAACGAAATATCACCTCAAGACTGTGTATACTCGGCCGTTGTTCTTAAAAAGGTTGCTATTGAACTCGGCCGGATCGGAGAAATGGAATGGACAGATGTTGGTCATTTCTTGGATAAAGATCCTCAAGATATCGCCCCTTTGATTGGGCCGATCGC
>CAZSZJ010000015.1:0-30398 GCA_964610985.1 uncultured Candidatus Saccharibacteria bacterium | reverse complement strand
AGTAACCGGTGATTCGCTCACAATGTGAAAAGCGTTTTGGGGAGTTCGATTGATGGCCTGCGCAACCTCCGGAACGGTTAGGACCGTCTTTAGTAACCTATCAGTAAAGCCGTTGGCGATAAAATCATTTTGGTTGCAACGATCCTCTTTGGACCCTGTCACATGTAAGGGCGTCTTGACATTGATGGACGCTATAGTGGGTATGGCGATGGCATTTTGGGTAGATTCGGCGATGCGACCGAATCCGCTGGAAACGTTCTGGGTGGCTTCGGTGCAACCGGTATCGCTATAGGGCTGGTTAAGACCTTCAACGCCGACACAGATTACGATAACGCCGCCAATCTGAAGGAGCGGTTTGTCTAGGAGCGGTGACTGGTCAAAGGTTTCAGCGGCGGTCGTCCCCGTGGGCGTGATTTCAATGGGACTCGGCTCAGCGTTACAGCCAGCCAGCAACACCAATCCAGCACTTACACCTGCGATACGTCGATTCATGCGGGGTTCGCTTAGTTTTCTGGGTTGGTAATCGGCGGAACGCTGAGGGGATGAGCTGTGCTGTCGGTTGGATTTTCGGCCGGGGGTGTTTCATTGTCGGCCGGAGGTGTCGTTTGCTCGCCGTCATCAGTGGTGGGGTCGGTGATGAGCGGCAACGAGGACGCCGGTAGGTTTAAACCAGGAATGTCGATCGGAGGAGTGATGCCGCCAAGTGTTTCGGTAGTCTTGCCCTGAAGTTTGTCCAAAAGGTCGGCCTGGGTCTGGAAGATTGCGGAGTTGGTTGCTCCGCGGAGCACTTCGGCAACGAGGTTCTTTTTGGTCTGGGACGCTGGCGGAGTGGCGGTGTACAGGGGTGTTTTTGATGTTACTGGTTCACCTTGGAAGGTGCTCTGTTTGCTGAGATTATCGGTACTGGTGTCTTTGGCGGGAGACTTCTTTTGGGGATCATCGACGCTGGTTGGGTTAAAAACGGCGCTCAAATCGGTTTGGCGTGATCCCGGATTGTCGTATACAAAAACTGAAGCCCCGGCACTCACTGCGCCCAAAAACATAGCAATAGCCGCACAAGCCGCTACGATGATTCGCTTGCTTCCAGCTAGTGACGCTAAAACAGTACTTCGGACTCGCTCACTCATAATATGTATATTATCTCACACATTCTCTAGATTACACCTGTGATATTTGTCGCAGACCATTTAAATGCGCCCTGCGAAAACAACAAGTCCCTACTATAGCACATGTAGCTTGCGGTATATGATTATTCCGATTAAGCTTATTTTATGGACGACTTTAAAAAAGCCTTGCAAAAGGCCGGTTTTGCCGGCGAAATACTTGATGATGCAACCAGCAGGGAGTTTTATAGTCACGACGCCAGCCTGTTCGAAGTACGGCCGCAACTGATTGTGTGTCCCAAAGATAGCGATGATGTGCAGCGTTTGGTGGCCTTGACGGCAAAAATCAAGGCCAAAATGCCGGAGCTGTCGGTGACGGCGCGGTCGGCCGGTACGGATATGTCCGGCGGTGCCATCAATGAATCGGTTATCGTAGATTTTAATAAGCACTTTACCAAGATTATCGACGCTAATGCCGGCGAAGCGCACGCCCAGCCCGGCGTCTTTTACCGCGATTTCGAAAAAGCGACCCTCGAATACAAAGCGCTCATGCCCTCCTACCCTGCCTCGCGTGACCTCTGTACAATCGGTGGCATGGTAGCCAATAATTCAGGCGGCGAAAAGTCGCTGGAATACGGCAAAACCATCAATTTTGTGAACGAACTGCGCGTCGTATTTGCCGATGGCAAAGAGTATGCCTTGCGCCCGCTCAAAAAGCCTGAACTCGTCAAAAAAATGGCCCAGGGCGACTACGAAGGCAATATTTATAAGCATTTATTTGACCTGATCGAAGAACATTATGACGCTATCAAGGCCGCCAAGCCGAACGTCAGCAAAAATTCCATGGGCTACAACCTATGGGACGTTTGGGACCGCGACACGGGCATTTTTGACCTGACCAAATTAATCGTGGGGTCGCAGGGTACGCTTGGATTCGTGACTGATATTAAATTCCGGCTGGTTCCGGTGCGGCCTTATTCTGGCCTGCTGGTAAGCTTTATGACCGACATTACGCCACTTGGCGAAGTGATCAACAAAGTACTGACACACAAACCGGCAACCTTCGAATCATTCGATGACGCCACACTGTACCTCTCTATTCGCTTTATGCCATCATTCCGCAAATATCTCGGCACTTGGGGACTGATAAAGCTGATGTTTAGCCTGATTCCTGATGGCCTCATGCTGCTGCGAGGTATTCCCAAGCTGATCCTGATGGTCGAATTTAACGGCAACACCCAAGAAGAGGTAAACCAAAAGATTGACGCTTTGCGTACTGATCTAAAGCCCTACGGTATGGCTATGGAACGCGACGAAACCGCTGCCAAAAGCCAAAAGTTTTGGATTATGCGCCGCCAAAGCTTTAATCTTTTGCGCAGCAAGGTCAAAGACAAGCACACTGCACCCTTCATTGACGACCTGGTGGTCAACCCGCCGCATTTGCGCGAGTTTTTGCCTCGCCTCCGTGCCATTATCAAAAAGTACAAACTCAATGCGACCATCGCGGGCCACATGGGCGACGGCAACTTCCACATTATTCCGCTGATGAAGATCGAAGACCCGGCCGAAAAAGCCAAAATCCTGCCCGCCATGGAAGAAGTGGACGATTTGGTACTGCATTACAAAGGTTCGCTATCCGGCGAGCACAATGACGGCCTGGTGCGTGGTCCGTGGCTCAAAGAACAATTTGGCGAAGACATTTTGTTTATCTTCCGCCAAGCCAAGCACATTTTTGACCCGCAAAATATCTTTAATCCGCACAAAAAGTCCGACGCCGATTGGGGCTACAGCTACAAACATATCCGCGACCATTTTTAGCGGCTATTTCGGGGTTTGATAGGCTGTGCCATGGTGTAGATCTTTGGATCATCGTCTTCCGGCAACAAAACAGGTTCACCATCGAGAGTTGATATCCAAGCATGGAAACGATTAGGATCAACGGCAACACCAAAGTTTAGGTTAACTCGTCGTCTGAGAATGGTCGAGGCTAGTGCGGCGGCTACCGATAGTTCCAGGCAGGCTACCCTGCCCGGATGTAATTCGCTCATTTTATGTACGGCTGCCAGTGTTTGAGTTGCCTCAGCGAGACTTGCATTTTTGATGCACCACTTTTCTTGCAGCAAACTTAGCAGGTCGGTAGTGTGCGAGATTGGTTTCTTATGCCGTAGGACAGCGCTTAACACAAATGCACTCATAGCAACGAGGCGCTCACCTTGTGGTATTTTATAAACCAAAGCTTCATGGATCCGGTTATCGGTAATGATGTGAGGGGCGTTCTGGGGTAGTTTCCGCAGTCCTAGCTCGCCGCCCCCTTCGCTTAATAAGCCTTTGCTGAAAAGCTCGCTGGTAAAATTAAGGGCATCGCTGCGAAGCCTGTCCGGGTCTACATTTGGAAAAACTTGTCCCAAGGCTTGGAGTGCTGTTTGGATGTCTGCACTCCGAGAAACTACTGCGGCCATTGCCGCCCCGGTGGCATTGAGTCTGTGGTATGTATCGGTCACGGGATTTAAAAGTATTCCGCCACTTGGAAGTTGTGCGAAAAGCACATTAGGAGTAATTCCATATGGAGTGGCGGGGTCCGGTTGCCATGATAATGGTTGCTCTTCTTGGGTGATTCTTTGGTTTTGTCCCTGAATGGTTATCGCAGCATCTGCTTTCTTTGGAGCCGGTGAAGTATCAAGGCTCCGCAGCCAACTCTCGGCTCCGGCAAAGGCGCTGAGAGGTGCGATGGGAACTGGCCTACCTTCGGCAATCGCCATTAAGGCATCATGTACCCTTGAAGGCTCAATAATACCAAGGTCCGCAAGTCGAGAGTTGTTGAGTAGCCTTTGGAAATCGGGTAGCGCCCGGCGTGTGCAGTCGTTGCCCCAGGCGGTATAATTGCCCTTTGACTGCCGAGTGAGAACGGGACCAGGAACCAGACCCTTCAGTGCTTCGGCAAGGATCTTTTTAAAGACATGGGGACTGCACCTTTCATGGCTCGCCAGGGACAGAGCGGCTTTCACCACATTCCCATCAAGATAGGGCGCGTGGAGGATTAGGCCATCTGAATACTGCGCCGATAGACGCTTGCCTTTGCCCAGGCTTTGGATGCCTTGCAGGGCGGTATAGTTGGCCTTATCTTTAATGTCAATATCTTTGAGGCTGTCCGCAAAGGCAAGCGTGTGATCGGCTAGCTCTTTTCTGGCAGCGGTCGTGAGCCAAAGGGCTCCCTGGCTGATGCCCAGCCAGGCACGGTTTTCAAAGTGAAAGTCCTGGGGCTTCTGGAGCATTCCTGCCACACGTGCATAACTTTCCCCGAGGCCGACGCGGGCTATATTGTATGCTTGCCGAAGGAGATCAATGGGTGCTACTTTTTTGATCCGACCAATATCACAAGCCATCCTATATGTTTGCAATGGATTCGTTAGGCCTTTGGCCGCTAAAAGGCTGGCCAGAAACTCCTGCCCCATGTCTGCGATCGCATCGCCGCCGTCACCTGTTATATGAATTTCCCCGCCCTTGCTGCGAATGTGCCGATAGTAGGCTTTTAAATGTGCCCGAGCGAATATCGTAGCATCAGGTTCGTCGGTGACATGTAGGTCGGTCAGGCCAGCAAATGCACCCTCCTCATCTGTTATGAAAAATTCGTGCCAGCGTGGATTGGCACGCTTGCTTTCGGGCATGTCAAGGAATGCTTTTACGTGGCCGAGGTCGTCTGTTGGAAAACGTGGATGGTGAGAAGTGAATAGATCCGGGCTATGGCCATGTTGCATTGCTAAAAAAGCTAGCGATGTTGAATCCATACCTCCGCTAAAGTCAAAAGAGAGCTTACCGCCAAGGTCGATGCGATATTGAACTGCTTGCCGAATAACGTGCGCCAAGTATTTAGAGGTCTCGGTAAGGTCAGTGCCCTGGTCAGGCTCGCCCCACTCGTATCTTGATGTTTGTAAAAAACCACGGTTTGCTTGCAGAATATGGGCTGGCTGTAAACAGTTTGTGCCGCGGTATGCCGATCGGTCAAAGGCCAGTTCTGTTATGCCTGGGCAAGCGATTTGGGCGGCAAGCGTTACGCTGTCTGCAGATCTACCGTCGGCACTACCTATGAGTGATGCATGTGTGCCTATTGCGATGCGTTCAGTATTTGACTGATAGTATAAAGGATATCTGCCGGATATATCTGAAGTTGCAGTAACCTTATTTGGCTGAATCACTACTGTACTGTAGCTGCCCGGCCATTGGGTAAGCGCTTCGGCCTTACCGTCGCTGGCTACTTTCCTCAAACCTTCCAGGATGGCTGCGTCACTCGCAAAGCACTGTCCGACTACAGCGATACGACCAGATTCAGTCTGGAAGGTACGAAGCTCTTCGGATTGCTGGCTACTTTTTTGAAGCTCTGGCGTGTCAGGCTTTATGGAGCGTCCGGATGATGGATCTGTATCAAAAAAAGAGCCCTGGAATGGAGTTAGGCCCACCGCCCAAGGCTCCTTATCTATGAAGTGCATGCTCTCGGCTGGGCTAATTCATTAGGCTTTGATTTGGGCCATCCCAGTTATATTTGGTGCCGCCCAGAGTATCATTAACCTCGCCTACTTCGGCTATTATGGGTGCTTCATAGCCAACGGCCAGTTCACCCAGGGCTAATACGGGTATAATGGCGGGCGTTTCTGCTGATCCAAGTTTGTTATGGTTCATTAAATCCCCCTTAACTTTTTAGACTATTATTCTACCGAATAATAGTCTAAATTGTCAAAAAGGTTAAACGCTTTTGGGAGATCTGTTATTTTTTGAGCTTAGCGGTCTGTGTAATCAATTTGCGCCGCGACATGATTAGGCCGCAGCTTACGCCTGCCGTATATACGACACCCGTTAGACAGGCTTGCACCATATGCGCTGGACTATTCAAAACGAGCACCGTGCCCGTAGCGAGCGTCGCCCCCATAAGCCCATAAGCCCCGCGCAGCACGCCTCTACTAGGATTAAAGAAAACGTAGGTTGTCAGGCCAACGCTGGTTAGTGCGACAGAAATATGGAGTAGTAACATCATAAGCACTATTATATCACTTACGGCAGCCATGGGTTAAGAGATAATAAAGCGCCAAATCCCAGCAGCACGATAAGTGAATAAAAGAACATTCCCTTTGCCCACGTTACATCGTCTTTGCCCTTAAAGCCTTGTTTGCCACGCCACAACCATACCAGTCCAAGCGTTATCATGACCAATCCGTACGTAATGCCGGCATATCCCTCGCTAAAGAGCATAAAGTTGGCGGCGATAAACAGTATGATGTAACCCATGATATTTACTTTGTTGTTTAGGGGGTTGGCCTTGACGGATAGCACAGGCAACCCGGCCGCGGCGTAATCTTCGCGGCGATACATGGCAATGGCATAAAAATGCGGCATTTGCCAAAACGCCATGATTAGGAAGAGCAACGTTACGGCGGAGTCCAGGGCCGCCGCGCTCGCACTATATCCAATGACCACGGGCATCGCTCCGGAAACACTGCCAACCAGTGTGCCATATACGCTGCGCCGTTTGGCGATGCCATACACGACCACATACATAAACCAGGCAAAAACGGCCAAACCGGCTGTGCGCGTATTGGTAAACTGATATAAAACAGCCACACCGAAAACACCCAAAACAGCAGAATATATCAGCGCACTCCGGCTTGAAACAGCGCCCGTTACCAGCGCCCTTTTTTTGGTGCGAGCCATCTTTTTATCAAGTCCGCGGTCGATGTAGTTATTGCAAACACAACCGCTGGCGATCACCAGCGCTGTGCCTACTATGACGCTCAGAAAGCGCGCAAAGTCCACACGTCCACCCGACGCAAACAGAAAACCACCGATTACTGTCAAACTGTTGCCATAAATAATGCCTGGCTTGGTCAGCCGATAGTAGAGCTTCAGGGTCTGCATATTCATATTAAGTATAATCCAGGGAATTCATGATCCCTAGTACAAAAAAGAATGGACCACCTGTCTGATGGTCCATTTCTGGTTGCTTGGTTTCAAATGGTTTTTGGTGTTGGCTGGATCTGCGTCGGCCTATATTGCCTGCTGGCGAAGTTTGCGCCATTTGCGGATTTGCATCTTTGCTATTTTGTCCTCGGGTTGGTTTGTGTTGTAGTCGAGGTCGTCCAACTGGATAGTTGAGATTTGTGTTGGTTGCGACAGGATTTTAATTTTCTTCATTTTAGAATCCCCCTTACTGTTACCAGCCCTTTCATAGTAGAGGCTTGAGCTGGAGGTCAACTGTAAACTTTTTCACGTCTAATGCGTATTTAAAATCACGTAAAACCCTGATAGATCTATTAGATTTTATGACTTAAGTATTGCGGGGTGATCCTTTGATGGGGCATCTTCTGACCGGACATATTGCCGGATGACCATGGTATAGTAGTAGGTAATGAATATGCTTAAGTCCTGTCGGAGCCAGGTTAATGCCAAAAAATAGAAAAAAGAATAGCCAAGTCAGAATGGTGGGAGGGATTCTTCTTGTACTGGTGAGTTTGTCGTTGCTTATTGCGGCGCTATTGCAGGGCAATAATGTTGCGCTGTTCAACCCAAAAGGCACGATTGCTCACGAGCAGCTCCGCTTGATAATTCTTGTTGTGAGCATATTGCTCGTAATCGGTCTCCCTACCCTTATCTTGCTCTTTTTTACTGCCTGGAAATACCGTGAGTCGAATACCAAGTCAACGCATGATCCAAATGTCCGCCATAGCAAAATGCTTAATGCGGGCATATGGCTGCTACCCAGCACCTTTATGGCTGTGCTTGCGCTCATAATGTGGCCCGCCGCCCACAGGCTTGAACCACAGAAATCCATTACTCCAGACGCTAAGCCGCTCACCATTCAAGTTGTGTCGATGCGCTGGAAATGGCTTTTTATTTACCCCGAACAGCGTATTGCAACCGTCAATTATGTACAGATTCCTACACATTCGCCGGTGCAGTTTGACTTAACGGCGGATGAGGCACCGATGAGCGCGTTTTGGATTCCGAATCTGAGCGGCATGCTTTCTACCATGACGGGACACAGCAACCGATTGAATCTGATTGCCGATACGCCCGGCGACTATCCAGGCAGCTCGGCCGAAATAAATGGTGCTGGTTTTGCCGGGATGAAATTTACTGCGCGCGCCAGTTCCATCGGCGATTTTGAGCGTTGGGTAGATGGCATGCAGTCATCCGACAAGGTGCTCGATGACGCAGAGTATAAAAAAATGTTAGAGCCGAGCGAAAACAATCAGGCAGCATTCTATTCTGCGCCGGATACAGACTTATATGATAAAGTACTTATGAAATACACGGGACCGTCCGGGCCCGAGGGCCATATGCATCACGGGGCACACCACGAATGAAAGAACTACTTTTAGGCAAACTAGACGCACACGCTTTGCCACACGAATGGTTTACCATTGGCGGAACGGCTGCATTCATTTTGCTTGCCCTGCTTATCGTTGCGCTACTCACCTGGAAAAAACGCTGGACGTGGCTTTGGAAAGAATGGCTTACTTCTGTCGACCCCAAAAGGATTGGGATTATGTACTTCATTGTGGCCGGGTTTATGCTGATGCGCGGCGGCTTGGACGCGATAATGATCTGGTTGCAGCAGGCGCTGTCTTCGGGTACTGCGCATGGATACCTCTCGGCGGACCACTTTCAGCAGATATTCACGGCTCATGGCAACATCATGGGTTTTTTCGTGGCCATGGCCTTTATCTTTGGACTCATAATTATATTGTGCCTCTGCAGATTGGTGCGCGTGACCTGGCATCACCATTTTTGAACACCTTGGGGTTTTGGTTGTATGTGGCAGGAGTCGTCATGGTCAATATGTTCTTTGCCTTTGGGGGAGAATATGCCGCAACGGGCTGGCTGGCCATTGCTCCGCTTTCCGGAACCGAATTTAGCCCAGGTGTCGGCGTGGATTATTGGATATGGAGTCTGCAAATATCGGGCATCGGAACAACCCTGGCAGCAATTAACTTTATTATGACCATCCTTAAAATGCGTGCACCTGGTATGACCTTATTGAAGATGCCATTGTTTACCTGGGGGTCATTGTGCAGCATGATCATGGCCGCCATGGTCTTCCCGCTGCTTACCGCAACGCTCTTTTTGCTATTCTTTGATCGCTATTTGGGTATGCATTTCTTTACGACCGATCTTGGGGGCAATGCCATGATGTACACCAACCTCATCTGGATGTGGGGACACCCGGAGGTATATATCCTCATGCTACCAGCGTTTGGTGTCTTCTCTGAGGTAGTTTCGACCTTCAGTAGGAAGCGCATTGCGTACTATACGTCCAATGTGATTGGTATGCTTGGCGTTTCGACGTTCGCCCTCTTGGTGTGGCTGCATCATTTCTTTACTATGGGGGCGGATGCGAACGTCAATGCATTCTTTGGGGTAATGACGATGGTTATCGCTATACCAACCTCCGTGCTTGTGTTTACCTGGATCGCTACGATGTATAAGGGCCGGATTCGGTTTGGTACGCCGATGTTGTGGTTCCTTGGGTTCATTGGCGTATTTGCTATTGGCGGAATGGCTGGCGTGCTTTTGGCTGTGCCACCTGCTGATTTCCAGCTGCATAACAGCCTGTTTTTGGTAGCGCATTTTCATACCATGGTGATTGGCGGCGTGTTATTTGGTATTTTTGCCGGCATAAACTATTGGTTCCCCAAAATAGCCGGCTTTAGACTGAACGAGCGAATTGGCCGTTATGCATTTTGGTGTTGGATTGTGGGCTTCCTTATGTCATTTGTTCCTATGTATACACTGGGGATTATGGGGGCTACACGAAGGCTCGATCATTATGATGCTTCGACGGGTTGGCAGCCGTTCTATGTGCTCATGCTGATTGGCGGAATTATTATCATGATTGGCGTGGCTTTGCAGGTGGTGCAGATTGTCGCCAGTATTATGCAGAAGCGGCGTTTGCGTGACACTACAGGCGATCCCTGGGATGCGCGGACACTAGAATGGGCGACATCGAGTCCACCACCATCCTACAACCTTGCTGTGATTCCAGAGGTTACGACCCGGGATGCATTCTTTGAGATTAAACAGCGTGGCGGGCTGCCCGAGCCAAAGTACGAAGATATCCGCATGCCCAGGAACACCGCCGCTGGCATATATATATCCGGATTTGCATTTGCCGCTGGCTTTGCGCTTGTTTGGCATATTATCTGGCTGGCCGTGGTGGGAATACTCGGTATAATCGTGTGCCTTATCGCTCGCACCTTTAATGATGACATAGAATACACGCTTACAGCCGCAGAGGTCAAAAAGATTGAGGAAGACCGAGCAAAGAGTGTACTTTCGGAAGACCGGGAAGAAGGCGAAGATATGAGACTCTGGGAATTTGTGAAGATTGTTGCCAGGTGGGCTTCGGGGCTTATCGGATTCAAACGGGGGTCGCATGGCAACTGAACATGGGCTCGAAAGCCACGAGGCCCAAGCTAATGACAGGGTAGGTTTTGGTTTTTGGGTGTATTTAATGACCGACCTGCTGATGTTCGCGGTACTTTTTGCGACGTTCGCGGTGCTCCGGGGCAGTACATTTGGTGGTCCAGCGCATGACGAGCTTTTTAGTCTGCCTCTGGCTTTGGCCGAAACGCTCATCTTGCTTACGAGCAGTTTTACCATAGGAATTGGCATGCTGGCGGCACACCATGGCCACAAAAATCAGGTGTTGATATGGTTTGGTATCACGTTTTTGCTGGGTTTGACTTTTTTGGGGTTGGAGTTAAAAGAATTCGCTGAGTTTATTCATGAGGGTCATACATGGCGAAGCAACGCTTCTCTCTCCGCATTCTTTACGCTCGTCGGCACACATGGGCTGCACATAACGTCCGGGCTGATATGGATTGGCACTACCCTAGCATTTATTTGGAGGCGCGGACTCAACCCGCCCCTGGTGCGAAAATTAATGCTGCTGAGTCTTTTCTGGCATTTCCTTGATATCGTCTGGATCTTTATATTTACCATTGTATACTTAATGGCGTTTGTATGAGCAGTACACCATATACCACCGAGACTAAGCCTGAGGCCCATGGAACTGCGACATCGTATATTATTGGATTTATATTGTCCTTGATCTTTACTTTTATACCGTACTATCTGGTAACCCAAAAATCCTTTGACGGAATGATGTTAATTGTGACGATTATTGGGTTTGCGGTGCTACAGATGATAGTGCAGATTGTATTTTTTCTACATTTGGGGCGGGAGAAAAAACCGCACTGGAACCTGGCTTTTCTGCTCTCTACTGTTGGCATTATTATGTTGGTGATAGTGGGTTCGCTATGGATTATGAATCATCTTCACTCCAATATGTCCCCGTCAAATGTGAATGATACAATAGCTTCTGGTGAGGGTGTGTATCAAATTGAGGGCGTACAGACGGGCACTTGTCCGGGAGGAACCGGCGATAACCATAAAATTGAACTGAAAGACAACAAGATGATCCCTGCCCACATCGATGCATATCAATGTGATACGCTGACAATTATAAATCTGGACGCTGATGTTCACGAGATTAAATTTGGATCCCATGCCCAGCTGGAGCCATATGCGGGCGAAGCTGGTAAGACTATTCGCCCGGGGCGTAATATGATCATCACCCTTACTGAGCTGGGTACTTATAAGCTGCACGACCACATGCAGCATGATCTATCCGGCAGCTTTACTGTAACGCAATAGCAGCCCGTTCGTTCTATTGGATTTTTTTATGACGGCGGCGTCGGGCTTCGGCAGCTTTTTTGGCTCCAGCGAGTGGTCTTCCTATCTGTTTGGAGATAGCCTCGGGCAGCGGCAAGTGTTTGCGTTGCAGAGTCGATTTACGGGCGTTTTGGACGGTACGCGTAAAACGCAGTTCGGCATCGCTATCGGCATCGCGGCATATGGGGTCGGTCTTTAGGATGGGCTTTTTGTTGTTTTCATCCATTTCGAGCATGATTTGTTTGGCGTAGTCATTGAGGAGCCATTCACGGCCGGGAGCAGTCTCACCGACAGCGGTTATGTGCCAGATGCCCTCGCCAACTTCGATCTTGGACATTATGTGGAGCGGACGGACGACCATGAGGGAGCCGGTTGGCAAACGTCGGTTCGTTTCTTCGATAAGGTTGAGGCCACGACGCAAGTCGCTTACAAAAATCTCGATGGCAATGGTGCGCACGCCTTTAGTTAGTACGCGCACACCTTGGATATTTTGGTTACTGATCCAGATGATTTCGCCGTTGAGACCGCGGATGCGCGTTGAGCGCAAAGTGACACGTTCTACGACGCCTTGAAGCTCGGCAAATGGTTCGACTTTGACATGGTCACCCACTCCGTACCAGTGTTCGGCCATCATGACGCCGCCGTACGCAAGATCACGCAAGATTGGACCGACGGTGGCACTGGCAATAATAACCACCAGGGCACTTGCTCCGATGAGCGCTGTTGGTTGCTGTGTGGGGTGCGCGTATATCCACCAGAAATAGAGCGCCATAACTACCAATAACATACGAGCCAGCGCGACGCCCAGGATAGTGAGGGTTTCAATGCGCCGTAAACGGTTTACTTCCTTAAGGTCTTGGACCTTGTCGGCGGTGCGACTGACGGCACGCGTAAACCTGCGCATAATTGCCGCCAGTAGGCGCCCCAAAATAAGCGCAATTGCCATTGCCGCGATAAATGCTAGGATTGACCGCGTGCTCAGGAAGCTGCTCGTAAACCGTTCAAACACTTCCTTGGACTGATCGAGCGCCCGATCGAGCTGCGAACCTTGGGCGAACCACATAATCATATGTGTATATGATACCGCATGTGGTTATGTTTGGCATATACTGAAGATATGACAAAAAAGACTGCCACTGGCTTGACTGCTATTTCGAGAGGTCGTGTATTTGTTTTGCTGTTGTTTTTGCTGCTGCTGTATGTGATTGTGCCCCGACTGGGGAATTTTAGGGAGAGTTTTTCGGTGTTGAGTGAGGCGGCTGTTTTGCCTCTGCTAGTGGCGGGTGGTTTTTTGCTGCTGACCTTTGTGGTTTCTGGTGCAATTTATTGGTTGCTTGCACTGCGCCCGATCAGTTATGGGCGGATCTTTACGGTGCAAATGGCAAGCGCCTTTACTAACCGAGTGCTGCCTGCGGGTGTAGGCGGGCCGGTTTTGATTGCACAGTATTTGCGCCGTAACGGCTTTCGACTGCCTGAGTCGTTGGCCACAGTGAGCGCAAATGCGCTGCTCGGATGGACGGCACACGGGTCGTTGCTTATTATCGGCCTGCTGATTGCTGGAACCGATGCGCTGCCATCGACTGCCCTGCCCTGGCAAACAATCGGATTGCTGGTGACTATAACTTTTGGCTTGCTCATTGCCGTAGGATTGATTTTGCCGGAGCTTCGACGTCGTGTGACTCAACTTTTGCGCGAAACCTGGCAGTCTCTGGCCGCATATCGCCGACAATCTTTGCGACTGCTGAGCGCTTTGGGTATGGCCTGTGTGTTAACGCTCAGTTATGTAGCGATGTTTTATCTGAGTGCGCGGTCGCTGCAAGTTGACTTGCCGCTGATGCAGTGTTTTCTCATTTTTACGGTTGGCATTGCAACTGGCGCGGCGATTCCCTTGCCTGGCGGATTGGTCGGCGTAGAGGCGGGTTTGGCTGGCGGCATGATTGTGTACGGCGCTGACCCAGTTCAGGCCGTGGCCGTGACGCTTTTGTATCGTTTGATCACCTTTTGGCTGCCGCTCGTGCCATCGTTTGTGGCCTTTATGATCACTCGAAAATGGTACGTTTAATCTTCGACCTGACGGATGTAGTTTAGGATTCTTTTGGGAAATAGGATCGTTTCTTCGATGATTGTGCCGATGTGTCCGAATGAATGACGCTCAACAAGAATGAGGGTATTTCCGGCCTCGTTTTGTATTTTTGTCTCCTGATGTACGTCGGTCGGATCGATGAGCTTGTCTCGGGACGGCAATACAAACAAGATACGTTTTTCTCGCAGCTCCCGTGGGTCGCTATACATGTTAAGGGTTTTCCAGGTACCGGCCAAGTCGTCGTATGTTCCGGGCCAGACCTTTCTTCCGTAGATATTGTGGGCGACTTTTACGATGTCACCACCTGTTATCAGAATGCCTTTGTCAAATGATTTTGAACGGCGCAGGACATTGAGTGACACGAGCGCGCCGAGACTAATGCCGACCAGCAGGACGGGCTTACCAAGCTTTTTTGCTTCTGTATCGGCAAACCGTACGACCTCATCCATGAGATCAAGAAGTAGCTGCGGGTCACCTTTGCTGAGCACTTCTTTGGGAAAATCCATGGCCATGACGTCGTAGCCCGCACCCCGCAGTACCCGCAAAAGCCGTTGGGTCTGCCAAATGCTGCCGCCAAATCCGCATAAAACAAACGCGGTTTTATGGCCGGGCGTCTTTGCAGGATAACGCCGTATATTTTTGATAAGAGATCTGGGCATGATTAGACGATAAATCTTTTGATTATTTTTGGCAATTGCAACGCGCCGAGCAAGATGCCCATACCATGGCCAAAGCCCGGGACGAATATCGGTTGGACACCGATAATTTCCATCGTTTTGGGTGGCACGACTCCGTCGGCAATTTGTCGGACCGTCGCAGCGCGGTGAAGGTTTTTGCTTTTGATCGCTGGAATTGCTTTTTGATCACAGTACACTACTGAATCGTAAAAACTTTGACTTTCATGGGGCTTGCCGATGCCTGCTTTATTTTCTAGGGATAACCTTTCGGTTGGTTGATAGGCACCAGGATGCAGTCGCCCACATAGGCTAATCGCAAACACATCATGATCTTGTAGCTGCGAAAACACATTGATGGCCATGCTGCCTCCCGCACTTGAGCCGATCAAGACGACGCTACCATTTGTGTCTAGGATGTCTCTGGTTAAGGCAGCCGCCTTTTGTAGGAGGGATTCAAAACCTTCGCCAGACAGCCAATCGATGTGGTGATGGACGACCGCTATGCCGTGTTTGCGCAAATACTTAAACGCGATTGCTTCTCGCCTACGTGTTTCGCCCGTTCCGAGTCCATTAAAAAAGATGGCGCGCATCATACCTTTATATCGTCGGTTTTAGTTTGGACGCGAGGTTTTTGAAGAATGTTTGGGAATATTCATAATCGGGTGCGGCGAGCTTGCGCGTTTCATCGTATGTGATGGACTGCCATTTGCGTTCCAGGTGGCCGTGAGTATAAAAATCGTCGACGATTTGCTGGAGCGTATCGCCTTTGAGTGTGCGCACCATCAGAATGCGGGCAATGCCAATCGGGCCAAAAACGTCGAGCTTGTCGGCATCACGCAGTAGCGTGGTTTCGATGGATTCTTTGGCCTGTTTGAATTTGGGATCGGAGCCGTGATTGGCGATGACTTCCAGGGCGGCAGGGATTTTATTCACCGGAAAGTCGATTTCGCGCAGCACTTCTTCGGCGATTTTATGGTCGAAGTCATGATAATCTTCACCGGTTTGCTCGGGATAGTATGCAGCGAGGTCATGCAACAAAGCGGCAGCGGTCAGGACTTCTGCGTCATATGTGACGCCTAGCCTTTCGGCCAGCGCGATAGCAAGTTTGTATACGCGGTAATGGTGATCGGGGCCGTGACTCCTAAGCGGACTGGCGGCTGCGTCGTACCGACGTTGATTGGCATCTAGTAATATCTGCTCGAGACTCATATGTCTACCCCGAGTTTTTCTAGCTCCGTGACGCACTGTACAAGATCGTGGTAGCAAATCGACTGCATTCCATACGTTTTTACGATGTCGCAAGTGCCAAAACAATCGAAGATGAGTGCTTTTATCATAAATCCTTCTGGCCTAGACTGAACTCGGCAATCTTTCGGATGCATGTGCCGTTATCGCCCATCTCGAAAAGCCCGAGTTTGGGAAAAGCGCCATTGAATTCCTGGGGCGCTGGCAGATCTAAAATGCTCCGTGGTTCATTGCTATTAAAACGCGTGACTGTCATATGTGGTCGGAATAATTCGCCGATGTTAGGATAGCCATATTTTCAAAATTTTCACGGACGAGACCGGTTGCAGTGACCATTCGAGCTTTGTCCTTTTCGCGCATACCGTCACGGATGGGATTAATGGCGTCTACGACGGCCATTTGCAGCTCATCAAGCATCGAAGTGCGAGTGTATTCGACGTCAATGAAGCCATGGGACTGATGGTATCGTGTCGCTTCTAGACTGAATGCTGCAAACGATGCGGCAGCAGTAGCCAGGATTTGGCCTACCCTTTCCAGATCCTTTACCTTTAATTGCGTCATATAGAGCGAGCAATGAGGAAAATATGTGTTATTCTCCAGCGTGAACAGGGTTTCCGGTGAACGTAGTTGCCCACTGGTTTTTATCGCCTTCTGAGCTAGTTCCTCCGAGGGCAGAATGACAATATTGCAAGGGATTGATTCCATCTTATTTCCCCTGTCCTCTCGTGAATTTTTGCCAGTCTTCGTCGGCTATTTCGATTTGACCGGACTGCATGAACGTTTCGCGTCGCTCTGCCCCACGGAAGCCGGGGATGCGAACCGGCTTGCTGGCGTCGACGGCGGGCACCGCCAAAATATCGTCGGCCAGGGTGGTAGCAGATGCTTTGAATTCGTCGATATCGCCAAAGGCGGCCGGATCGATGACAATGATAAATGTGCCAATGTGACGCTGCGAATCGGTGGGCTGGTCGAGGCCGCCCTTGCTTCTCACCAAACTGGTGGTCAAGATTTCTACCAACAGATTGATGGCGTAACCCTTAAAACCGCCGAACGGTAGGACGGCGTGCGCAACATCTGGGTCGGTCGTTATATTGCCGTCTTTATCGACGTAGGCGTTTTCGGGCAATTGTTCGCCGTGTTCTTTGGCTTGACGAATGCGGCCGTAGGCGTGCACTGCGGTTGCGGCGTCAAAGATGATGGGATATTTGTTGGTCGGAATGCCATACGCCAAAGGATTTGTGCCCGTTACATCTTTGCGTCCGCCAAAAGGTACAACGCCCTGCGGACCGCCATTTTCGACGATGATGCCGATGCAGTCGCTCGCTGCGATCTGGCGACAAAAAACCTCAAAGAAGTCGTTATAAGTGCTGTCATAAATGCCGAGCGCGTATATGCCCTGCTGTTTTGCTTTGGAAATCGCTCCCTGAAGGTGGTCGGCGGTAACGAGCGGTGCAAGGCGGCCATTGCCTTTAATGAGCTTCATGGCTGGTTTTTCTGCGGCAATCTCTTCGGCGGCCGATCCTATATTTTGGAGGAGACGCTGATGCTTGCCGTTTAGTTCGCCTACGGCGCTGAATTGATTGCCCAATAGTTCCTGCTCGACCACCAAGTTTGCCATGGTTTGGGCGTCTTTTTCGTTGAGTCCGGTGATTGCAAAACACTCGGTTACTTTTTGATTGAGGTCAGAAATGGATATCTTCATCGCTTAATGATAGCGCATTTAAGGGTCTTTATCATGCGGTGCTGTCGTTAATTGAAGTCTAGTGAGTCTTTTCTGACGATCTTCTTTGTAACGGCTCCGACAAAAAGTCTGTAGGCTGGTCTGTTTTCTTTTTTATAGTTGATAAGATTACCCAAAACCCGGGCACAATCATTGCAGACAAGCTCATTTCCTACAGGTTCCTTATCAATAAAGCGGTCAACGTACATTCTTTTGAGTAACCCAGGCCCATCTTTTTGGTAATAGGCCAGATGTTTGCCGCAGCCTGCACAGAATACTTCAAGGATGCGGGTTGAGCCGCCTCTTGCTTTTCGGTACTTGTCGCTTTGAATTTTGTACATACCTTTAGATTATACTGCCGGATAGATGTGTAGGAAATTATATGCCGAGGTCGCGTTTGAGCGTGTTTAGTTCGCCACTTGTTGGCCAAGGGTTGAATGTGCAGCCTTGCAGGTCGATGGATTGCTGCTGCATGACGGGTGCGGCCTGGCCGGGGCCGGGACATTGGGAATGGCCAAAGCCCAGCCAGTGGCCGGTTTCGTGGTTGATGACCATGTGGCGGTAATCTTCCAGGCTACCGCCACGGGCGTTCCAGGCTTCGCTGGCATTTTGCCAGCGGTCAAAGTTAATGACGACGTTTGGTCCGACACGACAGCTCCACAATGAATCGCAGATTGCACCGAAGCTCGGCATTTGCCCAGCCGCTGTTAGCCATACGGTAAAATCACAGCCGCTGCTGACTTCGCGGAATTCTACCAGGCCGTCGAGTGACCAGCCGCGCGGGTTGCTATATGTTGCCTGCAACCGCGGTTTGAGACTGGCCAAATGCGACGCATCGACGCCGCGTACGGCCGTACAGTAACTGAACGTTTTGAGCGAGACTTGCTGTGTGAGCGTTTCCGTAAGTGCTTGGCGGTTTTTGACGGCCTGCTCTGCTTTGACGGCCGTAGCCTGCACGTCTTTGACGCGAATGCCGAATTCTTTGCCCGCTGCCACTACATAGGCTTGGATTTTTTCGGGCGACGGCACATATATCTCGCCTGATTGCACCATCCAACTGGCAACATCTGCGGCGCTGGCCTGTTTGGTTTTGCTACCAAAACTAAGGGTAATGGGAGTTTTGATCTGCTCTTCCAGCTCGGTTTTCTTGTCTTCGAGCATGCTCGCCAGGACCTGCGGCCGCGATGATGTGACCTTGACCCGGGCCTTCGACCTGCCCTGGTCGAGGGCAGACAAAAGAGCTGGCCGGAGTGAGTTATTGTCTACACCATACCCGTACACTTCTTTTTGAATACTGACATTCACGCCTTCCAAAACTAGGTGGGCACTGACCGGTTCTTTGCCCAGCGTCGGGGCGATTTTTTGGCTGGCTTCGGCTAGTTTTTTATCGTCGATGGCAACCGGTGCTTGCAAAACTGGCTTCTTAAACAAGTTCACAATGGGCAGCCAAAACTTTTGGGCCTTAGAACTCGTGGTGGTGCGCGACGTGTCTTTACGCACACCTACTTCTGCGGCTGGCAGTTCAATAAATTTGCCGTCATATGCATAAGTGACTTTTTCGGGAATGAGCTGGAGGGCATCGATCTTTTTGCCGAGATCAGCATAGGCTACGCTGCCGATGGCTTGTCCCATCACGCGCGTCCCGGCGTAAGTACGGTCGCGGTACATGAGCCACAGAACGCCATTTAAGACCGCAAAAAGCCCCACCAATACGAGGGCAGTCACCAGAGTGATTCTGCGCGCACGCGGCGAAAATCGCCGGTGTTTTTTGTGCTGTTTCATCGCTAGTAGTATAACATGTGGAGCTTTATATTTGCTGGGCCGCCAGGTACAGGTCGTGTAATTGTTCGCGGATATGGTGGGATGAACGTTCGATCTGTGCAGACAGGGCGCGGCCTTTGCGGTGGACACGCACGATCGGGCGCAGCACGAGCGGACTTTTGCCAATGTGTATGGTTTGCAGCCGGCTATCTTTGAGGTGCGTGCGCACGAGTTGATATGGCAGCACCGCGCTCCCGCGTTTTGCCAAAACCAGTTGCAACATAATCTCCGGACTGGTGGAGTGAAAGGTGGTTTCAAGTATGATGCTTTGGTTGGCAAAATGGCGCGCAATGTATTCGGCGGTGCGTGAACCTTGGTTGTAGTTCAAAAAAGTCGGCACTAGTCCCTGCTGTTTCATAGAATTCTGCACCCCCATCGCAACATCCGGATGCGTTACAAAGACCAGTGGTTCGGGCGCAATGACCTCGGCGTGTAGCGTAGACGGTAGTCGATCAAAAGCAGCAATGAACGCTACGTCTAGTTCATCGCGCTCTACCTGGTGTACCAAACGGCCGGAATTGTCGATCGTCAGCGACAGGCGCGCATGTTCTTCTAGCGCTTGCAAATACTGACTGCTCGAAAACAGTAGTTCGCCGATGCTGTCTATAAGCCCGAGGTTGATAGCGGTTTTTTGTTTGGCGGCTTCGCTGATATGCAGCTGCAGGTTTTGCGTTTCGGCCAGCAGTGTTTTGCCCGTGTCGTACGCGACTTTTCCGGCTGCTGTGAGCGATAAGGCGTGACGGCCGCGCACCAACAGATCGGCTCCAAGTTCCCGTTCCAGTTTTTGGACGGCCGCGGTCAGGGCGGGCTGTGAAATATGCATGAGGCGCGCGGCGCGCGTAAAGCTTCCTGCATCTACGATCTTTGCAAGTTTGACGAGGCGCTCCTCCATAAATAAATATTATACCACTATAAGATATTCATATTTGTTATTTATAATTTCGCTCGCTACCATTAACCCGTAGCAAGCATTAGTGGAGGAACTGTTTTATGGTGCGTAAAAAGATCCGAGTGGCTATTATTGGCGTGGGCAACTGCGCATCATCGCTCATCCAGGGTATTCATTATTATAAAGATGCTCGCCACGACGAGTTCGTGCCCGGTGTGATGCACGTTAACTTTGGTGGCTATCATATAAACGACATCGAAGTAGTAGCGGCTTTTGACGTAAACACCAACAAGGTCGGCAAAGACGTGGCCGAGGCCATTTATGCCGAACCCAACAACACCGCTATCTTTGCCCAAGTGCCAAAGTTGGGCGTTACCGTGTCCCGCGGCCCAACAATGGATGGTATGAACAAGTATACCGCCGAACTCGTGCCCGTCGACGAAAAGCAAAAAGCCGTCGATGTAGTAAGAGTGCTCAAAGACGCCAAGGTCGATGCCATTATCAACTATCTCCCTGTCGGATCGCAAAAAGCCACCGAGTTTTATGCACAAGCAGCCATAGACGCTGGCTGTGGATTTGTTAACTGTATTCCTGTATTTATCGCATCCAATCCCGTGTGGGCGGCCAAGTTCCAAAAAGCTGGCCTGCCCGTTATCGGTGATGACATCAAAGCCCAAGTCGGCGCGACCATCACCCACCGAACTCTCGTTAACCTGTTCCTGGACCGCGGTATGAAAATCGAGCGCACCTACCAGCTGAATACCGGCGGCAACACCGACTTTCTGAACATGCTCGAAAGAGAACGCCTGGTCAGTAAAAAGATTTCCAAAACAGAGGCTGTGCGGTCGCAAATAGACGCGCGGGGGCAGCAGATCGCCGATGACGACATCCATGTTGGCCCGTCTGATTACGTGCCTTGGCAAAAAGACAACAAGATTTGTTTTCTCCGCATTGAAAGCAAACATTTTGGTGATGTGCCGATGAACCTGGAGCTGCGCCTGTCCGTAGAAGATTCGCCCAACTCTGCCGGAGTGGCTATTGACTCTATCCGTTGCCTCAAATTGGCATTGGACAATAATTTATCTGGTGCGATTATCGAACCCGCCGCCTATTTTCAAAAACATCCACCAAAACAAATCGAAGACCGTACCGCGCGCGACATGGTCGAGAAATTCATCATCAAATACGGTCAAGCTGCCGCCAAGTCGGCACGCAAAGTCGAACATCGTCCGGCGCTCGTGTAGTTATCATTGACAGATCCGATGCGGTAAAATCGCTACTTTGTCATATAATTGACCATACGATAAAAGTAGGTTAGTGGAATTGACCCAGCAAGAAAACCAGCGTGGCATCGTTTTTAGCCCCCAGCAACAGTATGCGTTTGAGCGTTTGTTTGATCTTGCCGAGCCGACGTATAACCCGGATGGTGAATCGTTTTGGTACCGCAGTTTCGGATTTCGTTTCAGGTTTAGTTGCGATACTACGAACCTGGACTTGCCAGAAGACTTTACGACGCCGAAAACCAGTTTGGCGATAGACCATGCTATACGGGCCGACAACCGCGAAGATAGGACGGAACTTGTCCTATCTGCCGGAGACCGGAATCTCAGTTACGTATCCGACAGGCGTGGCGAGTGTGGTGCGATGAATCATATTCTGGGTCAGATACTTAAGCTTAACCTGCCCGCACTTGCCGACCCAGAGGACGTACTGGAACAGGTCAGGCTTTTTGACGATGCTGCCTTTGTAGAGATTCGAAATATACAAAAGACGTATGACCCCAACAGGCACGATCCAGAAGCAGAAAAGGACGCTATTCACCTTTCGCTCACTCGAGGCAATAGTCTTGAGGGCGGACGCAGAAGGATTGCAAGCCGATTGGCCTTGGGCCGGGCAGTACAGATCGGAGGCCGGCACTTTAATTATTGGCAGTCACTTCATTCCAACTTTGCGCACCCTACAGTCATGGAACCGCAAACGCGGTGCTTTGGTTTTGACGGCGCATTTTCTGCACCCAGTTTGGGATGCGATTACCGCGGCGATAATCCCGACAGTTTAGGACGTGAATTGCCTGCGGGGGAGGCGTGTGGGGCGGCCTTAGCACTGGGCGCTGAAATTCCCAACGATCTCAAAACATTTGAAGGGCGGTTGCGCGGCCATCTCGGCAATCGATTCATTGGTGAACTTTCTCTGGAGGACGCCGTGCAACTCGTCGCCAGTCCCTTGGGTGAGAGCTTGCGCCTGCGGATCTAGCTAGCTCTGGGCGGACTCTGGCTCGCTATCTTTTCACGGCTAGTCTGGCGAGGCGCATAAGCGCCGAAAAGTGTTCGGGGCGAACGACGAGGTCCTCTGCCATTTTCATACCGGTTTCCATGGCTGTTGGCGAGGCGAGGTTTGTTAAGTCGCTCAAGAGGTTTTTGATGGGCATCCGTGCCTTGTCCGTAGCGGTGAGGAGTCTATCTTCGCCGTTCGGTCGGGCGACGAGCACGTTGTCTTCGGCAAATCCATCTACTATACGGATGAGCGCATCCCTGGTGTTTGCGATGTGCCGAATTCCGTTTTCGCTGATTGGTTCCTCGGCTTCAGAGATAAGATTCAATAAATTAAGCCTCGCAAAACCTACGACGCTTTTTCCGCCACCTCCAATTATGCGCTCTGGCTGCCACTGCGGATTTCTCATCCACCAATCCAGAATGGTAACGGCAGGAAGTGTGCCCCGGGCAAGCCCACGCCGGGAGATCTGATAATGAGTTTTTATCCGTATATTGACATGACCTTCTTCGCGAGGTGGCTTCTGATATTGCTCGAGCAAAGGAGGGTCACCAGCAAGCTTTCCGATGACCTGGGATATGCTTTTTTTGCTTGGTTCCCAGGCGACATCTTCTTGCTGCAGGTCTATTAGGCGTTCACGAAATCCGTCAGGGTCAAACGGCTCATCTTTAAAATGCCCCATCGTTGCCAATGTTATAAGAGTTAGCGGCGCCATGCCATGCGCTCCAACAATGTCTAGTACTGTTTTCGGGCATTCGAACCTTGCGGTAGGATTTGTCATCGACTCGTGCTCCCTTTCGGCCGGTATAATAGCTTATTTGATCCGTCTACTATAAACAAATTTGGCCAGCAAAAGAAGTGGTGAGCGCGTGACTACTCCGCCAACTGCGGCAGCTATGGTTTCCTAAGGATAGCTTGGTTTTCGAGTGGGTACGGGAAATGTAAAACGTGCTGGTTGTATCGCGCTATAACCCGATGCGCTTATTAAAAGGTCACATCGAAGAAGTTCCTAAAACTCAAGGGGTACTTTGAAAGTGGGTAACAGCGAGTTTCTCCTGTATGACCTTCCCAAGTGAATAAAACGCTAGGTTAATTCGAAGCGGTAGCTCGTGGTCACGAGCTGTTCGTCACCGTCGACTGCCAAGCTGGTGGTCTTGTCGATGAGTTTATAGAGTAGTTTTTTGTCCGCCAATGTAACATCGATAGTTTCGCCGACAGACAGAGGAATACCTCCCTGCCAGTCGTACTGTCCCGCATAATCTCCGTCGGTAAAGGTAGCAATGGTTGTCTTTTTGATCATGCGTCAATTATAGCAAACGATGGCGGCTATGATGTGCTGGTCACTGATTCGACTATCGCTTTGAGCTGGGCGAACTGATTGCCGCTGGAGAGCGCTTGCATGACTTTGCTGGGGTTTCTGCGGATAATGCTGGCTATACTATGGAGTAGTGGTTCGAAAGAAGCGCCCGCCCTTTTGCAAACCGGGTGGTCTGCTGCGCTGTCCAGTCCGAACGTATCTGAGAATCCGGCGATAGCTTCGGTGATGTCTTTTAGTTGGGAGCTGGCGACTTGCAGTTGATCCCATTTGCCCGTGACGATAGCGATTATGAGCGCCTTTTCGGGATTTGACGAAAAGCCAGCGCTGTGGAGTTTACTATGCAGCGCCGCGGCTTCTAGTTCTTCGGGTTTTGGGTTTTTATTTTTGGCGCGCGGTTTTTTGCCTTCCAATACGTCGCTTACCATTTGCGTTTCGGCATGCATGGCATCAAGGTGGCGTTTGACCATGGACCGGGCTGTTTCACGGGCCTCGGCTAGATCGCGCGTGTGCGGTATTTGCCCGGCTTTTTCGAACATGGCGCTTAGTACTGCTTCGAAGTCGATAAACAGAGGCATGTCTTTTAGGAAATCAGTTAGTTCTTGGCGTGGCTGTCGTAGCATGAGCTCTTTGGTAAGTACCATGAGGGTGGCATATTCATTTGGGTCGATGCGCCCTTCTGGGTCACGTTTAGCCAATGTAAAAGGAAATTGATCCAGATTGATTTCGACCTCCTCATTGGCAAGCCGACAATCCACGCTATATTCTACCGAAGCAAAAGCGCGCGCGGCGACGGTGGCCATAAGTTGTGCGTCATGAATGCGGTGGCCAGTCTGGACTTCATTGAATTTGCGGTACAGTGGGGTCATACGAGCCTCTATTTGGTCTGACGCCCTGGCCAGCTCGACGACGGTATTAAGTTGTTCCACTACTTGCGTTGGTGAGCGGAATCTAATGTCGGGGTTGGCGTCGGTGAGTTTGTCCATGGGGTGGGGCAGGAGGCCCTCTATGTCCATTTCTTTTTCTAAGCCTTGTGCGCTCGAGCCGCGTGCTTCAAACTGGGCAAACCTGCCCATTACTAATTCCAGGTGGGAGTACACGAACAAAGAGTTTATGAGTTCACTATCCAAGCCGGTGCTTTTGCGTAGCAAGTCGCCAATATGCTGGATAAGGGTATTCCGAGCCTCGCCGTCGGCCTTAGAGTGGTCGTCGAATAAACTTTCGATGGCATCGGCTAAAGAGTACTGATGCCTCACCTCTATTGCCATCTGGTTGAGTTCCGATAGGACGACATCTTGACTAAGGAGGTTAAGGTCGTCTTTATGGGTGTGGTATAGGTTGTTCAGGCGACGCGTAAGTTGGGCCAGCTGCGCTTCATCTACGGGGCCGTCGGATTTATTTATGATTGCAGCGCGTTTGTCGATTAATGAAATGAATTCATAACCGAGGTCGGAGAAGCGCGGATGAGTTTGGAAAAACTGGCCGACAGCTGACGTTTGGAGGTTGAGTTCGCTGGTTCCGGGTACTGGCTTGTCTTGTTTCCTTGCTTGGTCCAAATCGACGAGCATCGCTCTAGTGTGTAGTAGGTTCTCAGTCTGTTCTTTACCAAACAGCTCCAGACAGTCTGTTGAAAATGGAAGCGTTGGGTCAAGGACGGGATCACACGCTACGTCCGTAATTTTTGCCTCGGGGTGCAATCTTTGGAGTTCGGCTGGGTTTGTCATCCACTCTTTTTATCAAGAGCAGCAGTAAATAACAAGCAGATTACCGGGTATGTACAGAAATATAATAAAGAGTTAATCTTTGCCCGCGGCGCAGTATCCAAGCGCTGTTCTGATTTCGGCGGCACTAATGGTGAAGACTTGTTGGTTTTCGAAGGGCGATTCACTGGGAGCAAGATACAGAGGCACACTGTAGCCCTCAAATTCGCCTTCACCTATTTTGACGCTATCAGCGTGGTCATTTTTGCTATTTTCTGCATGTTCTACGCATGTGGCCACTACCTTTTCGCCTATGGCAATCTGGCGACGGGCTTGGCCCAGGTCGCCGCCGCCTTTTTTATCTTCTGCAACGGCGGCTTTGAAAGGATAGGCTTCCATTTGCGCGGTAAGTTCTAGTTTGCCTGCGGAAGCATCGGTAGCTGCTGAAGTGTTTGGGGTTTGATTTGGCGTTTCGGCGGCACTGCATCCTATGGTCAGGCCAGTAAGGAGTAAGGCTGGGACAAGGTATTCATTCATTCAATTAATACTAAGGATCTTTTGTCATTTGTCAAACTAGGCCTGCCTCATGTTCTGGCTATTTTAGAGGAATGGGGTCGCCCAAGACGGTGCGTTCACCGATAAGATGGGCGTTGTAAACAGCCTTGACCCGTGCCAAAAGTTCGCGGCGGGTGCTGTTGTTCGCTTCAAGGTTACTGGCAATTCCCTGCGCCTGAATGCCGAAGTGACGGCACAAATAAATAGCGCGTGGCAAATGTGAACTGGCGCTAAAGATTGTGACTTCTTTGACCTCGAATATCTTGGCGGCACGCTCGCATGACTCGTAGGTGCTGCGGCCAGCATAATCGAGCACGAGTTTTTCGGCTGAGATGCCGCGGTCATCAGTAAGATATCGCTTCATGGCCGTAGGCTCGTCGTAGTAAGCAAACCGGTTATCGCCGGAAAGAATAAGTTTTTGCACTACACCGGCATTTAACGCATCGGCGGCGGTGTCCAGCCGGGCGCGCAGTTCTTTGTACGGTTTGCCTTCTTTGTTGACGCCCGCTCCAAGCACGAGTCCGGTGCGCATGTGTTTGGCATCTTGTTGCGATACGACGTACTTTTTGTTGGGATTGATTATCAAATAGCTGGCCGCCGTCAAAACAATAGGTATCGTCATGAGTATCCCAACCAGTATGATCATCTGCTTTTTTCGTGTTCGGATAGATTCGATCACTTGCACGTCATTATGATAGCAGAAACAGCTGGACAATATGTCTATGACTAATCAATGTCGCAGTCGCGCGGTAGTTTGTCCGGTACATTGGGCATCGGCCTGTCCAAGTTATCCGTACCGAGCGAGGCGATATCGAGGCCCGTTTTGAGGATCACTTGATTGGTGCACTTGATCACGCGAGGGTCGGCTGAGCGGTCCAGGTAATTGAACGCTCCTTCAGTTATAGCCGCTATTGGACGTTCTGGGTCGGTCCATATGAACCTGTCACCATCGCTAAAGTGCCAGCCAACCTCTTCGTGAAGGCTGACGGTTGTGTATTTGGTTGGACCGCCTGCTTTAATTTGTGCGTTCGTAAACACGACTTCCCACGTATTACGAGCAAATTCACTGGGATCATCCGGACTCGCCTCGGATGTTGCAGTAATAGTCAATTTGCCGCTTTGACTTGCAAAACTAACCATTGCACCGGAGTAGTTTGGTGTCACACGTATCTCGCCATTATTTTCCTGGGCGCAAGCTAATATGGCGCTTCCCGCCCTCGTAATTATATCTTTCTGATTGTCGGCCTTGAGTGCTTCCGGTATGGCTGGACAGGGGGTGGTGTATGGTTCGGGGACGGGCAAACCTTGTTCTATGCTTGTACAGCCACTCGCCATAGCGGCAGTTAGCGCGAGTCCAGAAGCCAATCTTTTCATTTATTCCACTATACAATAATCAGGTGTATAATGCAAATAGATTTAGGACAATGTAAGTCGGATCGGGATAAGTTTGCGCAGGCGTACTCTCGTCTTTTTGGTTGGTTTTTTGTAAGGTTGCCAGAGCTTCCATTTATACCGAATTGAAATAAGGCGCACGATAAATGCGAGAGCAATGAGCGCGAGGGCTACGATACTTCCATTTTCGGGACATACATAAAAATACCCTACCGCCAGCACGATAGCCGCGAGCGGATAGAAGTCTTTGTATAGTGCCTCTGGGCGTTGGCCCGAGATAATGTCGGATATTATGCCTCCACCCGCGGCCGTGAGAACCGCAAAAAAGATCATTGCAGCCATACCCAAATGTGCGTTTTCTGCACGGTATGCGCCGATATAGGCAAAAACGGCAATGCCAATTGCGTCTATGACAAGTAGGTATTTCTCGATCTTCGCAAAGTACTTATGTGCAATTATCGCACAACTAGTGCCAAGTATTGCCGCAGCCAAATACTGATAGGCATATAGGTATGCAGGCGTGCCATTTAATATAAGTTCACGTATGGTGCCGCCGCCGAACGCAGTTATTGCGCCGCAAACCAGTACGCCAAATAGGTCAAATCGGGTCTCAATTGCTTTATGCGCCCCAAACATGGCAAACGCAAAAACACCTATCAGGTCTAGAATTTCAATCACAACAGTGCCTAGCTTAGATTTGTATTATTTCTTACAGTGTAACAGCTAAAGATGAAATAACAGTTAAGTAAATAAGTATATGATCTTTACCGCAGTATTGGTAACTCACTCTTGGAGATGTCGGTAGTATCGACTTCGATGATTTCGCCGGGCAGGTCAAGCGCATTATAGGGCACGGTAAAGTTTTCTTTGATCTCTGCCAGGCTGATGGCTTCGACATGCCCTTCGTGACGCTGGGCGTTTTCGATGCGTTTATTCCATCGTTCAAATAATATGTCGGGGCTGGCGCTGCAAAGGATTTGCACACAGCTTGCCTGATATTTCTCGGCCAGATCGCGGAAGCGGACGCTGTCGACGTCGCGCTTAAAATTGCTTTCTACGATTATGGAATGACCGATTTGCAGATGATTTGATATGAGGTCGTCCATGATTCGGTGGCTGACACCGCTCACCTGCAATGACCAGTTTTTGTCTTTGCTGCCCAGGCCGTCAAAAATTCGCTCTTTTATGGCATCCTTCGACAGATACGGTATTTGGTACTTCTGGGAAAGTTGGCGGGCGAGCGTCGATTTGCCCGAGCCGGGATGACCTGTGATGACCAGCAGCTTGTTCATGGGATTAGTATAGCAAAGTGCTCGGCGACGATGTGGTAAGCTAAAAGGCAGATTATGAATATTGCAGCAAAAAGACTCCAGAGCTTACACATCGCCGGATCAAAGTTTGACACGCCCGAGGAAGTTGTGCGATGGATGGGTGCAGTGCAGGCACAAGATTACGGCCAGGCGGTATGGGCTGTTGCCGTTCGCATGAAAAAGCCAAGTCTGGCTGCGGTAGAAAAAGCGATTGTCGACCATAAGATAGTACTTACCTGGCCTATGCGCGGCACGATTCATTTTGTTCCGGCTGAAGATGCCCGGTGGATGGTCGAAACGTTGTCGTACAAAAAGGCCATGAAGCCCAGGTGGCACCAGAGGCTCCTGGAGATTGACGAGACTATGTTGGCCAAAGCGCGCGAGGTTGTCGTGGCAGAGCTGAAGGCCGGCGAGCGCCGTTCTCGTCCTCAACTAATGGAATTGTTCGAAAGTAACGGTTTGGCTACGGGGCAACAGCGCGGTTATTTGTATATTTCACATCTGGCGGAAAGTGGTGTAATTTGTCAGGGGCCGCTGGAGGGCAAACAGCAGACGTTTGTGTTGCTCGACGAATGGACGAAACCAGTAAAGATGGAACGCAACGAAGCAATTGCCGAGCTCGCTCAGCGTTATTTTATGAGCCACGGCCCGGCGACTATCTATGACTTTGCTAACTGGACCGGCCTGGGTGTTACCGAAGCAAAAAAAGGACTTGAAGCAGCTAAATACACCTTATCGGCAGAACAACATGACGGCAAGGAGTATTGGATGTCCAAAGAGGTGGCGGCGCACTTACATCCACCGACCGGACTGTATCTTCTGCCCGGCTTTGACGAGTTTATCCTGGGCTACAAAGACCGGACGGCCGTGCTGGACGCTGACCATATGCGGTACATCGTGCCCGGCAGTAATGGTGTGTTCCGGCCGATGATTGTGCTTAATGGACGTGTTGTCGGTACCTGGGCGCGCACCGTCAAAAAGGCAACTGTCGAACTCAGCTTTTTGGTATTTCCTGAATTCACGGTAGACGCCGATGAGCTCAAAGAAGTTGCCAAAACCTATGCCGACTTCCTGGGCCTGCCCCTCAAGATTGTTTAGCCCTATATCTTGGGAAAACTCTTCCACATTCGCTCTAGAGCGACTTTGAACATTTCTGTCAGATTTTCTATGCCAGTGCGTGTACCCTCCCAATAATGAGCTGTCTGCACTATGACGTCTTGTTCTCGGCTGACCCACTCGCCGGTACTTCTAATTGCATCCTCCGCCTCTTGAGCAAACTCGGAGGCCACCTGAAGGAATCGTATGGCCTCCTCGGTGCGCGCTTCAACCGCTTCAAACTGGGCATATATTTGCTGTAATGACGGACTCATGGACTCGCCTGTTGGCCGATAGTTGGTGCTATGGTCTTTTTGCAGTTCCGCTACTTGATTATCGGACAATGCGAAAGACTTATACATTTCGTCTAGTTGCTTGCCACAGGTTTCGTACGATTCCTCCATATCTAGGCCTACGCTCTCCGTGTCTACCATGTCGAGGTCGAGTAGCGTGCCATCGCTGGAATATTGCCCATGTTGAGAGATGTCAGCTAAATGGGG
>CAZSZJ010000014.1:0-30753 GCA_964610985.1 uncultured Candidatus Saccharibacteria bacterium | reverse complement strand
ATTTCCATCACTACAACGCTCCCGGTTACACCGTGGGCGAAATCAAGCGCCTGGGCAGCCCCGGCCGCCGTGAAATCGGCCACTCCGCACTTGCCGAGCGTGCGCTGCTTCCCGTGCTGCCCGCTGAGGATGTATTCCCATACGCCATCCGCAGCGTAACCGAAATTATGAGCCAAAACGGTAGCACCTCAATGGCCGCCACTTGTTCGAGCTGTCTAGCGCTCATGGACGCCGGTGTGCCACTCAAGGCTCCCGTTAGCGGTATCGCCATGGGACTCATCGTCTCCGATGACCAAACGGTTATCCTAAGCGACATCGCCGACGCCGAAGACTTTGCTGGTGACATGGACTTTAAGGTGACCGGTACCGCCAACGGCATTACCGCTCTCCAAATGGACATGAAAGTGCATGGTCTGCCTATCGAAACCCTCAAAAAAGCCCTGATGCAGGGTAAAGAGGGCCGCGTCCACATCCTGCAACATATGATGGAAGTTATGCCAGCGCCGCGAGACACCCTCAGCCCATACGCCCCACGTGTCGAAAGTATCAAGATCAACCCGGACAAGATCCGCGAAGTCATCGGTAAGGGCGGTGAAACCATCCAAAAGATCACTGGCGAAACCGGCGCCGAAATTGACATCAAAGACGACGGTACGATTATGATTGCTAGCCCTGACGGCGAATCGATCGAAAAAGCCATCCAATGGATCAAGAGCATCACCGAGGATCCTGAAATCGGCAAAATTTACCGTGACGTACCCGTCGTCAGTGTCATGGACTTTGGCGCATTCGTCCAAATTATGCCCGGCAAAGACGGCCTCGTCCACGTTTCCGAAATGAAGGAAGAACGGGTCAACAAACCTAGCGACGTCGTAAAAGAAGGTGACAAAGTAACCGTAAAGCTACTCGCCATCGACGAACGCGGCCGCCTGCAGCTCAGCATGAAAGCCGCCGCCCGCGAATCATCAAAGGAGTAAACTTATGACCGCAGAGACGTTCACGGATGAAGTAAATCCTGACCATGAAGGCTTACCCCGGCAAACGATAGAAGTGCCGGGCGAGCCTGCGGCGCAGTTGCGCAGGCTGGGCGAGGGTGATGCCGACGCCTTGTACGAAGTGATTGCAGCAAATCGTGAGCACTTAAGTAGGACTGATGTGTGGGCTCAGGTCATGGATCTCGCCGGTACGCATAAACTTATTGATAAGTCGGTTGAGAAGATGATGGAGGGCAAAAGGCTAGAATACCTTATTTTTGCCGGAGCGTCCGCCGAAAGTAGTGATGACATTCAGGGAATGGCTCGGTTAACAAGTCGTCCCCCAACCGAACCTGGCCGTATGGAATTAAGTTATTGGCTTGCCGAGCAGGCGCAAGGTAAGGGAGTTGTTCAACGGAGTGCACAAGCACTAATCTCATATGGTCAAGCCCACAATGCCCTGACAGAAGTAATGTTTACTATTCTTCCGGGCAATGAGCGGAGCATCAAGGTCGCGAAGCGGCTGGCTGAAACACACGGTACAGAACTCTTTTTCGGTGGTCAGATCAATAAGGCTGCCCACATATTTGACGCCTATTTAGTGCGATTGCCAGAAGGTCATCACCCGGAAGAGAGCGCCGTTGCATGACGGTAGTCCGCATTAAGCAATGGCATAAAACCCGGATGGGCCTTGCGGTGTTCGCGCTTATCGAGGCAGCACTGTGCTATTTGTTTGCGACCATTGCCATTGATACGGGCAGCCTCATCTCCTGGACACTCGCTTTTTTCCTATTGTTCGGCACGTTGGCAAACGGTTTTCAGCTGCTTAAAAAGGTTGTCAGAGCGTGATCCGACCGGGTGAGCCAATTACTCACCCGGAATACTTAGCGGTTCCTGGGGATCCGCTGACACATCTTCGTATCTCACGATCAGAAGATAATACTGAACTCTATAAAGTTATTGAAGATAACCCTTCCTTAAAGCAATACATTTATTGGATGAACGCCGTCAAGACGTCCGATGACCTGCAAGTGCGCGTGGATGAAATAATTGATGATATCACCTGCGGTAGGGGTGTCCAGTATCGAGTGATACCGGGGGAAATGCCAAGCAGCTCCGCTGACAATGGCGAGATTGCGGGTACCATAGGGGTGTACAAAATTAATAAACACCTCGGTTACGCCACGTATTGGCTGACTGAAGCGGCGCAGGGCATGGGTTATGGCCGCCGATCAGTTGAAACGGTACTTGATTATGCCATTCCGGCCTTTGGTTTTCGTTCCCTCAAGCTTTTTATCGAAAAGGGCAATGAGCGTAGCCAGATAGTAGCTGAACGGCTTGGTTTTACCCATCGGGGCTCTTGGCGTGAGGATCTGGGTGATGATTTGGCCGGTGACGGCGGGCGGCTTCGCGTTATACAGGTGTGGCGCAGGGACTACAGCGCCAATTAACTATTTTCCTCTTTATTTTTAAGGAGTTTTCAGGTATACTGTAGCTTAACGGGTCGCCAAACCAAAAGCGTACAATCTCCATGACACAAGACGAGCAAAACAAGCAAAAGCAGCTTGACCAGATCAAGGCAGAAATCCTCAAAAAGAATATTTGCCCAGTGCTCGCCAAACAGGCTACGCAGCTCGTTTTTGGAGACGGCAGCGCAAACGCCAAAATTGTGTTCATTGGCGAAGCGCCCGGTAAGAATGAAGACATCCAGGGCAAGCCATTCATCGGAGCGGCTGGAAAATTCCTGGATGAAATGCTGCAGGGAATTGGCCTCCAGCGTAAAGACGTGTACATTACAAATATCGTGAAGTATCGGCCGCCCAACAACCGCGACCCATTGCCTCAGGAAAAAAAGGATTTCTTGCCTTATTTGCAGGCCCAGCTAGAAGTAATTCAGCCTTTAATAGTGGTGACCCTCGGGCGCCACAGCATGAATTGTTTCTTGCCGGATCTACAAATTTCCAAGATCCACGGAGAACCCAAGCGGATTCGTATCAAAATGAAGCAGTCAGATGATGCCCTCACTATTGTCATTCTGCCCCTGTTCCATCCCGCTGCGGCTCTCTATAACGGCAGTTTGCGCCAAACCTTAATCGACGATTTTACTGGTATTCCGCGCATCCTTGACCGACTTGCAAAAGAAACTACTTAATTCTTATCCAACTGAAAGGAATAACAAAATGAATGAACCAAACAAAAGAAACAAGCGTCCGCCCCGCACCAGCGGTGGTGACAATAATATCAATAGCGGTCCATCCGGCAACAGCCGAAGTGGCAACCGTAGCGCGAATGGTGGCCCCAGTGGCGGTCTCAAACTAAAATCGGCAACCATGTCCCGTGGTGCGGCGGTGCGTGCCCAAAAGCGCTCACAAGCTGACGCCCAGCGTATTGCCAACCAGTACGCCGCTGCACCAGCCAACCCCGCTTTGCAGCAAACCGTGCAGCAACCCGAACGCCGCGCCAACTACATCGACGACCAGCCGCGCCTCAAGATCATCGGTCTTGGCGGTATGGACGGTGGTGGTTCCAAAAACACCATCCTGGTCGAATATGGTAATGACGCCATCATCATGGACTGCGGTAACGACCTTGGTGTCGACCTGCCGGGCATCAATTACGGCATCGCTGACATGACCTACCTCGAAAGTATTAGTCACAAACTTCGCGGCTACGTTATTACCCACGGCCACCTGGACCACATCGGTGGTTTACCGCACATCGTGCCTAAATTCCCAGCGCCTATTTACGGTTCGCGCTTTACCATTGGCCGCGTCGAAGAGATCTTTGAAAACTTCGGCCTGCCCATGCCCGACGGCTTCGAACTCAAGACCGTTCAAATGAACGAAGACACCCATGAGCGCCTCAAAGTCGGCGAATTCTTTGTGGAACTGGTGCGCGTTACGCATTCCATTCCTGGTTCGACCTGTATTGTACTGGATACGCCAGTAGGGCGTCTTATTAACACCGGGGATTTTCGGTTTGACCCTAACCCGCTCGACCACGAACGCAGCGACATTGACCGTTTGAAACAACTCGGCGACGAAGGTGTCCTGGCGCTGCTCAGCGAAAGCACCACCCCAGAACGTATGGGCCGCACTCCGAGCGAAAGCACCATCGAACAGAGCTTTATCGACATTATGCAGCAGGCGCCTGGCCGCATCTTTGTCGGTCTGTTTTCGACTAACATGAACCGCGTCCAGATGATTGTAAATGCCGCCGTGCACCACGGTCGCAAAGTCGCCATGGACGGCCGCAGCATGGTCAGTACGCTCGACATGGCTGTGCGTCATGGCTTTATGAAGATCCCCAAAGGAACCTTCATTCCTATCGCTAACGTGGCGTCCATGAAAGACGAGCACATCGTTGTCGTCTGTACTGGTAGCCAGGGCGAACCAAGCTCAGCGCTCCAGCGTATGGCCACTGGCGACCACAAACACGTCAAACTCAAAGAACAAGACACGGTCATCCTGTCCAGTACGCCGATCCCAGAGAGCGGCAACGACAAATTGGTCGGCGATATGGTCGATGGCCTGGCACGCAAAGGCGTCCACGTCTTTGAAGCCCGCAACCACGAACTCGACGGCGTCGGTCCGCTGCACGTTTCCGGACACGCTTCGCGCGACGAATATGCCGAAATGATCCAGTATACCAAGCCCAAATTCTTTATTCCTATCTACGGTGCATTCCGCGTTAAAAGACGCCACATCGATATTGCGGTAGAGCAGGGTGTGCCCCGCGCCAACACTGTCAACGCAGACAATGGCGACATCATCAGTCTGACGCCAAACAGTATGGAAATCACCGGATCTGTACCGAGCGGTACTATATTGGTTGACCAAACCGGCGCAATCGTCAGCAATGTCGTGGTCAAAGACCGTGTCCTGCTGAGCGAAGAAGGCCTCATCGCCGTCGTCCTGACCGTCGATAAAAAGAACGGCAACTTGCTTACTAGTCCCGACATCATTTCCCGCGGTTTTATCTACATGCGCGACAACGAAGATCTCATGAACAACCTGCGCGCCGAGCTTCGCCGCGCGGTGCAGCAACGCTTCAAGCGCGTCGACCTCGACCGCTTCAAGGCCGAACTCAAAGACCACATCACACACTTCTTGTTTGAACAAACCCAGCGCAGCCCGATCGTTATCCCCGTGGTCAATGTGATTGGCGGCAAGGGCGATGTCAAAGTCGTTGCTGGCGGCCGCACCAAGACCGGCGAAGAAGTTGCCGCCGAACAAGAAAAACGCTTCCGCGAAATGCGCGCCCGCTTGCTTGGCCAAGACGCCCGCACCGACTAATATCCAAGGAAGATAGATAGGCATGTCCAACCCAGGTTCCGGCGAACAAACACGCGCCCAGTTTATGGCTACCGATGGCCAGGAGTTATACGGCTCCTGGACGCGGGCTGTCATAGATGCCACCGTCACGGATGAATTTCTGACCAATTTTCCCGAGCGGGTCAGGCAATCAAGATCCAAAGACCGACTTGCCGATCCCAAAGGCATCTTTTCGGCCGAGCGAATAAAAGGCCAGCTATCCCGCGCCATGCAGGAAGTCGACAATGTCGAGGGTATAACGCGTGAATTGCTCATGCCCAGTCATGACGACATCGTAAAGTACACCGATGCTAATTATTTTGGAGATAGAGCCAAAAGAAGTAGTGCTGCCCGATACGAGCGTGTGTTTAAACATGCGCATACCGGACTGCAATTTGGTCTTGGCGCTTCTGCCGGTTTTGTCTTTGACAGCTTTCTCGAAGTCTATATACAAGCCGACGAGTTAGACGTGTTCCAGCGGGACGCTGACATGGCCGGTAAGCAGGCAGAAATCGGGCGATTTATGGGCTCGCTGTGGGATAGTTCTTTTAACCTGCCACCAGACAATCGGGACGCTTCGTTCATCTGGCGGTCGATCGATCTGCAAAAACTGGCATTCATTGCGCGCTCATTAACAAGCAATCCGTCCGCGGTTGATTGCCTTGTAGATCTTAGTAAGACGGGGTTCGGCGTTTTTGGTGGCCGGGCTGCCCGAATTGGCGACGAGCACAATCTTCGGATGATATGGGATAAAGACATTTGGCGGTCAGCTCGATTGGGCGTTGCGTCAGAACAGTTTACCGCTGTTATGCCTTACGACAAAATAATGCAAACATTCTCGGTCCTACCTTCGGTGACTCACTATCTACGTGAAGCCAAGGAGCAGCAGAATGCAGAAGGACTTAGTCCCGGCCGGGACGTAAGCGCCAGTCTCAAGAAATTTAAACAAGACTTTACCATCGGTTGTCCAATTCCCCTAGAAATACCCGTTACAGCGCGAACCATGGGCCGCGTAATCCAATCTGTGGCCGAATACCACCGCAGCCAGGCATACTAATCGCCCTCATTGCGCTTAAGTCAATTATGTGCTAATGTATATGGTATGACAACCCCGAATGAGTTTCCGCAGCAGCCTCACTCTCCCTACTTTGACTATGCTCCAGTGCCAACGCCTGACACTCTGAATATTTTAGACCCCTTAGATCCCAAATTTGGCAACCCACAAATAAAAATAGCTCCTCATAACCAAAGACCTCACATTCTAAACCGTGCGGAGGGTAAGTGGTCTATGCCGGTGAGAGGATCTGAGGCGCAATCAATCGCAGATGAGCAGGATAAAGCAGAATTGGTTCGTCCCCCCTTTGACTACGCCCCAGCTGATAAACCGTTCAAGCTAGAAGCCAAGGATCATAATTTTGGCAATCCCAAAGGTGCCATTATTGGTCCACTTGACAGCCCACACTTACAAACACGCAAACACCACGCAAAAACAGGAAGACCTATGCTAACTCCTGCGACCGTAAAGCCCGGTTTGCAACATGTTGAGCAGCCAGCAGAGTCGGCAGAGGCCACTATAGCCCCAATTGAGCCCAAGGCCGCAACCGTCGAGAAGGCAACTGCTCTTGCAGTTGCAAGCACTGTCGAAAAGCCCGATATCAAGCCCGCCCCCGCAGAGGCTGCATCGGAAAGCAAACCGGCCTTCAAAGAGATCCGCAGCAAAGAAATCGTCGTGGACGAAGAGGTTATCAACCCCAAAGACCGCCCCGTCTTTCTTTTAGCACGGGATGAAAATGTGATTCCAGGATCAAATGCCAAGGGTAAAAGTCTTCTTTATTCTGACCCCAGTAAACAACACCCTTCTGCGAGCTACTACAATCCAGAGTTACACGAGTTCCTGCCCGACGCAGTGTCGTCGCTTATGAGTGACCGTGAATTTGCTCGCTCCGGCAGAATACCGCCTTTCCTTCCAGGGAAGGGTCTATACGCCACGGACCAAGAAGAAAAGATTAGTTTTGATGGCCCAACTGCTCCGACGCTCATACAGCTGCACCATCCGGAAGCAGGCGAGTACTCTTTATTATCTTTGGGCATAGACGTGTCGACTGATCTTCGGGGCTTCTTCTGTTTTGCAGCCAAAGGCAATCAGACCGCTGAACAAATGTTTGAGCGCGCTAAGGCTGCATATCCCGAACTTTTTGACGAAACCGTTAATACCGCTCGACACCTGGGTACTGCCGCCATGCCACTCAAAAAGGTCAGAAATATTATTGACCAAATTGCAGCAGCCGAAAGCCGTGATCCAGAAAGCCTGAGCATTACTATCGCTCCAGGCACCCAAGAAGCTAACGTAACTGTCGATCAGGAGAGTATCGACAGTTACGTCACGGAGGCCCTTAAAAATTTCCGTCAAGAGCAAGAGGCTATTGCCCGAAACTTGGTTGACCAGTTCCCAAGTAAAGTCAGCGGTAGGCCTCGCTATTTCCAAGAAACGATAGGTTCGCAGTTGACAGAGGATTACGGTGCTATTATGGACGTGTCTTTCTCTTTGTATAAAGAACGTGAGATGGATCAAGATAATCCCGATATATTTGACAAACTTGCTTCAGCTTTAAATGCTAAGCAGGTATGGCGGCTAAGGAAGGCCGAGCGAGTAGATGATGAAGGTGCCTTGCGCGCAAACATTAGCGAACTTCTAGATCAGCTTACAGGTCAGGAACTGGCTAACACAAATTACGGGAAAGCATCCGGCGCTTTGAAAATGTTAATGGACTTCGGTTGTTTTGACTTGGCTCATAGTGGCAATACTATCGACATTGAACGTGCAATCAATTTTATTCAATCTTACAGCGCCGCTCACCCTGACTTAGATGTAAGTAAATTAGATATTGATGTAGCCCAAGAGGCTATTAAGTATCATGCGGCAAGTATGGCGGCTGATGCAACAAAACGTGTTGATTTAGTCCAGTATGATAAAGAGAAACGCGCGAAGCTTGATGCATTGGCCGATACTACGTTCCGCGTTTTAGCGCGCAGACAACGCAAAGCAGCCTAAATTGACAATAGTTGTAATTTTTGCTATAATATCCCTACATCTTAGAAATAAAAACATAAGTCTGATAAAATCAAACAGTAATGGCAAAGAAGAAAAAGGGTAACAAACGAGCGGCCGAAGTTGTCGAGCGCTCACCGTTCTGGCCGCTGGCCGGGGCGATCTTGCTATTTGTGCTGGCACTTTTCTTGTTGCTCGGGGGTTTTGGTACCGGCGGCCCAATGCCAAAAGGGATGTTTGACGGCGCGTACTGGACGCTCGGTTGGGCGGCGTATTTATTGCCCGTAGCTCTCGTTTACTGGGCTATTTATAAATTTACCGCCGAAGACCACCAGATACCACTGGGACGTTTATTTAGTATGCTTGCCGTACTGAGCTTTGCTTCTGGCTGGTTATTTACGGCTTTTGCGACCAAACAGCCCGACGGCAAATACATCGAAGGCCACGGTGGAGCTGTCGGCGAAACCGTGGGTGCCATGGTGCTGGCGGCGCTGGACAAATTTCCGGCATCGATCTTGTTTTTGGTACTCGCCATGTTGGCAGTGTTCTTTGCTTTTGGGATTTCACCCCAGGTACTCCTGAAGGTAAAAGATTTGTTCAAGCACGAGGAGTCCGACGACACGGACCTCCGCGACCTCAAGGTCAAGGCTGAATCAACCGGCTTTAAACTAAACGAAGGTGTTCCGGTTGAGCACGGTAAAGGCAAAGACAAGCCCGCCCGTTTTAGCTCGCTCAAAAACACGGCCGAAAAATTGGCTCCGACCGACAACCACGAAGCATTGACTGTGGCCAGCGACCCCAACTGGCAGTTCCCGAGCGTAAACTTACTTGACCAAAAACAAGATAAGGCCGACGCTGGTGACGTCAATGGCAATGCCCAAATCATCCACGACACCTTTGCCAACTTTAATATCGATGTCGAAATGGAGGGGGCAAATGTCGGCCCTCGCGTTACGCAGTACACACTCAAGCCGCCAACCGGCGTAAAGCTAACCAAAATTACCGCGCTCGAAAACAACTTGGCCCTTGACCTGGCCGCCCACGCCATCCGCATGGAAGCGCCGATTCCCGGCAAGCGCGCCGTTGGTATCGAGGTTCCGAACGTCAAAGCTGCCATTGTGCGCCTAAGCTCTATTTTGCAGTCCCGCGAATGGGCCGACATGAAAGGCCCGCTGACCTTTACTATTGGTAAGGATATCGCAGGTAAGCCCGTGGTTGCCGACCTGGCCAAAATGCCGCACCTTTTGGTGGCCGGTCAAACCGGTTCCGGTAAGTCGGTTATGATCAATGACATCCTGACGAGCATGCTGTACCGCAATAGCCCTTCGGACCTCAAGCTCATTTTGGTCGACCCTAAGCAGGTGGAATTAACGCCGTACAACGACATTCCGCACTTACTCACCCCCGTTATTAACGAGCCAGAAAAATGTATTAGCGCCCTCAAATGGGCGGTGGCCGAAATGGAGCGACGCCTGCGAACCATGGCCGAAGTAGGCAAGCGTAACATTGCCGAATACAATAACCTCAAAAAAGAAGAGGGCATGCCTTATATCGTGATCGTTATTGACGAGCTCGCTGACCTAATGATGATGGCGGCCCGTGATGTGGAGGCACTGATTGTGCGCCTTGCTCAGAAAGCGCGCGCTGCTGGTATCCACCTGATTTTGGCGACGCAGCGCCCGTCTGTCGACGTCATTACCGGTCTGATTAAGGCTAACGTGCCCGCGCGTATCGCCTTTACGGTGGCTAGCCAAGTTGACTCGCGCACGATTATCGACCAGATGGGCGCGGAAAAGCTGCTGGGTATGGGTGACATGCTGCTGCTGACCAGTGATATGCCCAAACCGAAGCGTGTCCAGGCATCGTTTATTAGCGACGAAGAAACCACCAAAGTTACTGATTTTATCCGCATGCAACGGCCCCCGCAGTACGACGATGAGATTATTAGCCAGCCCGTCCAGCTAAACGGTAAAGGCGGCGTAGTGGCCGACATGGGCGGTGGTGAAGCCGATGACGATATGTGGCGTGACGCCGTGCAGGTCGTCATTGAGGGCCATAAGGCCAGCACCAGCCTGCTGCAGCGCCGTTTGCGCATTGGCTACGGCCGCGCAGCGCGTCTGATCGAAACTATGGAAGAGCAGGGCATTGTTGGACCGGCCGACGGCGCTCGTCCCCGCGAAGTTCTAGTCGGCTCTATGGACGAAGTATTTGGTGCACCAGCAGCGGCCGAGCCTGACGATTCGCCAGCAGCTTAAATTCCAAGGCATACATGTAAAAAATCTTACAAAAATACTTGTATTCGTAGTGTTAGCATGTAATGCTGTAGTAGTCATGAACTTGTCGATTATCCTTTCATATAAAGAAGGAGTCGGACAAGTTTTTAATTTTTTAGAAAGAAGAATTGTATGACCGGTGTACTTACTATGCCCAAGGTTGAATTGGGCCCAGCCACGCTCGACTCAGCATTGCAAGCGGAACAGATTATTGAATTATCACAGGAAGTGATAGATCGGTTTCCTCAGGCTGGAATCGCTTTGGATTACCAAAGCGACCGACAAGGTATACGGCCAGCTACCAGTGTGCTGGCTCTCAAAGATGAACGGACAGGCGCGGAGACCTTTATTGCTACACAGAGACGAGGCGACCATGCCACATCAATCGCAAGCGCTTGTTTGACAACGACTCTATTCTCCGACAGCTCAAATCACTTTTGGGGCAGAGAGCTGGTTGTTCTGGCTCGCCGGAATTTATATACCGACGAGAACGGAAACGAAATTCAGTTGCAGCACCCACGCCCTCTGCAGGTAATACAAAGTGAGGGTCTAACGGCGGTGCCGCCTAAATTCTCCCTGACTTTGGGTCGAATCGTAAGCAGTCGCTTAGCAGGGTACGAGGCGGAAGGCCTCGTACAAGTATCACTGAATCGAACGGCAGAAATTGCTCGTTCCCATGGATATCGCATAGACTAGTAGCGGTAGTGTTCCGGCTTGAACGGACCAACCTGGGGTAAGCCTAGGTAGCTCGCTTGGTCATCGGTCATTTTGGTCAGTTTGCCGCCGAGAGCTTCGAGGTGCAGGAGTGCGACCTTTTCGTCGAGTTCTTTGGGCAGGAGATACACGCCGACTTCGTAGTTGCCGGTCCAGAGTTCGATCTGGGCCAGGACTTGGTTGGAAAACGAAGCGCTCATAACGAACGAAGGATGACCGGTGGCGCAGCCCAGGTTGACCAGGCGACCTTCAGCGAGCAGGATGATGCGGTGGCCATCGGGAAATGTGTACAGGTCTACTTGCGGTTTGATCTCTTCTTTTTTGATGCCGACCAGGTTATTGAGTGGCTCGACTTGAATCTCAACATCGAAATGACCGATATTACAAACGATGGCCGTGTCTTTCATGGCTTGCATGTGGTCGACGGTGATGATGTCTTTGCAGCCCGTGGTGGTCACGAAGATGTCGCCCTCTTTGACGGCTTCTTCCATGGTGACGACTTCGTAGCCTTCCATCATAGCTTGGAGGGCACAGATGGGGTCGATTTCGGTTACCAGAACGCGGCAGCCATAAGTAGCGAGCGACTGGGCGCAGCCTTTGCCGACGTCGCCGTAACCGGCTACCACGGCTACTTTGCCAGCGAGCATAACGTCGGTAGCGCGCTTGATGCCGTCCACGAGTGATTCGCGGCAGCCGTATTTATTGTCGAACTTGCTTTTGGTGACAGAGTCATTAACGTTGATGGCAGGCAGTTTGAGTTTGCCGCCTTCGAGCATTTGATAGAGGTGGTGGACGCCGGTAGTGGTTTCTTCGGACACGCCCTTAATTTCTTCGAGCATCTCGGCGTGCTTGTCGTGCACCCAGGCGGTCAAGTCGCCGCCGTCGTCCAGGATCATGTTTGGGCCTTTGCCATCGGCAAATTTGAGAGTTTGTTCGATGCAGTCCCAGTATTCTTCTTCGGTTTCGCCCTTCCACGCAAAGACGGGGATGCCGGTCTTGGCGATAGCGGCGGCGGCTTGGTCCTGGGTGCTAAAAATGTTGCAGGATGCCCAGCGGATTTCCGCGCCCAAGTCTACTAGCGTTTCGATCAGTACGGCCGTTTGGATGGTCATGTGCAGGCTGCCGGCGATGCGTGCGCCTTTGAGGGGCTGCTTGTCTTTGTATTCCGCGCGCAGACTCATGAGGCCGGGCATTTCTTTTTCGGCCAGAGTGATTTCTTTGCGGCCCCAATCGGCGAGGTTAATGTCTTTTACTTTGTAGTCTTGGTCTGCCATGATTACTCCTTTGTAATGGGGTTTGGTAATGATTCGCTAAAACTGTTTTCGTAGCGGGCGGTAATTTCTGCCGGCGTGAAGCTGTGTGATTGTGTACCGACTGTTTCGACGGCGTACGTGCCGCAGACTGCGCCGAGCTGCGCACAGGCCTTGAGTGACCAATCGCGTGCCAGTCCGTACAAAAAACCGGAACGAAACGCATCGCCTGCACCAGTAGGGTCGGCGACTTGCTTTGGAGCTGCTACGCCCACTTTGATGGGTTCTGGCACGGCTTTGCCTTCGATGATCGAGCCGTCTTTGCCGAGTGTGGTAACGACAATCGGCACGGTCGCCTTAATGTCCCGCGCGCTTTTGCCGGTTTTTTGGCTAAGCACCGTCATTTCATAGTCGTTTAATATACGGACTTCGGCGGCGTCGATACCTTCGGCCATTTCCGGCCCGGGCAGATTGCTAACTTGCTGACCTATGTCGTAACAGAGACGCAGGTCCCACTCTTTGCATTCCTGCACTTGGCGGCGCATAGCCTTTGGATCATGTGGCGACACAACCACGATCGGCGATTGGTCCTTCCAGGGAGTTAGGCCCAGGCTATCGCTGTCGAACATTGCGCCCGGGTAAAAGCCGCCGACCTGGTTTTGCTCGCTGTCAGTTATAACGTTAAAGGTGGCGGTGGGAAGCTTGCTTTCAAAAACATGCGCGATATTTACGCCCAGATGCACCAGTTTTTCCATGTACAGCAGACCGTCGGGCCCGATCGAACCAACGAGCACGGGCTGTTCGCCCAGGAGGGCAAGGGAATAGGCGATGTTTGCACCTACGCCGCCGTGCGCGTCCTGCAGATCATTTAAAAAGATTGATATTGAGAGCTTGTCGAGTTTTTCCGGCCGGATATAGTCTTGATATCTGCCCGAAAAGCTCATAATCCGGTCGATAGCGATCGAGCCGGAGATGATAATAGGTGGAGTTTGATTCACTTAGGTATGGTATCAGGCGGCCGGAGGCTGGACAACTTTTCGTAGCAGCCCTTGCGATAGGTTTGCAGGTCGCCTAGGTACTCCTTCGCCAAAAATTTCGGACATAACCCTATTGCTTATTAGTCATAAATATGGTAATATTTATATTACTATGCATGACCCAAATTTCCGACCTGGTCCACTCGATGCTAAAGGCAATCATTACCAATTTGAGCCCGCTAATCCAGGATGGGGGGTTGATGGAACCTACGGCGAGCCTTTATTGAAGGCACATCCTTACGAGCAACAGCAATGGCGTACTTGGGTAGCAAAGACTGAATTTCCAGAGCACACGACAGCAAATATGTCGACATACTATGATCGGCAACGCGCCGAGACTACTTATTCGTCCGCACCACAACAATTGGGCCAAGTTCCTCTACATCACATGGTTCAGGCGCCCAATCCCCAGCAAGGTTGGCCAAATGTTACGTCCCAGCCGGTCGCAGCGCCAGTGCAAACTCACGAGCGGGCAAGTAGTTCGGGCCAAATCCGTTCATCTGAAATTATTGTCGATGAAGAAAAGATTGACGTGAACGACCGAATAGTTTTTGCGCACACCGGCAGGCACATGATGCAGCTAGAAGATAGTGGCGGCATGAATATATACGCCTTTGATCCTCGTTCACAGCAACGCGAGGTAGCAGCAGGACCGACTTACGGGCCACTCTTGCCTTTTGCGATGAGGAATCTTTTAGAAGATCGTGGTTTTGGTCGTTTTGGTGAACTGCCTTCTTATAAGTTCGCAGAACCGCCCAAGAATTTTCTTGCCCCTGATGCAAGGGGATTTGGGGGTGCATCTCCCGACAACTCCGAACGCAGGCGTTTTTATGAACAAAAAGAACAGGAAGTGCATTCGCTCGCCGAAGGCAAGCGTCCCCCGCCAAGTCTGGTACAGATTGAGCAGGGTGGCGTATCTTGGACCGTTCTGTCGCTCGGCGGTGACTACGGCAATAGCGTGGGCCGCGGCATGACTACCTTTGCCGTTGAGGGTAACCAGAGTATGGATCAGATGTTTGAGCGCGCACAGGTAGCTTTTCCAAACCTTTTTGAGATCATTCCAAAGGATGAAATTATGCAACGGCCGCCACGCTTTCAACGTATCTCTCTTCCGGATAGCCCAATGGCTGCTTCATTTAAAGGTTCTCGTTCCAGTCGAGTTGCCTAATTGGGCTAGCTACGGTATAATTACCTCTGTTATTAAATAACCTGCGTAAGACTCAAAAATATTACGCATCCCGTGCAAATCGCCGGGATTCCGAAGGAGGAGTGATGAATCAATACGAAATCGCCGTATTGTACCACCCAGATCTAGAGATTGATCTGGAAAAAGCAACCAGCCGGGTAGAGAAGATCTTTACCGATAACGGGGGTGAAGTAAAAAACGTTGACAATTGGGGCAAACGTAAGTTAGCATACCCGATCAAGAAGAACGAACACGCCGTGTACGTCTTCTATACGCTCGACCTGCCAGCACAAAGTGTTCGCAAGATCGAGAGCACGCTCAACATCACCGACGAAGTAGTCCGTTTTCTGATTACTCGCCCAGACCTAAAGGCTATTGCCAAGGCAGAAGCCATGAAGGCCGAAAAAGCCAAAAAGGCAGCTGAACGTGGTGAATCAGCGGCCGAAGAGAAGACCGAAGAATAGATTTTAGAGGGAAAATAGAAGAGGGGAGATAAGCCATGGCACGAAGTGTAAACCAAGTTATCCTAATGGGTAACCTAACCCGAGACCCAGAGCTTCGCCAAACGCCCAGCGGCCAGAGTGTCGTAAGCTTTAGTCTGGCGCTGAACCGTGCTTACAAAGACCAAAGCGGCGACTGGCAGGAGGCTACCGACTACATCGATGTAGTCGCTTGGGGCCCGTTGGCTGAGCGCGTTTCGCAGTATATGACCAAAGGTCGACGCTGTCTGGTACAGGGTCGACTGCAAAGCCGCAGCTGGGAACAAGATGGCCAAAAGCGCAACAAAGTAGAAGTGCTAGCCAGTGATGTTACCTTCCTGGATGGTCGTGGTGAAGGCGAAAGTGCACCCATGGGCGGCACTGGTGGTAGTGCCGGCACAAGCTCAAATGCAAGCAAACCTGCAAGCAATTCAAGCAAGAAAAAAGATGACGTTATCGAAGACATCGGCGACGAGCCAATCAACCTCGACGACATCCCATTCTAATTAACAAAGGAATAGAATAATGGCTAAAATTTTTAAACACCGGACCGACGTCGCGTATTTTGACTACAAGGACTTTAAGACCTTGCAGCGCTACGTAAATGTATACGGCCAGATTGAAACCCGCAAAAAGACCGGTCTGACCGAGAGTCAGCAGCGCCGTTTGGCTGTTGCCATCAAGCGCGCTCGTCACATTGCATTGCTGCCATTCGTAGCAAACAACTAGGAGCTAGAGCAGGGTGGCAGGATCGATTACCGATAAAGCACGCGACATCGAAACGCGCATAACGAGCGTTTTGGCGGCTTTGGATATTGATGGACTGCCCCTTGTCGAGCGCAATTTGGTAGAAAAGATCAAGCGCGTGACTACCGATGCCCGGCTGGATGCTCGTGACTATCAATACGCCGAAACGCGTGTCGAACAGCAGGCTTCGGCTACCGCAGCCAAAAAGCGCTACCAATCGCTGCAACAATATATTCTAAAGGCCAGCGAACACAATATGTTCAGCGCCATAGAAATAGCGCAGCTTGGGGCGCACATCGAACAATTAATGACTAACATGGAATAGGAGAACCGCCATGGGCCTCAGTATTACCGAACTAAAAAAAGGTGTGATCTTTCAACTGGATGGTACGCCGTACCGAGTAGTCGATTACAACCAAAAGGTAATGGGCCGCGGCGGTTCGATTGTGAACGTGCGTATCAAAAGTTTGATCGACGGCAAGGTGCTCGAGAAGACCTTTAAGGGTAACGAACAACTTGACACTGCAGATGTAGTCACCGAAAACGCGCAATATCTATACAACGACGGTGCCGTCTTCTACTTCATGAATGAAGAGACGTTTGAGCAGTTTGAGGTGCCTGCCGAACTGGTAGGGGACGGTGCTGGCTACATTAAAGAAGGAGACCGCGTGCAATTGCAGTTCTTTGACGGCCGTTCGATCAATGTCGAACTGCCAAAAAATGTACCCCTCGAGGTGACATACACCGAAAATGTCGTCAAGGGCGACACAACAAGTAGTGTGCTCAAAGATGCGACGGTCGAGACCGGCATTACGGTTAAGGTTCCGGCCTTCATCAAACAGGGTGACCTGATCAAAGTTGACACGCGCACCGGCGAATATCTGGAGCGCGTCAAAGCCTAATTCTTGTCTCTAAACGCGGCTATAACGCACTTCATACAAAAATGAGGTGCGTTTTGTTATACTGGGACGGAAGGTCAAGCATAAGCGGAGGGTGGATGCCTATTTTGCAACGGACTCGGTTTCGAATGTCGCGGTGGTTTCGCCGACATCCTCGATTTATTCGGCATGCGCTGATAAGCGTTTTGGTGATCGCTGTTTTATCGGTGCTGGTGCAGCTGTTGTATCCGGCGGCGCGACTGCTTCCTGGGGTAAAAGTTGCGGGCAAGACAGTCGGCGCACTCGCGACGCTCGACGCTAGTAAACAGCTCGAAAAAGAGTATGCTGGGGCAAAACTGACCGTCAAAACAGCCGACACATCATTTACTAAGTCGTTCGACGAGGTCGGCATAGACATTAATGGGTGGAGTACGGCTCGGTCGGCTGCGCGTTATAGCGTGGGACAGCGGTTGCTGCCTTTTTCGGCCGTGTACGTCATGCTTAACCGCGACACGCCCATGCAGTTTAGTTATGATGACGAGCGTTTGCGCTATTTTGCCCAGCAAGTGCAAAAAGACGGATTTGTGGCAGCCGTTGACGCTTCGATAGCGGTCAAACAGGATAAAGTTGAGCTTATTGCATCCAAAAAGGGCAAAGAATATCCAGAAAAGATGGTAATGTCGGCGATTCAAAAGACGAACCTAAAGCCGGCGACGACCATCACGCTAGTGCCAGAATATAAACCCGCTGACCGTACTGACGAAGAGGTGCAGAGTGTTTTGGAGCAAGCCCAGCAAGCCGTCGATACGCCACTTAGCCTACAGGTTGATGCCGGAAAGGTTGCTGTCGATAAAATGACAATCGGCAGTTGGCTCGATTTTCCGACGGATCCGGCAAGCAACAAACTGCAATTGGGGCTAAAGGCGGATGTGGTCAAGAAATACCTGGAAGGCATTCAGTCCAAGGTGTATAAAGCACCGGGTACGACCACTATCCAACTGATCGATGGTCGTGAAGTGAGCCGGAGCGAAGGCGCGCTGGGCCGTGGTATCGATATCGACAAAACAATTGCGGTTTTGAATGATGCCCTCAAGGGCGGTGCGGCGACGACGGTGACCGTGCCGATTGCTGCGATTCCAGCCAAAGTGGTGTATGCCCGCCAATATAGCAACACAGACGCCGGTTTGGCGGCGCTCTTGGCCGATCTGACTAAAGGCAAAAACGTCGGTATTTCGATAATGGAAATCGGCGGCCGGGTAGCACAAACCAATGGCAGCAAAAAATTTGTGGCCGCCAGTACCTATAAATTATTCGTGGCTTACGCCGTTTTTAAACAAGTCGAAGCAGGGCAGATGAACTGGAGCGACAGCATAAATGACAAAACGGTCGACTCTTGTTTTGAAGTTATGATCGTCAAATCCGACAATCCTTGTGCCAAAGCGCTTGGCGATAGGATCGGCTGGCAAAAAATCGAAGACTTGGTGAAGGGTACCGGCCTAAGCAATACCGAACTGAGTCCTCAAATGCTTACGACGGCCAGTGATCTCTCGCTCTTTAACTACAAACTGGCTAACGGTAGCTTGCTGAACGGCGAACAGTCTTCGAAGCTGCTCGATGCCATGAAAAGACAGGTGTACCGCGCGGGCATTCCGGCAGGAACAGGAGTGACTGTTGCTGACAAAGTCGGCTTTATCGATAGCTACATCCACGATGCGGCAATTGTGTATGGGCCGAAAGGGCAATACGCGCTGACCATCATGACTAGCGGCGTGCCCTGGTCGGACATTGCTGACATTGCCAAACAGATCCACAATTTTTTGAACAGATAGGCCAAACCAAGAATACTTTGAAAGCACTGGGCCTTTAGTGCCCAGCGAGACAAGGTCACTCTCCATTGGCTGGCGAGCGAGTGCTTTCAAAGTATTCTTGGTTTGGCCGTAGTATACTATTACAGATGAAATATCGTTTGGATCAGTTGGTGTATCAGAAGGGGTTGGTGGTGAGTCGCAGCCAGGCCGAGAGTTGGATTAAGCTCGGCAAAGTTTTTGTGAATGGCGAGGCTATTACGAAGCCGGGCTATTTTACTGATGAGTCCGCCGAGGTCGAACTGAAGGTGAGCGAGCAGTACGTTAGCCGCGCGGCGCTCAAGCTGGCGTCGGTGGCTGAGGTTTTGGGACTTTCGTTTGCGGGCAAGGTAATGCTGGATGTCGGTAGTTCGACGGGCGGTTTTACCGACTACGCACTCAAGCACGGCGCGCGTCGTGTGATCGCCGTCGAAGTCGGCACCCATCAATTGCACCCAAGTCTGCACGGCCACCCTCACATAGAGCTACACGAACAAACCGACATCCGCGATATGAAGGACCTATCCGAGACACCGGATATTGTGGTGATCGACGTTTCGTTTATTAGCTTGCGCGATATTTTGCCGCACATTGCCACGCTTTGTGGGTCGCAGACGATTATTGCTGCCATGGTCAAGCCGCAGTTTGAGGCCGCCGCCTCTAATCTCAAGCATAAAGGTGTGATAAAAAATGAGCGCATGCGCCGCGATATTTTAAAAGACTTTGAGGATTGGGCAAAAAAAATATTCGTCATAACAGATAAAGCTGACAGCCAGATAGCCGGTGCTAAGGGCAATCAAGAGCGGTTTTATTTACTAAAAACGAACAAAAGATTATCTTAATTTACGCTTGTAAAACAGGGAAGCCTGCGGTACCATAAGCGCATTGGAGGAGATAATTAAATAGTCATGAAGAAGACACTACTGCAAATGCTAGCCGTAGTGATATCAGTCGTTTCCATACCTGCTATCGCACTCGCTGCATCCAACTCAAACTTTACGCAAACAATCAACACGGGCACTTTGGTGGCTGACATCGCCGACGCTTCGCGTAACTCCGTTGCGAGTCCTGCCGTTGCTATGACGGCCAGAGCCTTCTCGTTTAGCTGTTATGCTGGCGGCACGGCCTCAACGGGGACACTGGGCACAAACACCGAGCGCCTGTATGTGAGCAATGGTGACGCAGCCGACAACGGCTTTACGCTGACTCTAGCAGCCACCAGCGGCGCGACCGCAACCTGGGCAAACAGCGGCGCAACCCAACACTTTGACTTTAACGATCCAACCGGCACAACTGCTGGTTGTAGCGACGGCGCAGACGCTGATAGCCAATCCGGTCAAATGACCGTAAACGCCAGCGCGGGTACGCTTAATACTGACTGTAACAGCTGTACTGCCACCGGTGTCAGCCTAGGATCAAGCGCTTCATTTGCACAAGCCACAACCGACAGCATTACACTCATCAACGCCGGATCTACTTCAAACGATGTATGGCGCGGCTACCTAAGCGGTGCCACCGTTTCCCAAACAATCCCTGCCGAACAAGCAGCCGACAGCTACACACTTAACCTGACCTTGACCGCAACCGCACAGTAGGCATAGAATACGAACCAACGATGAACTTCCTGCCAACTGTCCGACAATTCCGAATCATCGCTGGTGGTGTAGCGTTAGGTGTAGCGGCGGCATTTGCCGCAGCCTTACCTGTTGCAGCAGTGGAGCAGGGTGGTCTGGGTGGCCGACCGGCACACCCGCGGGCAGGCAACACGCGTAGTGAATCAATTTTTATCCACACCCTCGATGCTGGCAAGCAGATAGCCGACAGTGTGCAAGTAATTAATAATACGCCCGAGATCAAAAAAGTCTTGGTGTACGCCGTAGATTCGCAAATGTCGAGCGGTGGCGCCTTCGCATGTGCCCAGGCGGCCGACAAACCAGTAGGCGTCGGCAGGTGGATTGAAGTTTCCCAAAAAGGAATAACGCTTGCACCGGGCAGTAAACAGACAGTCGACTTTGCGATTGCCGTACCGAAGGACGCAACGCCAGGTGAGCACAACGGCTGTATTGTTATCCAAGACACCAAACAGCAAGCTTCGCCCGACAGTAATGGCATTGTGCTCAGCCTTCGTTCGGCTATTCGTGTGGCAATTACTGTGCCAGGTGACATTCAAAAAGGACTGGTTTTTACCGGACTTGGGTTCGACCGCAAGACCGACGACAAGATAGTGCTCAGCGCTGCGCTCAAAAACAATGGCAACGTTTCATTGGATACACAATTAGATGTGCGCTTGCGGTCACCCGTAGCATTTTCGGTGGCATCGACCGGCGGTAATTTCCCCGTACTAAGCGGGAGCGAAGGCCGCTTTAACTTCGAAACTGGACGGCCTTTTTGGGGTGGCTGGTATCGATTGGTAGCCACGGCAAAATACAATGACGACCCCGCAGTAATGCTGGGGCAGGGCAAGCCCACGGCTGTTATCGAAAAGAATGCCTGGGTGTTTTTAACTCCAAAACCTGTAGCGGCGATCATTGAGTTGCTCGTTTTGGCCACCGTCGTTACCGCCCTCGCCATATATTTTGTTCGTCGAATCCATCACAGACGGGCTATGCAGCGTGCCACCATCCACACCGTCAAGCCACAAGAAAACCTGCACACTATTGCCGACCACTACCACATGTCATGGAAACAATTGGCGCGCATCAACAGGCTCAAGCCGCCCTTCCAGCTCAAGCTCGGGCAGATCTTAACCGTTACCCCGTCAACCACAACCCGAACCAATAAAAAACCGCCAACCAAACCGTAACAACCAGAGGGGGAGGAATTATGAGAAAAAGGCTACGAAGAGCCCTCACTCGTTTTGTTTTATGTGTTTCCTGCTCGATATTTGCTGGGTTATTAGTAGTTGCTGCGACTCATCCTCATGCCACCGCGGTAGCCCAAGGCGACGGCATGATGGTTTATGGTGAGGGCGTAGTAACGACGCCGCGCACCCGCACCTGGACACAGGCCAGTGGCAGCTGGAGTGCAGAAACGAGCGGCCCCACGGCTGCAGCGACCATCCGCTCGGTTATTATTAAGGCCTCACCAAAGCGCGATGAAATGATCGCCGGCATCCAAACGACTGGCGGCGTGTTGTACATTCAGCGTTGGAATGGCACGACTTGGTCCAACGAATGGAATGTGACGGTAGGCAACGGAATGCCACGCTTTGACATTGCGTATGAACGTCTTTCGGGTGAAGCTGTCGTTGTGTATAGCGGCAACGTGGCCACTACAAATGAACTGCGCTATCGGGTCTGGAGCGGCGCATCGTGGACGGCGGCAACCAACTTGGATACGGTGCGCACTTCTGGCGTGGTACATACACTTCGCCTGGAATCTCAGGGGGTTAATAGTGATGCGATCGGCATCGTTTGGGCCGACGCCAATTTGGATGTTTCGGCCAATTATTGGAACGGAGCAACGAATGCATGGTCCGGTGAGCCTGCCGCTGCTCTGTCTACGAGCGTGGCGGTTGTGGGTACGTCCACCACGCCTACTAACTGGGCCTTTGATGTGGCCTTCGAAAGTCAGAGCGGTGATATGTTGGTAGCTTGGGGTAATAATACGGTGCAGGATTTGCTGTATGTGACCCGGGCGGCTGGAGCAGTTGGCGCGTGGGGAAGTGTGACGACCAACACGGCAGCCCCCGAAGAACCGACCGATCTCGACCTCAGTAGCGACCCAAACAGTGACTACATTGCTTATGCTAATATTAGCGACAACACAGCTGGCGCGGACGCCGGAACATGGACGGGATCGGCCTGGAACGCATTTAGTAACTTCGATACTGCTATTGGAACGGTGGCTGTTACCACCAATAATATCAGTGTTAGTTGGGTGCGCAGTGGCGTCCAAGACCGGGCAGTGGTAGTGTATGAAGACGCTTTGGCTGCGGGCATTGACTGGTTGTTTTATGACAAAAATACCAATGCTTGGTCGGCGACACAAACCGACTTTACTACAGCACCCACACCAGTCACCGACATGAAATCCGTGCGTCAGGTAACGAATCCATTTAACACGGCGCAAGCTATGGTTGTGGTGGTCGATTCGGCTTCGGACGTCTTTGCCAAGCGCCTAACTTTTGATGGTACAAACTTTTCGTGGTCGTCGAGCGAAGGTGCGTCGGCACTGGAGACTTCGGGGTCTTCCATCACGGGGATTGGTGCCGATTTTGACTACGCGCGCTATATTCCGGGGCCATTGACGGTCGATATCGTCGATGCGGGCGGTAGTCCCGTGACTAGCCCAGCTGTCACCATGAACAACACATCTGTTTCATTAAACTGCCAGGCTGTCGCGGGCATATTTGGTACGGCATCCCAAAAGATTAGAGTAAGCAACGGGACGGCCACGCCAGGATGGACGCTGACTGCCGCTGCAACCGCGGGCAATACTATCACCTGGAGTTCAGGAACTGAACAATATGATTATAATGATTCATCCGGTGCACCTGCGGGCTGTTCGGATGGGGGCGACGCCGATATACAGGCGGGTCAATTGGGTTTTGACCCGACAAGTGCCGGCATTGCGCCGCAAAGTGGTTGTACTTCAACGGGGATTAATGTAGGTTCGGCTGCTGTTTTTACGCAAGGAACTATTGACAATTTGACGCTCGCGACAGCCAGCAGTGGCGCGGGGACGGGCTGTTATTGGGATATGACCGGCATCGCAGCTTCTCAGCAGCTTCCCGCCGAAAAGGGCGCAGGCAACTATACCATTAACATTACGCTGACGGTGACGGCAAACTGATATGAATGCGCAAGTCGCCGCAAACACTCCGACTTTTACGCTTTCGATTACTCCGGCCGTTTGTGTGGTTGACGTGGTACATGACGGCAATAACCAGCTCCTGCAGGCTCAGTCCGAAGAATGTAATGCCCAACTGCCACTTCTGGTGCCAGTACAGAATGCTCAGGATGGCGCACCGCTTTTTGCTCTGCCGTTTGCCGGCACAGCCAGCAATGCCCGGCCGGTCGTTTTACAGAACCGTACCTTCACTCCCTGGTCGTCGGTGACATCGGCACAGGGCAGTCAAACTACGGTTTCGACACCGCCAAGCATAACGATGGCTACCAGTGGAGTAATGCTTGCTTTATTGGTGATCGCGGTGAGTATGGACTTGGCGATATTCGAACTGCATTTTAGCCGCAAAGTCACCACCTGGCTGCGAAGTTTATTTGCTGGCAAGCGTTAGCTTAAGCCGTTTACGCAAAGTTAGCGCATAGAACCATGCACTGGAAGACAAGGTGAGTACGATCCCAAGCGACAAGACTATCAGGGGCCGGATGCGTTCGAAGGTACTCGCCAGCGACGTCAACGGCGTTTCAAAAACTACAAGCCAAGACCGGTCGCCAACCTTTAGTGTGGTTTCCTGGCGAAGCATTTTGCCGCTATGAGCGTTCGGGCTGCCATAAAGGAGTGAACGGTTGGACGCCGTGATATCTTTTATGGTCAGCGTTGTGTTGTTCGCGGCAAGCTCGTCGCCGATGGTTTTTTTAATCATGGCGGAGATATCGAATGCCGCCGAGCTATAACCGGAAGGCGTATCTTCGGCCGTCTGCTGGTTATAGACGGGTAAAAGAAGCAAAAAGCCGGATTTATTATTACCGGCGAGCCGAACAGGGCTGGCGGCGGCAATCCTTTTGCTCTTCTGCGCGCGCTCAAGTGCGGCTGCCCGTACCGGCTCGCCAGCGAGGTCAAAGCCTAGTGCCGAGGTATGTCCACTCTTGCCGTCGGCCTCTAATAAATAGGTCAGGATGACTTTATCACCCTTTACATCGGAATAGCCGACAGCATCCATGCCTGGATAGCGCTCAAAAATATGTTGTTTTTCGATAAATCGTTGCCAGATATCGGTGTTGACGTCTGTGACGGCAAACAGCCCTTGTGTAGCATAGAGTAGGCTGCCGTAACCATCCAGATTGTGCGACAGCTGATCTATATACGAGTCGGTAAGGTCACGAAATTTGAACTCGGCTGAGGCCAACATCCGCTGCTGACTATACAAAAAACCGGCGATCATCAACAAACCAACACCAATAATCATAAGGGAACATATGAACAGGCGCAGGGAAAGCGGAAGGGTTGGTCGCATCTTGCGGGTTACGCGCATAGCTGTCACGTATAATACACGCAGTTAGCCATAAGCGAAACATTAATTTTTGGTGAAATGATCGAAATTCTGGTAGGGTAAAGGGGTATGCTGAAGCGAATACTTGTGGTTATCCTAGTTGTGGTTTGCATCTTGGGTAGTTATTCGGGCTACAAGTGGTACTATCGCCAGCAAACACCACAGCACGCCACCGAACAATTTGCCAAGGCATTGACTGCTGGCCCCGAAGAATCCTATGACTGGCTTACCGCTGACCTGCAAAAGGATCGCGAAGCTTACTGGAAAAAATACCTGGCAGATTTTGCGGGCAAGCCCGGTTCACTCAGTCCGGTAGGTGGCGCTGCGCTCGAAGATCGATTTAATACCTATACCGACGCCGAAAAGCCGTACCGATCGTTCTATATTTTTGATCTGAATGGCAACGAATATTGGCTGACAATTGTGGTGGTTCATAAGGACAAAGGCTGGAAAGTCGCCGAACTTTTTGGTTCGTATCACTACAAATAGCTTTGTTGTAAAAGCTATTTGTTTTGTTAGCTTCTCTGTTGTATAGCATAAGGGGAAATGCTACACTGGGGCGTATGTATTTCCAGAGTAGGGTCGAAGCTGGACGGTTGTTAGCAGCACAAATTGTGCCGCAAATTAAAGGCCAAGATTGCGCAGTCGTCGCCCTGAATGACGGAGGCGTGATGGTTGGTGCGCAAATCGCTCTCCAGCTGCACTGCGTCTTGACACTCCTCCTTACCGAGACGATTACGCTGCCGCGCGAAGACCGGGCTGTGGCCGGCATAACTCAGGACGGATCTTTTTCGTACAACAAGCAGTATTCACAAGGTGAAATCGATGAGTTTGTGGGCGAGTATTACCACCTGATCGAGCAAGAGAAAATGAGCAAGATGCAGGATATGCACCGTCTGATAGGCCGCGGCGGTTTGATCCGCAAAGATTTGATCCGCGATCGCAACATTATTTTGGTGACTGATGGCCTAGCCGACGGGTTTGCGCTCGATATAGCGATGCAGTTTTTGAAACCGATCCACACCAAGCGGATTTATATAGCGACACCCCTCGCCAGTGTGTCAGCCGTCGACCGTATGCACGTTCTGGCCGACGGTATTTATTGTTTGAGCGTCGTTGAAGACTATATTTCGACCGATCATTATTACGATGTCCAAGACGTCCCGCCACACGATAAAGTCATCAAAACCATCGAAGAAATCGTCACTCACTGGAAAAACTAGCTTGCGGGTGCTTCGCCATCAATTAGAATAAGTAGCTTCGCAATTTTTTGACGTCGAGCAGGGTAATGATGGATTGTTGTTCGCGGGCGATCAATTTCTGACGTTCTAGATAGGCAAGTTCGCGGCTGGTCGTTTCGCGCGTAGCGCTAATGGAACTGGCGATGTCCTGATGTTTAAGCGGTACTTTTAGGATGACGACGTTTTCTTCGGGGTCATCATCTTCGTCGCCAAATCTCCGGGCCGTGCTCAGTAAAAACGAAATCAAACGCTCGCGCACCGAGCGGTATTCCAGCGTCATGATGCGCTCAGAGTGCAAGCGGTACATGTCAATCAGCATATCGATGAGGGGGAGGGCAGCGCCCGGATTGTCGCGTATAAAGGTCGTAAACTGTTCGCGGCTAATTTGGAGCAGTTCGGTAGGGGCCAAGGTGGCATAGATAATATTGCGGTTTTCGCCGGTAATGGCCCAGGTGAGGCCCAGGATTTCGGTCGGTTTGCGGATAATGAGCAGATTTTCTTCGCCGTATTTGGTGATGTCGTAGGCTTTAACCAGTCCACTTACGACATAAAAAACGCCCGACGGGGTCTCGCCGGGACGAATAACAAATTCACCTTTTTTGTATGTCAGTCTCGTTCCTTGATGGAACAAGTTGACGAGGGCGTTCTGCTGGCTCTCGGTCGTCAACATATTTGGATAGTAGCATATGGTCACCCCTGTAGGCAAACACTTCGGATGGCTCCGTACAGTTTATGAACATTTCGACTACCCAAAACGACCCTATCAAATATGAAGGAGTTATGAAATAGCAGCAGTTAAATTGCCCACATGCGTCTTGTGACGAATGTCTCATATCCAGCGTGACGAAGACCACCGACGCACCGCTCCCTCCTCAAATACTATAAAAGTACTAACTAGCAAGAGGTTAGGAAGGGGGAAAAGATGGTAAGCCTGAGTCAAGTTGAGGACCAACTCAAAAAGGTGGGATGCAATTTTCGCTTCTGGGGCCGTCCTGAAATCCGGGAGCTCACAAAAATACTAATACCGGGCGAGATTATAGCCCAAGCAGTAAACGGCCGCTACGAAAATGGGTTCGCACTGCTGGTCGCCACTGACCACCGCCTGCTGTTGATCGACAAAAAGCCCATGTTCCTAACGCTCGAAGACATCCGTTTCGACATGATCGCCGAGATCGACTTTAGCGCACAATTGATCGATGGCACGGTCAAAATTATTACGCCGAGCCGCACGCTGGTCTTTACCGCCTGGAACCAAGGCCGCTTACGCAAAATCCTAAACTACACCCAGCAACGCGTCAGCGAAATTCGTCAGCACTACATGCCCCGGCAGTTCCAGATGCAACAGCCGCAGCGCATGGATGACTATGCAGTGCCAATGGTCGGCGGAATGGCTCTCCAAGGGGGCTACGGCGGGGACGCGATGCAGCAATATCAGCTGCCTCCACTCCCACTCAACCCTTACACGAGGACGTCGCTGACTATGCGGCGACGCAAAATCCCGAAATTCTACTAAATTAGTTAGAAAGACGCAAACGGAGGAAGTTGTACTGCTTCCTCCGTTTAATTGACAATCTAACAAGTTTATGCTAATATCTGATTAAGTTAAGGTACTAAAAAACAAAAAAAATGACGCAGCACGATCAGCACCCAGGCAGCACATTTCTTCATCAACACAACACTCAATTCCATTCCTCACCTGATGTAGAGCTAACTGTTGATTATCTGCGAAAGGGCGGTGAACGCATACCGAATAGTCCCCCCGAAAAGATCGCAGCATACCTTGGGTTTTTGGCAAATCCAGAAACAGCTAATGATGGCATACTAACGGGTGACTCTGAGAGCATGGAGCGCCAGATCGAATCACGAGTTATTAAGGCCGAAAAAGTTCCCGAAGGTTATTTTGAGCTGCAGCGGCGTATTGCCCGAGAACAGGGGCATGGTGATATTCAAATAACGCCTGAGATGCGTGCTCAATGGATTGCTATAGCCCAGGCCGACCAGCGTGCTAGTTTGAAGAATTGGGCTAATTATCTGAGCGGGGATGATGCTGGATACCCCGACTGGTTTAAGCATTATGCCTGGAATGCCGTCGCCAAACTTGGTGCTTACGACAAGGATAAAAAGATATTCCAAAAGCGCAGTAATGGCACGACTACTCCATTCGCCGAACTAAACCGTGAAGCTTTAGCCTACGTCTACGATTCTTTACACCGGTCGAAGATACTTCACGAACATGGTGAAGGGGCCGATGACGAGAAGCTACAGAAGCTACTAAAGGGCGCAGACTTTGGTAAATTATACAGCTTCGCGTTTAATGAAGTTACGCCAGATACTGCCGAGCTAAGGCAGGAAACCCGTGGTGAATGGGTTACCTATAAAAAAAGTTCCAATAAGAAGAAATCCCAAAAACTATCTAGCTCTTTGCAAGGACATGGTACGGGGTGGTGCACTGCTGGTGAGGAGATGGCGCACGCTCACCTAAAAGGTGGGGACTTCCATGTTTATTACAGCCGGGATGAAGAAGGCAAAAACACTATTCCCCGTATCGCCGTCCGGATGGAGGGTAATGAGGTGGTAGAGGTGCGGGGCGTAGAGAAGGGCCAGGAATTAGAGCCAAGCATGGCCGATATTGTCAGTGAGCGTCTTGATAAGTTGCCGGGTACAGAAGAATACAAGATCAAAGCCGAGAATATGAAACTTATGACCAAGCTCGACAAGAAACTAAAGGAAAACCCCAACGCCGAATTGACCCATGACGAAGTAAGGTTTATTTATGAGGTAGAAACTAAGGCTAGGGGCTTCGGTTATGGTTCGGACCCAAGGGCGCGCGAGTTACGTGAACTTCGAGGAGACCGTGACCTTGCAGAGTTGGCTTTGCTTGCCCGTGAGAATGTCCATAATCAGCTTCGAAGCTCCATGTTTGCCTATAAAGATTTTGCCGCCGCACTTAAAAAGGTGGGTTGGAGAGATGCTGTCCGGGCGATGATCGGCGGAAAAGTTGATGCAGGAGTTCCCGGCGAGATAATTGAACAGCAGTTGCAGCAGAAGGATCGGGTGTGGCTGGAAAGCGGTGTATACGACTACCTCGCGACGTACTTGAAAGACGGCATCCACCATTCACTGGTTGTTACGCCGAATGAGACGGCCAGTGTTGAAAAAGCCGACAACTACATCAATACATTTTCTGCTTATGCTTACGGCGAGACGGCTAAACTCTCCGCTCATTACACAGATGAGGAGTTTTCGGGTAGTACTGGAGATTCGCCAGTGCGGATTAGTTTGATAAGTTATGCGCGCGACGAGGCCTTATGGGGTGCTAAGTCGGCAAAGGACTTGCAGCAGGCTCTAGCGGAACGTCAAGAACAACACCCCGACTGGCAACTGCACGCTCCCAGCCCCCTGGAAGCAGTTAGTTTTTGGTTCGCGCTCCGCCGGAGTGGTGGATTGCAAGAAGTATTCGACTCGTCGATTATCCACTTTGACCAAAGAACCAAAAATGGCAAGGTGCTGATAAGCTCTATAGATAGACACGGTAAGGTATCACTCTCTTCTCAAGATCCTGATGATATTACCATTCCATCTACGCGGTTCGCTATTGGCTAGCGTATCCTAGGCTAGACGTTAAAGCGAAATTCAACCACGTCGTCGGGCTGCATAACGTAGGTTTTGCCTTCAGTACGGACTTTGCCCGCGGCTTTGGCGGCGGTTTCAGACCCAGCGGCAACTAAGTCGTTGTAGTCTACAATCTGCGCAGCAATAAAACCGCGTTCAAAGTCGCCATGGATGACGCCGGCGGCTTGCGGCGCAGTCGCACCTTTTTTGATAGTCCATGCGCGGACTTCTTTTTCGCCCGCGGTTAAGTAACTTTGCAGACCGAGTGTATTGTAGGCGGCATGGATCAGCTGCACGAGGCCGGATTCGGTTTGACCATAGCTCTCTAGCAGTTCGCTGGCGTCGGCTTCGTCCAGGCCTTGGAGCTCGCTTTCGAGTTTGGCACAGACAAAGAGACTCTGGGCGGGAGCTACGAGTTGCGCTAATTCCTGCCGGTGAACAGCATCGCTCAGGCCTTCTTCATCCACATTGAATAAATAAATTACTGGTTTGGCAGTCAGTAGCTGTAGGTCGGCCAAGTGTTCGAGGTCGAGGTCGCTCACGCTCGAGAGGGGCTTACCGTCATCGAGTAATTGCTTGGCGCGCTGCAATGTGTCCAAAACGGGCTTGAGCTTGGCATTGGCTCGCACTTCTTTTTCAAACTTGGGCAGGCGGCGTTCGACGGTTTGCAGGTCGGCTAGCACTAGTTCGGTGTTGATGACGTCTATGTCTTTGGAAGGCGAGACCTCGTCGTCGACGTGCACAACGTTATCATCCTTGAAAGCGCGCACGACTTGCACGATAGCGTTGCACGTACGAATGTGGCTCAGGAACTGGTTGCCCAGGCCTTCACCTTGGCTTGCGCCCGCAACCAGGCCGGCGATGTCCACAAATGTTACGGTAGCTGGCACGATCTTTTGCGTCTGGTACATGTCGCCTAGCTTGATCAGGCGAGGGTCGGGAATGGGCACAATACCTGTGTTTGGTTCGATAGTGGCAAAC
>CAZSZJ010000013.1:0-32898 GCA_964610985.1 uncultured Candidatus Saccharibacteria bacterium | reverse complement strand
CGCCCAGTTTGTTGAGTTAATCGAGAAACGAAACGGTTTTAAAATCGGCTGCATCGAAGAGATCTCCTATCACGAATTAGAAATCACTGCCGAGCAATTATTAGAGCTAGCCGCACCCTTGGAAAAGAGTGGTTATGGGGTCTACCTGCGTAAGCTAGTGCATCAAGGCTGAGAAATAATCTGTCGGAATTGGCAATAACACGCTATAATTTTAGGTATATTGTTACTAAAGTAATGGGTGATATATGAAAGAACAAACTTTTGACGTTTGCATTATTGGGGGCTGTGGTCACGTTGGTTTGCCCTTTGGTTTGGCCTTGGCCGATAAGGGAAATCGAGTAGCGTTATACGACATTAATCAAGCAAGCATCGACAAAATAAATGCCGGCGAACTGCCCTTTATGGAAAACGGTGCAGAGGCTCTGATAAAAAAGGTAACGCAGAGTAAGAATCTGATAGCTACCAACGATGCCAAGGTAATTAAAAAGTCCAAAACAGTGGTGATGGTTATTGGCACGCCCGTTGATGAGCATCTCAACCCACGGGTCAACGACATCTTTAAGGCCATCGAGGAAATCGAAACACACCTGCACGACGACCAGCTACTTATTATGCGCAGCACCCTCTACCCGGGCGTTACCGAGAAGGTTCAGGGCTACTTGCGACGCAAGGGTAAAAACACGCTTGTCGCCTTTTGCCCCGAACGTATCGTAGAGGGTCATGCGCTCAAAGAACTACACGAGCTACCGCAAATTATTGCCGGATGCACACCCGAGGCAAGCGACCGTGCCGCAGCACTTTTCAAGCAGCTCACCGACAAAGTCATGGTTGTGAAGCCCATGGAAGCCGAACTAGCAAAACTATTTACTAACACCTGGCGCTACATCAACTTCGCCATCTCCAACCAATTCTACATGATCGCCAACAGCCACGATCTTGATTTCTATAACATCTACAATGCCATGACCGAGGACTATCCGCGTCTTAAATCATTCGCAAAGGCGGGCTTGGCTGCCGGCCCCTGCCTCTTCAAGGACACCATGCAGCTTTCGGCCTTTAGTGATAATAATTTCTTTCTAGGTCACTCGGCCATGCTGGTCAATGAGGGCCTGCCCAGCTTCATCGTTGAATCAATGAAAAAACGGCGCGACCTAAGCCACATGACCGTTGGTCTACTGGGCATGGCATTTAAGGGCAATAATGATGACCCTCGTGAAAGCCTTTCATACAAGCTCAAAAAACGCTTACAATTCGAGGCCAAAGAAGTGTTGTGTCACGACCCCTACATCAAGGACTCATCATTTGTCACTTTGGAAGAAATTAGAGAAAAAGCTGATATTATAGTTTTAGCTGCTCCGCATAGCGACTATGCCAATGAAAATTGGGACGGTAAAGAGCTGGTTGACATGTGGAATTACTACAATAAGGGAGGATTAGTTTAGATGAAAATCGTTTTTACAGGTGCGGCAGGCTTTATCGCGGGATACACCGTCGAAGAATTATTGAACAACGGTCATGAGGTCATCGGCATCGACAACTTTTCCAAATACGGTAAAGTCGAAAAAAGCTACGACAACCACCCTAAATACACCTTTATTGAGGGTGATGCCAAAGACGTCGAGTTGATGAAAAAGGCGTGTGAAGATGCCGACGTATTGGTAGCAGGCGCTGCTATGATTGGCGGTATTTCGTACTTCCACGAATTTGCCTACGACTTATTGGCCGAAAATGAGCGCATTACCGCTGCCGCTTTTGATGCAGCCATCTGGGCGCACAAAAACAAGCACCTCAAAAAGATTCTTGTCATGTCTTCTTCGATGGTTTATGAATCAACCGACCAATATCCTACTCCCGAAACAGCCATAGAGACCTCGCCGCCGCCGGTTTCGACTTACGGATTCCAAAAATTAGCCTGTGAGTATTTTGCCCGCGGTGCTTTCGAACAATTCGGACTGCCCTACACAATCGTTCGGCCGTTTAACTGCGTAGGCATTGGCGAAAAGCGCGCCCTCAGCGACACCGAGATATTCTCCGGCAATGTCAAGCTGGCTATGAGCCATGTCGTGCCAGACCTGGTACAAAAGATCGTCAAAGGCCAAGACCCGCTCCACATTTTAGGTGAGGGCAACCAGGTTCGTCACTACACGTACGGCGGCGACCTTGCCCGTGGTATTCGCCTTTGTATCGAAAAGGACGAGGCCCTAAACAACGATTTCAATATTTCTACACCACAGTCAACCACGGTGCTGGAACTTGCCGAACTAATCTGGAAAAAACTCAACGGCGACAAACCATTTAACTTTGTTTCTGACAAACCATTTGACCATGACGTGCAAAAACGCGTTCCTGCTACGACCAAGGCCAAAGAGGTTTTGGGATACGAAGCAACCACATCACTGGACGATATGCTTGACGAGGTAATCCCATGGATCAAGGAACAAGTCGAAAATGGCAACATCTAAACCGGCTATGAAAACCGGCCAACCTCTCCTGAATGTGGTTGTGCCGGTTTACAATGAAAAAGATAACTTCGAACGCATGTACGCCGAAGTGCAGGCTAAAATATCGGCACCGAAACGCTTGATTGTTGTATACGACTTTGACGAAGACAACACTTTGCCTGTTGCCCGCAAAATTGCCAAAAAAGACAGCAGCGTCGAATTAGTTAAAAACAATATTGGGCGCGGGGCATTAAACGCCGTCAAAACTGGCCTGAACCACGTTACTGAAGGACCCGTACTGGTAGTCATGGCAGACCTGGCAGATGACTTGGTCGCCGTAGACCCAATGTACCAACATTATTTGGAAGGTGCCCAATTAGTTGCCGGCAGTCGCTACATGAAAGGTGGCCGGCAAATTGGCGGACCGCTTTTTAAGCGAATACTATCGCGTTTGGCTGGTACGTCACTGTACTATTTACGCGGACTGCCAACCCACGACGTGACCAATAACTTTAAACTGTACGACAAAGAACTGCTTAATAGAATTACCCTCGAAAGTAAAGGCGGTTTTGAAGTAGCCATGGAAATAACCGTCAAGGCGTTCAAGCTTGGTGCAACCATCAAAGAAGTCCCCAGCACCTGGAAAGACCGGACTGTCGGAGAGTCAAATTTTAAACTTTGGAAATGGCTACCGTCTTATTTGCACTGGTATTTCTACGCCCTAAAACCGGACAGTGGATCCAGAAAACTCGCGAAAGAATAAAGATCGGCCCTCAAAAAAGCGGCGAAGACGTCTATTGCATACCGATCCGAAAAATTGTACAGTATGTACATGAATACGTCTTTTGAAGCCGCCAAACGACACTACTTTGTAGATCTGGCGTCCAGAAACGCTACAGCCCTTAAATTACATCAGCAGCAAGGCCTTTGGGAGCGTACCTCCGATGGCAAGCGAGATTGGGGCAACGTATCGGAACACTGCGTGGTTGAAACGGCACGCGTTGGGGCCATAGCAGACATGATTGGCCTACCCAAAGAGGTAAAGAAAGATTTGCAGACGGCCGCCGCCCTGCATGACGTCTACAAAAAAGGCGAAAAAGAGCACATGGCCAAAAAGGGGCTCAGTTGGGAGAGCTACGATGAAGCAGGCGTACAATCTGACGAAGTTATTCGTGACGCCGGTTTTTCTGACACCGTTGCAAAACTTGCCAGTTCAGTAGGTCATAGCACCATATTGGAGACCGAAACCATCCTTGGCAAATCAGACGACGACCTGACTGACTTCGAAAAAGCCTGGCTGGTTATGCACTATACTGATGATTACACAATTAATAGTGACTGGGCTGCACGGGCAGAGCATCGTCAGGACGGCACAACAATTAACGATGTGGATCGTCGAATAGACAAGAATGAAGCCAATTCTCGCTACACTGTTCTTAATGAAGCTGGCCGCGCGCACTTTAACGGAGAAACCTCCTTTGAAGCACAGCGCAGAGTTGGCCACCAGGTAGAGCAGCGGCTTGCCAATCTAATTGCCGAGAACTCTGGCATTGAGTTTAATCCAATCCATCTACCCGAGATTGTCGACAACCTCATCCGCGAAGAAATTATGACATTTGCTCCTAACCTACAATCTTAGCTCTTTCTAAACTTACTCTATATGGCACTGGGTACTCCAACTAGGTAATGACAAGGGTAAAGCGCTGTAGAAAGATCAAAAGGGCAAAATTGCCCTCGTTTTAACGAAAAATGACCCTCTTGTAGACCAGATAGGTCCATGACATTTGGATGCCGACCGAGAGAATCTTTGCAACGATATAATGCATTCCTAGCCTTCCAGCCACAGCCAAAAAGGCGATAGTAAATAAATAGTTAGAACCGAGTAGTATTCCATAGAGGAGTATGTGTCGGGTAAGCTCCTTCTTTTCGGTAGCGCTAAAGGTCCAAAAACGATTCAGCAAAAAGTTATAAGCGATCGAGACCCAATATGAGACAGTAGCCGCCACCAAGACATTCAAGTGCAGGACGCCATGCAATAAAATTAGCAAAAAGAAGTCGAGGGCGAAGGTGCTCCCGCCCACCACCACATACCGCACAAAACTGTGCGCATACAGAAATGACAAAAAAGATTTAGTTTTTTCAACCATGACTCTTATTCATAGTATACTGGCTTTTCGACCAAGCAAAAAGTTTGGCATTCTCGTGATGGCGCCATGATATAATTACCTCAATAAATAATGCAAAAGGCTATGAAAAAAACAATTAGTTACATCTTCCCGATTTATAATGAATCGGGCAATATCGACTTACTGTACCAGACAATGCAAGAGAATCTGACAGATGTAAAACAGTATTCTTTCGAATTCATTTTTATTAATGACGGCAGCCGCGACGACTCACTGAAAAAACTGCATGCGCTGCACGAAAAAGATGACCGTGTTCATATTATTAACTTCGCCCGAAACTTTGGTCATCAAATTGCCGTGACCGCCGGATTGGATTATGCGCATGGTGACGCCGCCATTATCATGGACAGCGATATGCAAGATCCTCCGAGTGTCAGTCTGGAGCTTATCGCCAAATGGGAAGAAGGCTGGGACGTTGTGTACGCCCAACGCCGTACACGTCAGGATGGTTTGTTTAAACGCCTTACCGCTTATATGTTTTATTGGGTAATGAGCAAGCTCGCCGATATTAATATTCCACGCGATACGGGCGACTTCCGATTAGTGGACCGCCGGGTCATCGATACCATCCATCGTTTCCGTGAGCATAACCGTTTTCTGCGCGGACTGGTTAGCTATGTTGGCTATCGGCAGACTTCGGTAATGTTTGACCGCGACAAACGGCATGCAGGCGAAACAGGTTACCCCCTTCACAAAATGATTAAATTCGCTTCGGATGGTATTTTGAGTTTTTCATCAACTCCGCTGAAGCTCATTAGTCGCGTGGGTTATAGTATCTCCCTTTTAAGTTTTCTTTTTATCCTTTACGCGCTGACGGTCAAGCTCGTTGAACCCGACACGCTGGTTCCTGGATGGGCCTTTATCGTCATTGCCATTTCACTAATCGGCGGCATTCAACTCGTCATGCTGGGCGTTTTAGGTGGCTACATTGGACGTATTTACATTGAATCACAAAACCGTCCGTTGTATATCGTAGAATCCGCTACTCTGGACGAACACCACCCTAAACGGAACAATTAGATGAGGCATTTGATCAAACGCCTTAAGCAAATAACAGTCGTCAGATATCTTCTCGTCGGAGGATCTTCATATACACTGGAATTAAGCATCTTGTTGACCCTGGTTCATTTGGCCGATTTATCCACGCCGCTCGCTACAACTATTGCCTATTGGTTCGGCTTGTGCCTGGCATTTGTTCTGCAAAAACTCATCGCTTTTCAGGATTACCGGCGCGAATTAAAGATCCTCACCAAGCAAGGGTTGCTTTTTGCCGTCCTAACCATATGGAACTGGCTATTCACCGTGTTCGTGGTCGAACTTTTCCCCCCCGACAACTTAATATGGAGTCGCTCGGCAGCACTGATTATCATGTCTGCCTGGAACTATGCCATTTACAAGCATTTTATCTTTAAAGACCACGCCGCCGCTCCCGCTTCGGCCACGTCCTTGAAATCAATTAAATCAAAAAATACTCCATGGTGGTTGCGACTGCGCAATGATCCATTACTTTATTGGAGCATAGGGCTTGTAGCCGCCTGGCGCGTCATCCTAGAGATATTCAATCAAATCACGGGGCCGCATTCCCACTTTGTTGGTAATCTTACCCGTTGGTACAACTGGGATGGCGGCTGGTATTTGAACATTATTCAATTTGGCTACCACAACCCGGAACGGCTTGCTAACGTGGCATTCTTCCCGGGCTTCCCGCAGCTTACCGCGCTGCTGTCCCGCATAACAACCATTGATATTTTCTATGTCGGTCTTGTACTGAACTTTATCCTCACCATTTTTGCCATCTATATACTCATGAAGCTCGGCCAGTTGCTCGCGGTACGCTGGGGCCTGCCTAAGCAACAGCGAACAGTTGCCTTGCTGACCGGTGTTGGTTTCCTAACGTATTTCTCCACTTTCTTTTTGGCAGCGTTCTATGCTGATGCGTTATTGGTTCTGGGCTTCGTTGGCGCCACTTACTTTGCGCTTACCAATCGCTATTGGGTCGCAAGTTTTTTTGCCATTCTGGCATCTTTGTCCAAAATCACCGGTATTGTGGCCTGTCTTATTATGGCCATCATCGCTCTCGAGCAATGCCTGCAAGAGCGTACTTCATATCTATTGCTTATCAAAAAATGGCTTATTAGCGGGATAGGCGGCCTGGGTCTGGTTGGCTACATGACATACCTTTGGGCTAAATTCGGCGATCCCATCTTATTTTATCGGGTTGAATCGGTATGGGGGAGGGGTCACGAAGGATTTTTTGTTACTAATATTGCAAAAGGTTACTACTCGCACTTTTTTGATTATGGCCACTGGAATGGTTTTTATCACTACTCTCACGAAGTGCTGCTCATGACCCTTCCCTTTGCAGTCCTTGCCATTGGCATCTTTTGTGCTCGGGCCTACCGCACGGCATGGCCGCTTGTGCTCGGGCTTTGTACAGTGCTACTACCCCTCAGCACCGGTCTCATGGAAAGCCTTAATCGCTACTGTCTGGTACTGGTTCCAATTTTGCCATTCTTAATTATCTGGTTGTTGCGACGCGCACGGCCAATATTTGTATATGCACTTCTTATATTCCTTGCGATCGGCATGTTGGGATCGCTTTACGGCTTTTTGGATGGCAGTTATTTTGCCGGGTAAATTTCATATTTTACTTATAACCGCATGCTACAATAGTTTGTAAGAATGACGCTACTTTACTTTCTGTTCGTACATGTAATTCTGCTCGTGCCCGGTTTCGCGCTGGTACGAAAAAGCGGCTTTTTCAAGGGCAAACCAGCACTAGAACTATGTGCCGCATACGCCGTCAGTATTATTGTTATGGCCGGCATGAGCATCGGCGGCTACGTCTTTGCCGCTCCTCATTATTGGCTACATACCTTGGCCTGGCTACTAATTGCTTTTGGATTTTACTCGTTTTACCGACAGCGTCTATACAGAAAACTCACGCAGTATCGGTTTCCTCTGCTCGTATTAGTGGCAATGTCGCTCTTTTCCTGTATGTTTATCGGGTTGCATTTTTCCGGCACGCGCGTCATGATACCCGATCCCCAACCAGTAGCCCATAATAACTACGAAGCCTTTTCAGTTAAAGTATTAAACGTCGCCCACACGGTCGCGAACGACAACTACGTTCCTTACCGCCAAGCACAGTTTATTCTCAACCGATCCGATCCGGCCAAGGACTCCTTTATCGATGAATGGGGTGTGCACTTTTTCCAGCGCACTCCTCTATTGGGTGGTGTTACGGCGCAGTTCTTCACACTTCTCGGTGACGTGCCGCCTGTCGGGTACACATGGGGAGTAGGGCAGACCGACCCAAGAAGCACCTACGCCAAATTCCAGATCATTGGCCAGATTATGAATTCCCTATTCGTTTTGCCAGCCTTCTATTTGTTGACCCGGCTATTCAACCGGCGAACCGCCCAGACAACCCTTCTATTCATTATTCCTAGCGCCTACTTCTTGTTTAACAGCTTCTTTACGTGGCCCAAATCCCTCGTTGCATTCTTTATTGTGTTCTCATGGCTCCTCTTGTATGAAAAACGATTGCGGTTCGTGCTGGCGGCGGGTGTCGCTAGCGGCGTGGCATATTTGGCACACGACCTTGCAGTGCTCTATATAGGGTCAAGCGTCTTATTGCTGCTGCATTGGCGGCGGCTCAAAGACATCGCTTTTTTCGCAGGTACGAACATTCTGCTGGCCATACCATGGCTGGCGACATCGGCGCTCCTTTATCACAAACCAAGTACCTTTATTTACTACCCTTTCTCGTTGCACGACATTCCTCAGGTCAGTCAAAGACATGCGATCATGAAAGAGTTTTTCGATACATCGCCCCTTCGTATTATTGCTATCAAACTGGAATCACTTTTATATCTGTTCAGCCCCTATCAATTGCTATTTTCCGAAGGCGGACAAAAGCTGGCCAATCGCCTCTGGGCTGGCACCTTATTTAACCTGCCGGGCGCAGCTGGCTTCGGCTTAATGATTCCGTTCTTCCTTGGTCTTGTTAAGCAAATCCGCAATCTGCCGTTTTTAATCATGGCCTTGGTTCCGGTCGTTCTTTGTACGCTCATTATTGGCTGGCCAAAAGGCATGGGCGCCCTGCACTTTGCCGAAGCATCGGTCGTGCTATGGATGGGACTTGGCGTATGGTTCTTGTTTACCCTTAAAAACAGACTGTGGCTTTGGGCTGCCTTTATCGTCAGTGTCGCCCAGTTCATTTTCTTTGCATTATTCAGCTATAATTTCCGCGTCGACGGTTGGCTTAATCTTCAGGACATTGTGCAAATCAGCGGCATGCTAATCATTATTGCAGGCTGTGGCTTTGGCTTTTACATCATAAGTTCCGACAACAAAAAAGGAGCCTGGCAAGCGCTTTCTGCCAGGCTCTCTCGATTACGTAAATAAACGCCCTCAGCTTATTGCCGAGGTTGTACGATGGCACACATTTGGTGCTTTCCTTCGCCCACGCGGAAAAATTCCAAAACGCGGAAGCCAACAAAATCGAGCATTTCGATAAACTCGGCTTGTTTGTACTGCTTGCAGTGGTGCATGGGCATTGGGTTGCCCTGAACACCTGGTGCCGCAGCGGGAATGTGGCTAAAGTGTTGGTAGCGAGTCCAAGGACGGATTTGCATTTTGGGCCATTCTTCATCATCTGGTGTCGAAATAACCGCAATGTGCGAATAAGTCTTCATCCATGTCAGCAAAGGCAGCGGCGACCACAGCAAATGCTCGATCGTTTCGATACAAAAACTTACACCGTACATACCTTGGTCTTCGGGCAATTCCCAGTCATTGGAGTCGATGTTGGCCTGCATGAATTCAACATTCTTGGGCTTCCAGTCAGGCAAAAATGATTCGTGGTCAACACAAACAACCTTATCGACGAAGGGCGACAAAGACATCTCCAATGCACCTTGGAAGGAGCCGATGCCAATAATCTTTTCCGTGTCGGGAGGAATGTAGGATATTGCACGCTCCAGAATATCTTTGTTCCAGGTGTGCTGCAGATACGCGTAGTCGCGGGCTTCGCCCTCGTGCTGATCGGCAATGCGCTTGGTTAATTTCTCCAACTGGGCCATGATAGCCTTGTGGTCCATTTTCTTCTTTTTGTCCTTTTTACCCGGCATCATAGAAAGTCATCCCCTCACTTAAACTTCCTTATGAGTATACCCGTTCCGGGCCGCTTTGAATACTTTTTTCAGCTAAATCACAAAGTGGACAGGGACGAACATTTGCATTATCATAGTGGTAATGGTTAGACGATACAAAAAACCAAAATCCAGAAAGAAACCAATCCTCATAGCGAGCGTTATACTAGCCATTCTATTGGCCGGTGGCTTTTGGTGGTGGCAGTCGCATTCCAAACAACCCGCTCAAAAATACACAAAGACCTCCACCGGTTACGACGTTAACTTAAATCCTCCCACGGTAGAAGATAAAAAAGAAGCCGAGCAAAACAAGGAAAAAATAAGCCAGGAGCAGGAAAAAGAAGGGCCACAAATCCCTCAACCCCAACCAGAGTCTGCTAATAAAAAGACGCCATTTATTACCTTTGCTGGTCAAGAGGGTCAATCAGTTGAGGTCAGCGGCTACGTTACCGGCATTTTCGAAGATGGCGGCACCTGTACTGCCACATTTACGCAAAATTCACGCAAAGTCACTGCCTCGTCGCAAGGTTTCAAGGATTCCGACCACACCACCTGTACGCCCATCCTGGTACAGCGCAATCAGTTCCCCGCCAGTGGCACGTGGAGCGCAACTCTTTCATATAATTCATCACAGGGCAGTGGCACATCTGAATCAAGAAATGTTACTATACAATAGTAATGAACATAAGCACTATCAAAAAATCTAGCCTCATTCTCTTAGCGACCCTCTTCACCGTTGTTGGTCTTATGGCAGCTTTTCCGGTGCCAACAAGCGCATTAAATGGTTCAGATTTTAACGCCGCTCGCATTATTGACGACCCCATATTTTTTGACAGCAATCGCATGGGCGTCTGGGATGTGCAAAACTTCCTTAATAGTAAGGTTCCAGTCTGCGACACAAACGGCGATCAAATGCGCGGCAGCGTTACCCGGCGCGACTATGCTGCGTCCAAAGGCGTTAGTCCGCCCTTCACCTGCCTAAAGGATTATCGCCAGGACACACCGGACAAACCCGGAGATCAGTATTGCCGTGGGCTTGGGGGAGGCAACAAATCGGCCGCACAGATTATTAAAGACGTCGCTGATGTTTGTTCTATAAGCCCGATGGTCTTAATTGTATTGCTTCAAAAAGAACAGTCGCTCATAACCGATGACTGGCCATGGCCCATTCAATACCGATCCGCGACCGGCTACGGTTGTCCCGACACTGCTGCTTGTGATTCTCAATATTATGGGTTCTTCAATCAAGTATATTCGGCGGGCAGGCAGTTCCAGGTTTATGCCCAAAAACCACAGCTATTTGGCTACCGTGCTGGCCGCTCCAACTATATTCAGTACAATCCAAATGCCGGCTGTAGTGGTACGGGCGTCAATATTATGGGCAGTTCCACGGCAGGTCTTTACAATTACACGCCGTATCAGCCTAACCCCGCAGCGCTCAACAACCTCTACGGCACTGGTGACGGCTGTAGCGCTTACGGCAACCGCAATTTCTGGCGACTCTATTATGACTGGTTCGGTTCGCCGGTCACATCGGCCTGCGCCTACGACAATGCCCTGCCCGTTATTACCGACGTAGCCATGCGCAAAATATACCCGAACGTCGATTCCGGCGATCTAATCATCTATTCCGGAACCAACACGCAGTGTATCGAATCGCACACCTGGGGAGACAACTTTAACTCCTGGAAACTAAACACCGCCTCTAATCAAAAAGTTATCATACCAAACGACTGCGCCCTTAAGTTTGCCGATTTAAGCGGTGACGGCAAGGACGAACCAGTACTCGTCTGCTTCCGCAACACCGGCAGCGGCAAGGTTGAATTCCATGTATGGAACTATGACATGCGCAGCTGGATTGTTCATGGCATATCCAACTTGCCAGTCGTCGATCCGAATAGTATTGCCTTTGACTTTGGCGATCTGAATGGTGACGGCAAGGACGAACCAATTGCTATTGGCTACCGTAATACATCAAGCGGAATGGTAGAATTACATCTTTGGAACGACGGCCTACAATCATGGCAGTCGCATATCATCACCAATCTCCCAGTTATCGATCCTGCGAATATGAACATCAGGTTCGCCGATATGAACGGTGACGGAGCCGACGAAGCGATCGCGGTTGGCGTTGGCAACACCGCCACCGGACGTATTGAATTCCATGTATGGAACCCGGGGCAATGGTCCTGGCAAGGTCACTATGTCTCAAATCAACCGTTGGTCAACATGAACCAGTTTGGCATTGTTTTTGGCAACTTCCGGGGTAGGGGCGCCGATCAGGGTGTTCTGGTGGGCAAGCAGCAAACCGCCACCGGACGTATTGAATTCCATGTATGGAACGATGGTTTTGGTAGCTGGAGTTCGCACAATACCTCTAACCAAATGACCTTTTAAAGGTGGTAGCGCGCTTCTATTTATCCCGTAGCCTTGATATAATTGCTCTATATGAAATTTGAAAAAACTATAAAATCTTGTTTAATTATTAGCTACGGCCCGGTGCCCACGCCGCAATATCAAACAGTCGAAGGCGGTGGCATGCGCGCATGGGGACTCGCAGATGGACTGAAAGCCAATGGCATACGCGTCACTATAGCTATCAACAATTCGTTTCCTCAGGGAATTCAGGAACATGAGGGCGTTCACCTAACGAACTGGGGGCAAGATCAAGCCCTTATCGATCTCATGAACACCTACGATGCTGTCATCGTCAGCTATTGCATGGGCAGCGATTCTACCTTTATTGCCGACAATATTAGCGACTCTGTACAGTTGATTCTTGATGCTTACGTTCCGATTTACGTCGAGGTTTCTGCCCGCGAATCACAGGACATCGACCACGAGTACCGTCACTACATGGAAGACATACAAAGGTTTAACCGCGTTTTGCGTCGCGGTGACTATTTTTTATGTGCCAATGAAGCCCAAAAAACACTGTACATCGGCGTTCTGGCCAGTCTGGGAGTCATCAATCCTCGTTCCTACCGCCAAGATCGCATTATTATCGCGCCATTTGGCATTCATAGTGTCGCAGCGGAATCAGAATTCAATCCTTACAAAAAAGAGCTGGGTATTGGCAACAAAGGCGACTTCGTCGCGCTGTGGTTTGGCGGTCTGTATCCCTGGTTCCGCGTAGAAGAACTACTGGCGGCCATTCTAGAACTCAGCAAAGACCCGTCGTTCAAGTTTGTTATTGTCGGCGGCAAAAATCCGTTCAATCCAAACCCCGACTTCCAAAAACAATACGACAAAACTCTGGCCTTTGCCGAAAAACACAAGCTCGTCAACAAAACTGTATTCTTTGTTGACTGGGTCGATTTTAACAAACGAATCAACTGGTTCAAACATGCCGATATCGTCGTTAGCCTTAATCAGCCTGGAGAAGAAAATGGCTTTTCGTGGCGCACCCGCGTCATGGATTTTGTTTGGGGCGAACTGGCTATCCTTACTAACGGCGGCGACCCCCTCAGTGAAGATCTTATTCGCGCCGGTGCGGCCTTGCGTCTTAATGAATTATCCTCTCAGGAAATTATCCAGAACCTTAAGAACGCCCAAAAAGATCCTGCCGTACTCAAAACTATTCGCGGACGCATTATCGACCTCAAAAAGACTTATTACTGGGAGGCGTTGACCAAACCAATCGCCGAGCTTATCGCGGCGGGCGAATCGCCATACCAAGAAGAAAAAAGCTACCGCGAACGAATCAACGTCAAGACACCAGGCGAAATCAGCCCGACTACCGCTGTGGCCGCTCCGAACGACAGAATTCACAAGATTAAGCGCATAGCGAAATTGCCCATTCGTGTATTGTCATATGCTCGCCGTAAGGGCCTGCGCCGCTCTGCTCAGATGGCTCAGACAATCGCAAAACACCAGATCCAGTCAAGGCTCGCAGGCAGTCAAAAACGTTACGTCTTTATTTCCCACCCCATTAACCACACTGGCGCACCCGTTGTTCTCATGCAGATTATTCGCGAATACGCGGCCAAGTACGGTCCAAAAAATGTTCTGGTTGTCGCACCGCACGTTGACTCATCGCAACTCCGTGATCTGCGCGAAATGGGCGTAAAAGTCGACAAATCGGCAGCAGCTTTCGGGCAGCGGATGATTGGCTTGCAACTAAATCTGCGCAAAAACGATTTTGTCCTCGTTAATACCATTGCCGTCTACGACAACTACATCGACCACGTCCTTCGGGCGCTGCAAAGCGGCAAATTGGCACACGCCTATTGGTTTATTCATGAAGACAAGGATCAGATCCCAGTAATCAGTCAACACTTCCTGCAAAAGCGCAATCTGGGCCGTATTAAAAAACTTGCCGATGCCCAAAAACTTACGCTCGTCACACCGTCCAAGCGCACCAAAGAAGATTACATCAAAATTCTCCGTACGTCCCGCGTGCAAGCGGTCCCACTTTTGGTGGACGTCCCGAGGGAGCTGACCGGTCCGCGGCCCGTCAGCGATTACCGCGAATTAAACTTCTTTATTTCAGGAACACCGACCGATGGCCGCAAAGGCCAGCTTATCGCCCTGGCCGCCTTTCAGGACTTTATGCTGCGGTTTTACGAAAAACGACCGCAGGACTACCGTTCATTCACTCTAAATCTCCTACCAATGGCTAACGATTACATATCGCAGCAAATACGCTGGATTGGCACCTCTATCCTCGGCAAACGCATTAATTTCTTTGAATCGATGCCGCGCTCCGAAGCTTTAAAGCTCACCTCCAAAAGCAACGTAGTTATCTGCCCTTCTCTTAATGAAACGTTCGGCCTGTATGTCGCCGAGGGTATGTTTATGGGTCACGTCGTCCTGCGCAACGACTCTGCCGGTAGGGAAGAACAACTGCGCGAAGGAAAGAATGGCTACTTCATTGACCACAAAGACATCCGTCAATTTGCCGAAGTTTTGGAAAAAGTTCTTAACAAAAAGACGACTTCAGACAAAGCCTTGCAGCAAATGGGAGCAGAATCACAGCGGATTGTTGGCGAATACGCCGAGCACAACTATCTGGAAAAGATCGAATCGCTCAAATAGCAACCTGTCCTGGGCCCGTGCGGCATGACCGGAAAACGTAAATAGAGGACGGATATCCGTCCTCTATTTATTATTTGTGCCGTAGCTTATTTTTCAGATGAGTGGCTTTGCTGTACAGTTTGCTGCCCAGATTCTGAGCTTGCCGCAAACTATCCCGCGCCTCTTTCAACTGTTTTTGCAATGATTCAATTTCGACGTCTTTTTGACTAAGAGTGTTTTCATGATGCTTCATAATTTCACCCTGGTCTTCAATGTGCTTACGAATAGATTGCTCGTATTCCTGAATCCGACGAGCACTCCAATGCTCAGAGATAGCGGCAAGCGGCTTGACCGTCTCGTCATCAGTTAGCTTACGGTTAGCGCAGAGCATGTAAAAATAAATGCATTTTTTGAGGTCTGCTGGCGCGGTTTGCATAGTGCGGACAGACGATTCCCATTCGGCCGTAAACATCTTTTCGTCCAGCAGGGCATTGTACAGCCAGGTTCCCTGAAAGTATGATTTGGTGTGTTTAAAATACTTGGCAACCAATTTTTCCAGCTCTTTTTGCTCGAACTCATGAATGTGAAAATGATTCGTTTCCGGGAATTCCACGTCATTGGGCGTCGACAGAATCAGCAATCCGTCATCTTTTAGGACACGCTTCACTTCGCGCATAAACGTTTCGTAGTCCTCGATATGCTCAATGGTCTCAAAACTTACGACGATATCAACGGCGTTGTCTTCCAGCGGAATCTTGGTTCCGTCACCCAAAATAAATTCGACGTTAGTAGAGGCATAGTTCTTTTTGGCGTAGGCAATGGCGTCCTTGTCGACATCAACGCCGTACACTCGCTTGGCAGACTCACCCAAGAAAGCAGATCCATAGCCCGACCCCGAAGCAATGTCCAGTACGACCTTTCCTTTAACCAGTTCGGTCGCGGCCTCGTAGCGCACGACGTGTTCGCCGTACACCATGTGGGATTTGTGGTATGCGGGAATCATTCGCTCGCCAGTATCGGCTAATGTTTTGTCGGTTACTTGCTTCACTCTCTAAATCCCTCTATTTATCATCTTATTTTACACCTTTTGAAACGGGCGCGACAGTTATCTTGTGGTCTACATTTATGTGTGTCGAACTATGCAGGGCCTTGCGGACTTTAAATGTAATAACGTCTTCGCGCCAGTCATAGATAATGCTACCGTATTCGTCGGCGACGGCTGGTGCTACGGTGTAATCGCCTGTGTTTAACACATTAGGAAGCTTCCATTCAACGGTAACCTTTTCATCGACATTCAGTGATGTCGTAGGCACGCGCAGCCACATGGTATTTGAGTCAAAAACGCGCTGTCCCGAAGCGTCCAGGACTGTTATGCCGTACACCGGCTTTTCGGTCTCTTTTACTGCCTTATATTCCACGCGCAACACAATTGAATCATCCTTGTCGGTAAACATGCGTTGTTGGGTCTTGGCCGAGTTCAAGGCTTCGCCGCGGGCCACCAGAACATCACCGCGCCCCCAGCGTGTATTTTTATCTTCTTTCTTAGAGGCTTTCTTTTCGTCGGCAGCATCATCTTGAGCGGCCTCATGTTCATTCAAAATGTCGGTATAATCTTTCACGATTTTGGAAATTTTGCCGCGGCTTACAATCTTACCTTTTTCCAGCAAAATACCCGCATCGCAATATTCCTGCAATATACCCGAATCGTGGCTAACGAAAATGACCGTCTGCTTACGCTTTTTTAACTCTTTAAAATAAGCAAAGCATTTATGCTGAAAAATAGCGTCGCCGACGGCCAGCACTTCGTCGATCAGCAGAATATCGCTGCGGGCGCGAATAGCGATAGAAAAAGCCAGCCGCACCTGCATACCCGAAGAATAGTTCTTGAGTTTTTGATCCATAAAACGTTCGAGTTCCGCAAATTCGACAATGTCGCCGTACATAGCTTGCATTTCTTTGCGGTTAAAACCAAGCAGCGCACCGTTCAGAAAAACGTTCTCGCGGCCCGTAAGTTCCGGATTAAAACCAACGCCTAGTTCGATAAAAGGCGTCAAGCTGCCGTTAACCACGGTTTTGCCTTTGTTTGGCTCATAAATGCCTGCCAACAGTTTGAGCAGGGTACTCTTGCCACTGCCGTTACGTCCGACAATCCCAAAAAACTCACCTTTTTTTATCTCGAACGAGATGCCGTCCAAAACCAGCTGTTTTTCGTAACCGCGGCGGCGCTTATAAAAATTAACAAATACCTGCTTTAGGCCGGTGTGGCGAGTGTGGGGCAGTTTAAAACTTTTACTAACATTCGAAACAACGACGGCGTTTTCTACATCACTCATTTAAATATCCTCGGCAAACTGCTTTGAGTTTTTTCTAAAGTACACGATGGCCAGCAAAACACAGAGTGCCACCAAAGCAAAGGGCACCGCCCGAAGCCAACCGTTGCCAATGAGGTCATACAGCGTCGTAGTTTGGGGTGTAATAAGTGTATAACGTGCGTCCTGGATTATCTGCGCTACTGGGTTCAGCATCAAGATTTCTGCTGCCGTTTTGCTCTGCTTGATAACCATACTCAACGGATAAATAACCGGCGTCGCATAAAAGAGCGCCTGCATACCAACTTCCCATAAATGACTCACGTCGCGGTACTTAACGAAAGCCGCCGACAAAAAGAACGCCGCTGCCAAAGCAAGTGCGTACAATTCCAAAGCAATCAAGGGGAAGAGCAGCGCGGCTGGCCGCAGGTCAACTTGATTGATCAGCATAAAAATTAATACGACAAACAGATTGAGAACCAGGTTAATCAGTGCCGAGATGGTTCCCGATATAACAATAACGTACTTGGGGAAGTTAACTTTACGGATAAGATCACCCCTGGCTACAATTGCCGACAGACCTTGCGACGTAGCTTCGGCAAAAAATCCCCACAGTACAATTCCAAGCAATAGATAGATCGGAAAATGTTCAACCGCATCACCAAAGCGTAGAAAATGCCCGAATACCGTATATAAAATCGCAAATAAGAACAGGGGCTTTAAAAGTGACCACAAATAGCCCAGCACTGACCCCTGGTAACGCAGCTTGAAGTCAGTTACTACTAGCTCGCGCAATAAAGCGCGGTTCTTTTTGTTCAAAATATTTTTAAAAGTCATATACTAGTCAATAATTATAGGTTACATTGAAGGTATGCAAAAGTCTATTTTCGTTATCATCCCTACTTTTAATGGGGCTGAAGACCTCGCCGCGAGCATTGAGTCGGTGTTAGCGCAGAGTTACCGCGACTTCACCTTGGTTGTCGTCGACAACGGATCTACCGATGATTCACGTCAGATTATTGAAAAACATCAGGCGAAGGACTCGCGCGTACGCAGCATTTACCTGGACAGAAATTACGGCTATACTGGCGGCACTAATCCTGGCCTAGAACTCGCCATCAAAGAAAACGCCGAATTCGCCGCACCGTTCAACAACGACGCTGTGGCCGACAAAGACTGGCTCAAACACTTGGTTGCTTTTCTAAAAAACAATCCGAAATACGGCGCGGCAGCCTGCTGCATCCTGCATTCCGACGGAAAAACAATCGACAGCACAGCCGACCAATACACCATTTGGGGAATCCCGTTCCCTCGCGGCCGCGATGAGCCCGCCACCGACCGTTACAACGAAGACCGCGACATTTTTGGTGCCTCCGGCGGCGCCAGTTTGTATCGTATCTCTATGCTCAAAGAAATTGGCGTTTTCGATCAGGACTTCTTTGCCTATTACGAAGATATTGATCTCAGTTTTCGCGCTCAGCTAGCAGGTTGGAAGGTGGCTTTTGTTCCCGAGTCTTTTGTCTACCATGCGCAGGGCAAAACAGCTGCCCGCCTGGGAAAGGCCAAAGAAGGCGACCGCGGCGCAAATCCATTCACCACCAAACAATACATGAAAAATCTGCCCTTTGTGGTGGTCAAAGACTTGCCGCTGGGGATACTACACCGCGTTTTGCCACGCTTTTTACTGGCTTACACCATCTTTTTTATCAAGGCTCTGGCGAGCAAACGCGCCGGTGCCGCACTAAAGGGCGTTTTAATTTTTTGGCTTAAATTTCCTAAAAAACTTATCGAACGCCGCCGCATTCAAAAACGACGAAAGGTTTCTAATGAATATCTGTGGAGTGTTTTCGTGCATGACTTACCGCCAAATGCCCACAAACTCCGCACCTTGCGCTCCCGCTGGCATCAATTTATCGGCCGCTAGCAGCGCCAGTCTTGCCAGACGAAAGAGCCATGCCGGCCAACAGCCACCACTGTGCCGCCACCGCCTCATTACTCCAGGTGTGTAACAGCATATTGACGACAAAATAGCCTATAAAGCTTGCGCACAGTACTAGCCCAAAAACGTCCTGCCGCCGCCATAGCCGCATATACAGCCATACGTTAAACGCCACAAAAAGTGCCAGGCCAATAGCGCCCACTTCGTATCCAATTTGAACGTAATAGTTCTCGGTCAGCTGGCCACCCCTCGGGTTCGAAATCGAAGCCAGGCCCGCTGTGCCCGGACCGTGGCCCAGCGGCCTTTCAGCAATACCTTCAAGCCCTTGCTGCACATATAATAGATGATAGTCGTTTGAATCCAGGTCGTTCGTTTCTTCGGTTGGGTTGGAGTGCAGGATGTACTGCTGAAAGACGGTCATTTTTTGCAAAAAGAAAAACCCAGCGATAAGCACAATGCCCGAGCCTGCCAGCGGCAGCCACCACCGCTTTGAGTAAACACCTACGACAGCACGGAACTGCCACAGGACGGCCACCGCGACTGATACCGCCGTTGCCAGCCATGCGCTGCGCGAAAAAGTCAAAGCCAAGGCAAGCATATGAACGCCGAGCAGCCCGCCAAGCAAAATCCGCCGATTTTTCTCTTGTCTCGTGCTGCATAACAGAGTCACTATCCCAGTTATCGGCAAAAGCAGATAAGCCCCAAGGACATTCGGTTCGCGCAGGGTAGACATGATACGGATCAAACCATCGTTAGTATCAATAATAAACGACGGACGAGCACCACGTTCAACGCTATATCCAAAATGCGTCAGTAGATCGGGGGGTAGGAAATACTGGATAATGCCCAAAACGGCGACAACCGTACTCAGGGCCAACGCCAATTTAATAAGCGAACTAAAGACGAACTTAGGCATCAGCAGCACCGATCCGTATCCCAAGATGAGAAACAGAGGTAGCCGCATATTATAGACCGTACCAATCATGGCGCTCCGGCCATAAATATCTGGATTAAAGGCCCATAGAACCAAATGCATAACACCATATGCAGCTGCAAAACCCAACAGCGTCCTAAAGATTTTGTTTGCTTTCCCCTGCACCAAAACCAAACAAATTGTGAACACTACTACTCCGATCAGGAGCACGTCTTTCCCTATCTTCCAGAGGTCAAGCCCCCCCGTATACATACTGATCCACTGTGACAAAAAGATATGAAACGGCATATAGACCAATAGTATTTGGCTGGCTATCAAAGGAATACGTCGCAGAAGTTGCATCAACTTACAGTATAATGAGAGCCAGTATGTCTGCCAAGAAACACATTGTCATCGACGCCCGTATTCGCCCTACGACCACAGGCCGGTACACCGACCGCCTACTGGAGCATCTGCAAAACATCGACACCTACCACCGCTATACCGTCTTATTGCGTCCCGAAGATGACTGGCAACCGCACGCCGCGAATTTTACTGCCCTCCCCTGCCCCTATGCACAATTTTCGTTCAACCCTTTGCAGCAAATCGGTTTTACGCGGCAATTACATAGTCTCAGACCTGACCTCGTACACTTCACCATGACTCAACAACCCCTGTTATATTTCGGTAATATCGTAACCACAACGCACGATCTGACCATGTTCCATTTTGTGCGCCGCGGCGCGGCCAACCCAGTTGTGTACTGGCTCAAAATGAAGCTCTACCGCTTCTTATTTATCTGGAGTCATTGGAAGTCAGAGAAGATCATCGTACCAACTAATTATGTGGCTGCCGATCTGGCAAACTACCAGCCATCCGTCAAAAACAAGCTCGTCGTCACCTATGAATCAAGCGAACCACCACTCGAAACCGCTGCTATTCAGCCCAAGCATATTACCGCCAAAGATGAATTTATCTTGTATGTCGGCAATGCTTTTCCGCACAAAAACGTGTTAGCGCTTGTACAAGCATTCACCTTGCTGCACAAAAAACACCCAAAACTCAAACTGGTACTCGTCGGCAAAAAAGAAATCCACTATCAGGAACTCGAAAAAAGCCTAGCCGATCATCCATTGCGAGACCGAATCATATTCACCGGTTTTATCCCCGACGAAGAACTCAAATGGCTGTATGAGCATACCTGCGTATACGCCTTTCCATCGCTCAGCGAAGGGTTCGGGCTGGGAGCCATGGAGGCAATGGCCCATGGCGCTCCAGTCGCATCCAGCAACGCCACCTGCCTGCCCGAAGTCTACGGCCCTGCCGCCCACTATTTTAACCCCGAAAACCCGCGCGACATGGCCGATAAAATTAATGACATTTTAACCGACAAAAAACTGCGTGAAACACTCATCGCAAATGGCTCAGCTCAACTCAAAAAGTTCTCCTGGCAGCGTATGGCCGTCCAAACGCTTGATGTCTATAAAAGCCTCATCGATACTACAGAGTAGGTGATTATCGGCGCAAAAAAATAATGTGATATAATCGTTGTTAGCAGCTACACAGCTCTCGCCTTGGCGAGGGCTTTTTATTTTGCTGTTTTAGAAAGGACGTATATGCAATATACCGTGAATAACTTCTTATCATCACTAAAGAGCGACGACTTTGTTTCGCCGCCGTTGATAATGCGCTCGCGATATTTCATAGTGCCATTGGCCCCATAGACGTATGGGGCTACGCTTCGTCTTCGGCGACTTTCTTCAGGACAATGTGCCGGTCTCGGCCTTCGCCAACGGATTCGCTCGTGAGGCCATATTCCTGAGCAAGGCGATGGATAGTACGACGATCTACGGCACTCATAGGTTTGAGGTCCATAGGCTTACCCGTTTCTTTGACCTTTTTAACCCATTCTTCGGCTTGGCCGCTCAAGCGCTCGGCTCGCTGTTTCTTATAGTCGGCGATATCTACATTTACGCGGGTGTATTCAAAGCCCTTGTTTTTGAGAGCGTTACTCACCAAAAACTGCATGGAGCGCATGTTTTCGCCACGCTGGCCGATCAAAAAACCATTCAGATGCGTGGACGGCACTTCCAATTCGATGACATCGTCTTCATTGGATGCATGTACTTCAGTATTGAGTCCAAAGAATGATAACAGGTCTTCTAGGTATTTCTTGGCAAACTGAATGGCTTCTTCCATCACTTCCTCCGTTTTTTGCGCGCTGCTTTCTTGTTGCTTGCCTTTTTAGGCTTTTCGTCGATAATCTCGGCTGGAGTTGCTTTTTTCTCTCGCTGGGAGCTAGAAACAGTAACGGTGGTCTTGCCCGATTTACCGGTCTTGCTTGCAACCGCATCCATGTCGTCAACGTCTTCGCGGAGCACGCGTCTTTGCTGGATATAGGCAACGATACCACTTACCAGCCAGTAGAGACTGAGCGCCGAAGCCAGTTGCACGGTAAAAATAAATACCAATGCGGGCATCAGATACAGTGTACTGCGCCCCATAGCGGAGTTTACCTCCGATTGGTCGGCTTGCTTTCCCTGTTTAGCATCACGCAAAATAGTGCGCAAATTGCGGGCATCTTTGTCCTGAGGCGTCAGCTGCTTGCTCTGGAGGAACTGTGCCGTAGCACTGGCAGCCACCAATAGCAGCGCCGGCCAATATACGCCAGTACTTCCTAGAGCCGGACGCGTAATATCGATAACCTTCAGGAATGTGTGGTCAAACAATTCGATACTGCTGCCTAGTTGCTTGAGCCAGCTAAAGTCTTGCAAAAACGGATACGCGAACGAAATCATTTCGTGCGGATCCTTTAGAACGCGCTGAAGACCCGAATACAGGCCAAACAAAATAGGAATCTGCAGCAGAATAACGCCAATCTGTCCGAACGGGCTGATTCCCCGCTCTTTATATAGTTCCATCATGAGGAGTGATTCTTTGCGCTTGTCGCCGGCAGCGGCTTTTTTGATCTTTTTAAGTTCCGGTTGGACTTTGCGCATTAGCTTTACCTGGTGCAGCTGCTTTTTGACCAATGGCCACATAAGCAAACGAATAACAACCGTAAACAGCACAATGGCGAGACCGAAGTTATGGCCGGGCAATAGTGCGTAGATAAACACCAATAAGTTAAAAATTGGCTGAACAATGAGCGTCGTAAACATCTAGGTACAAGTTCTCCTTTAGTTCCTACTATATCATGGGCGGCGGCTATGATCCTGAAACGCCGCCCAAAATGTGGGCTTTTTCTAATTTTTCGCGTACGGCGGTCCGCAACTCGGTAATAGGCAATTCCGCCAGCTGTTCACTATACACCATAAAAACGAGGTCGTAAGCTCCTTTTATCTCTGGATCGAGCTCCCGAATCACTTCGTATAGTCGACGGCGAATGCGATTGCGTACTACGGCGGATTTGTGGACCTTGCGGCTCACCACTACTGCAGCACGGTATGTTACGCGCCGATTATTTAAGGCAAATTTAAGAGCGCAGAGCGGTCCGCGGATCGTTTGGCCTTTTTGATACACAAAACGGAGACTACCCAGTCCCTGAAATCGGTGTGTTTTGTCGATCATAGGCTTTCGGACGGTCTCCGTTATTTTGGCCGGTTGACGGCAGATTTACATTTAGCGAGTCAACAAGGTGCGACCCTTGTTGCGGCGGCGACGCAGTACGGCGCGGCCAGCGCGGTCTTTCATGCGTGCAAAAAAGCCGTGCACTTTGGCGCGGTGGCGCTTTTTGGGTTGGAACGTTCGTTTTGGCATATTACCTACACTTTATCGCATTCCGGGCCCGGGAGACAAATAAAAAAGTATCCCTGCTTGGACCTAATCGGAATGCAGTCCTTTATATATTGCTATTTTGGGTGAAAATAACAATGTTTAACCCACTAAGTCTAGCAAGTTTTCCACGATTAGCCAAGTATTTTCCACAGTTTTCAAGAGAGGGCAAAGATCTGTGCATAACTTAACCCTTAAAATCGAATGTTTGGCAAGATTTCATTGTAATCAATACAAACTATGTGGAAAAGTCGGCAGCTATAGCGTATATTGACTCGTAGACGACCAAGTCGAGTAGTGAAGAAAAGTGAGGGTAGTAAGCCAATGCATAATGGCTTGTGGCAAGCAGTTTTAGGAGAGATCGAACTCTCCATTTCTAGAGGTAACTTTGTTACTTGGTTCAAAAATACGACGCTGCTCCGCCAAGACAACGACAGCCTCATTATTGGCGTACCAAATGTATTCATAAAGCAACAACTGGAACGCAAATATAATACGCTGATCGCTGACACGCTCGAAAAGAACGGCGCTGCTGGTATTCGCGTTGAATATAAGATCCATTCATCGGCAGCAAAACCAACAGCCGATGAAGAGACAATTATACTGACCCCTTCCCGCGGCGGGGGCGAACGGCTACTTGATTCGCCTGGCAAAACACCCGCCAATACGCTATCCCGCGACTATCGCCCCGGCCTTAATGAACGCTATACCTTTGAAACCTTCATTGTCGGTTCTGGCAACGAACTGGCCTACGCTGCCTGCCAGGCTATAGCCACGCAGCCTGGGTCCAAATACAATCCGCTCTTTTTGTATGGTGGCGTGGGTATTGGCAAAACACACCTTATTCAAGCCGTCGGCAATGCCGTTTTGCAGCAAAACCAAAACGCCCGTGTAGTATACGTGTCCAGCGAGCAGTTCCTGCAAGAGTTCGTCGATGCCGTGCGGTTCAAAAAGAACACCGACTTTGCCGATTTTTATCGCAGCGCCGATGTGCTCATAATCGACGATATCCAGTTCATCGCCGGCAAAGAAAAAATTCAAGAGGAATTCTTCCATACCTTTAATGCCCTGCATCAGTCCAACAAGCAGATTATTATCAGCAGTGACAAACCACCTCGCGACATCCCAACACTCGAAGAACGTTTACGCTCCCGGTTTGTCTGGGGGATGAGTATCGATATGCAGACGCCAGACTTTGAAACCCGCTGTGCCATTTTGCAGACAAAAGCCGGTAACCACAATGTGCAACTGGCCCACGACGTAACCGAATATCTCGCCACCAATGTACAAACCAACATCCGCGAACTTGAAGGCGCGCTCAATCAGTTGCTGGCTTTTTGTGAAATGCGCGGCCTTGACCCAGACATGAACATCGCCACTAGCCTTCTTGGCAGCCACCAAACCCGACCAAAACACATCAGTGCCAAACAAATCATTGAACGCACCGCCCGGCATTTTCAGATCGCCGTCGAGGATATCCTTGGACCAAAGCGCGACAAAGATATTGTCGTCCCCCGCCAGGTTGCTATGTATATGCTGCGCAGCGAGCTGCACCTCAGCTTTCCTAAAATTGCCCGTGAGCTGGGCCGCAAGGACCACACCACCGCCATTCATTCCGTCGAAAAGATCGAAAAAGAATCACATATCGACGCCGACCTTCGTGCCGCCATCAACCAAATCAAGGAACGTTTGCATGTGTAAAACCTGTGCATTGCCAGTGCAAACGGTGCTAAAAAGCCGTGGACCTGCACACATTTTGTACTCATGCTGGAATGCGGCAACCGGACACCCTGTGCTAAACCACCACTTTTCCCTAAAACCTTCCACACCAAGACACCCCTCCTTATCCACTGCTAAAACGACCTATTTTCATCCGTTACGCCAAACCTTATCCACGCTTTCCACACCACCTATAATAAAGACAATTACTTAAGAAAGAATAATTTAGGAGTAATAATATGAAGCTACAGGTTACCCAGGAAAACCTAAACAAAGCGCTCTCGACCGTTGCCCGAGTAGCCAATACCCGTGGTACCCTACCCGTGCTTGCCAACGTGCTCATAAAGACAGTGAACGGTCGTTTGAGTATTGCTGCAACCAACCTCGATATCGCCATTACTCATTACATTGGAGCAAAGGTGGCCGAAGAAGGTTCAATCACCGTCCCCGCGCGTCTGATGCAGGATTTTGTGGGTAGTTTGCCGTCTGACGTCATAAACATCAATCTGGACGAACACAAATTGCATATTGCTACCGAACAATATCAGTCGACAATAAATGGCGTGTCTGCCGACGAATTTCCGGTTATGCCAGCCATTGATGGTGGCAAGTCCTGGACCGTTAATGGCCAGATCCTCAAGAAAAGTTTGCAACAGGTCGTAATGGCCGCCTCAAACGACGAAGCACGCCCAGTATTGACCGGCATCTTGGTTCACACCAACGATGGCAGGCTGTATATGGCCGCCACTGACAGCTATCGTCTGGCCGAAAAACAACTTGGTGACAATGCCGAGCAGATCGAACTGCTCGTGCCCGTTTCGGCGATGCAGGACCTGCTCCGCATTGTGAGCGACCATGAAGGCGATGTCACCATTACGAGCGACGACCAGCAAGTTCTCTTTCAGACGGGCGATGTTGAGCTGGTTGCCCGTCTGATTGAGGGTAAATATCCTGACTACCGCAAACTCGTGCCAGCAAGTTTTGAAACCACCGCCACACTCAAGCGCGCTGACCTCTTGAATGTAACCAAAGTTTCCAGTCTCTTTGCCCGCGAAAGCGCTGGCAGTATTACCATTCATGTTGACGAGGCCACACAGAGCGTGAGTATTCGTTCGGTCGCGTCGCAGCTCGGAGAAAACACGGCGAAGGCCGATGCCAAAGTCGTTGGCACGGGTGTTATTACACTCAATTCCCGTTACGTATTAGACGCCCTGCATGCGCTCAGTGGCGAAGAAGTGGCGTTCTTATTTAATGGCAAACTCGAGCCAGTGGTCTTGAGAGACCCTAAAGAAGACGATTACCTGCACCTGATTATGCCGCTCAAATCTTAGATCTCGGCTACAATACATAACTATGATAAGTGATATTCGGCTGCAGCATTTTCGCTCCTATACGGACGCCTTTTTTGAGCTAGGCGAAGGTGTGAATATAGTTTCGGGTCCAAACGCCAGTGGCAAAACTAATTTGCTTGAAGCCTTGATGGTGGTTGCCCGCGGGCATTCGTACCGGGTAAAAGATGCCGAGCTGGTGCAATTCGGTACGTCTTGGGCACGGCTGGATGCGGGCATGCCTGACGGCGGCGCGCGCATTATAAAACTACAGACTGAGCCAAGCTTTAGCAAGACATTCGAAATAGAGGGCCAGGTACTGACGCGTATGCATCCTGCTCGTGCGCTGCCCATAGTACTGTTTGAACCCAATCATTTGCTGTTGCTGAGCGGTTCACCCGACCTGCGCCGTACTTTTTTGGATGATCTCATCGAGCAGACTGACGCTGGATTTGGCGCGGTTCGCCGGCATTACAAACGGGTGCTATCGCAGCGCAATGCCCTGCTCAAAAAGAACCCCCGGGACCTGCGCGAGCAGCTTTTTGTGTGGAATGTGCGACTGAGTGAACTCGGGGGCCAGATTGCCAAAAAACGTGCCGAGCTGGTGACCCGATTTGGCGACCGAACACCCGAACTCTATGCGCACTTAGCTGCTCGCAGCAACCAGGTTGAGCTACTGTATCATTCCCGCTTTGCTATCGAACACTACGAATCCCAGCTCCTGCATAAACTGGAGTCGAGCACCGAACTCGACGTGCTCCGCGGCTTTACGGCCTACGGCCCGCACCGTGACGATCTGCAGTTTTTTATTGATGGCCACCCCATGCAAGAAAGCGCCTCCCGCGGTGAAACGCGCACTCTGGTACTGACCCTCAAAATTATGGAGCTGCAATTACTCAAAGAAACGCGGGGTATGCGTCCGCTCCTGCTTCTGGACGATGTATTTAGCGAACTCGATGCGGCGCGGCGTAGTGCTCTAACGGAATATGCCGGGCCATACCAAACCATTATTACGACTACTGATGCTGATATTGTGGCGCAGTACTTTACGGGCGGCAATCAGATAGCGCTGGGCTAAACGCACGCTAGTCTTTAGGCATGTCCTGTTGAACGATATTCATATTGTCGGGGTTGTAGCCGCCGCTGCGCAGCCAAGTAAGTGCTGATTCTCGGTCGGCTTGGGTTTTGCCGCTTACATAAATGGTCGGCTGATCAGGAAATTTGGCGTCAGGAAGCGCGGCTCCGTAGTCTATGCGCCAGCTAAAACCAGGACCAATGTACGGTAGCTCGGTGATAAGGCCATTGCTCTGGATGGCTTTTTGGGCGGCTTCATTATGCTCACGCCCTTTCTCGGCTTCGCGTTTTACGATCTGATCAGTGTTCTTTTCGTCGCTCAGCCAATCTTCGCCCGTTTTGCTGTTTGGATTCAGAAACATGGTGACGTTTTTGGTTTCACCTGCCTTGACCGTTACGGTCACTTTTTTGGTTGCAAAACCGGTACGTGACCCCTCAAAGGTGTAGGTTCCGGGTTGTACGCCAATCGCCCCCACGCTTTTTACCTTTTTGCCGTCCATCTTGAGTGTTAGGTCTTTAGGGACTGAATCGACAACAATCTGTTCGCGCCCGTTAACTATCGCTGCCACGATAAAGTAAATAAGTCCGATCAGGATAAGACAGGCCGTTACGATCAAGATGACTTTTGTTCGTTGCTTTGATTCCATTCTTTGGTCTTCCTTTCGCTACTATGCTATATGGCCCCGTTATTGCCGCCAATAATTGGTGACGCTGTACCGGTGGGTGTGCCGATAAACTCAAAACCTGTGTAGCCGCCCTCGGTCCAGAAGTTTTGAGCTTCGGGTGCGGTGCCTGGGGTCGTATCGGCGAGGGACGCCTGGGCAGCATTATAGGTTTTGCCATTGGTTTTGCTGGTGTAAGGGCCGGTGTAGATGTAGGTATGCCCATCGCTAATCAAGATGGTTCCCGGCTGGATTTGTCCGGTATTCGTGACATTAGGAATTGCTTTCCATTTATTGGGGTTCCGAAGGGCGTAGTCACGCTGATCTGTAGTACGACGCTTCGTGTATTCGCTATCTACGCCAGACGCATGAATGACGGTTGCCGTAAACACCCCACAGTCACTGAACGGATTAGTAGTAGTATATTTGTTAAAAGTTCGCTGCGCAGTTACATAGACGGGTTTTGCTATCGACGCACCGCCGTCACATTTGTCGCCGCATCCATTTTCAATCTTCATGGCGGGTGTTATGACGTGGCCGCCTTTGGTGTCCCATGCAAAGCATAGCGCGGTAGTCACCAAAAGCTGTGCCGGGGATGTGCCCGCTGTCGGCGGATTGCATCCCGCAACCACATTGCCCCCCGCACAGCCAGTATTTGCCGCCGCTCCTGCCGCCCCACCGAACGATTTGGTACTGTCGGCGGTTTTGCCGTACACGAGTTTTGATTTTTCAGTTATTCTTGATTGCTGTTCTAGTGCCGGGGTGCCGATCACGAGTCCTGCAATGTCGGCATACTTTGCACGGACCTGCGCGAGTAAGCTAAGCCGCTCCTGATAGTATGCCCCTTCTCGGCCGCGTGACGCTTCGGCCCAGGGATGGTTGCCGTTATACCTGTTCCAAAACGCGAGTGCTTCCAGGAATTGCTCTCCGGTAGACGCCGGATTGATAAGGGTGTCTGCCAGACGGCTTTGAAAGCTACCCACAATCGTCCGCGCCGTTGCCTCGACGCCGGCGTCAAATGATTTAAACGCCTGCACGCCGTCGCCGCGCGCGGCCCCGTCGATAAGTTCCGGTGCGTTGAGGCCCGTGTTGAGCGGGTTAAAGATACTGCTCGTGTTGTTGATGTCTCCTCCCTCACCAAACATGAAGGCGACGAGCCCTTGCACGTGTTGCTCGGTTACAGTAGCAGATGCTGGTACGCCGCGTTTTGCTGCTACGGCTTTGAGGGTCTCAATGGCAAATGCTTCCAGGATATAGGGAGGTTGTTCATTGCTCTTCCACACACCAGGACCGCTTACCACACTACCTGCTGCAGTCCCTGCGCTTATGCCGCCACACTCTGAATCACTCCAGTCAAAACGAAGAATATGATACTTATCAAACAAAGTTGACTGCTCTTTCGAAAGCGCTCCGGCATTGGCAGGGTTAATGCCACACGCCAAAATGACTGCGATCATGCTGGCTGTGGTCAAACGCATGCTCCATGCTTTACAGGATTTAAATATATTTTTGCTTGATGGCATCTTCATGTTTGTTCCCGCCCTAACCGTTTGAAAATCCTACATACTGGCATGATTCATTGTCGCCCCCGAGGCACGTCATAGAGTTCATGTTGAGCGTGTATTTAACGAAGAAGCGTGTGAGCAGCCATTCGTAGCTCTTGTCCCCGCATTCAGGAACCTTTATGGCCTTCATCGTAGGTGTTTTGTCGACAGTGCTTGTGGCGTTCCATCTGCCCTCGCTGTCCTTGCCAATGGTAACCGCGTTACAACTACTCATACGGTCGATAAAAGGTTTGCCGCTTGGACTGTCGAACAGTCTGGCGGCGGCCCGGCCTACTTCGACTGGGTTTTGGAATCTGGTGTCATTCATTTCCTGGACGCTAAATGCTACCTTGGGGAATGGGAATTTGTAATAGGTGTCGGTGGCTGCATACGTGCGGCCCGACAATAAGTTACCGAGATTATTGGTGATGACGCTACCAATATTGGCGATATTGCTAAAGACGTCGCTTAAGTTGCTGGAGGCGCTGTAATTACCATAACGGTCAATCAGCCGGGATATGGGGGTGCGGTAATCGTAGGGACTAAATAGGCGGTACGCAAGGCTCTTTTCGGAGAACTCTTGACGTTGAGAGACACTACTAATGTTGATAAGTTCTTTTTCTTCGCTCTCATTGAGCGCCCGGCCGCCGCCTGCAAGTGCTTGGTCTCCGGCCGCGAGGCGTGAACCAAAGCGCATTATGTTGCCTCTATCCGCACCGACGGCGTTGATGACGTCGGCCGGGTCGTCGGAGAGCCATGCGCCTCCCGCCTCTATTATCTTGGGCACCAGTGCAAGTCCTATGGCTGTGCTGACGGCGGTCGATACCGGGCCGCCGACAAACGCGATGACAAGCACCAGTCCTGCCACAGCAGCGCTACAGGCCACATCAAGCGGTGCGTCGAATGGCGGTTCATTCAGGAAGGAGAATGGCGTTCCGTTGCCGATGTTTTGGAGCGTCACGGACGGCGGGTAGCCTTTATCGGGTTGACCGTCGGCGGCTTTGATCGCTTGTGCGTCACTGAAAGATGTTTTTTTGCCACTGCTGTCTGTTCCGGCAAGCAGCTTGTCATAGAATGCAAACTGGCGAGTGTCAAAATCATGGCCGCTCTTTTCCTGTTCGCCCATGGCAATAGTTGCTACTGCATCCCTTTGCATGGGCAAAATAAGTTTTTGTCGCTCTATTTCCCCTGCCTCGTCATCCATAGATCGCAGCAGACAAGGAACGGTCGTAAGGGCTGCACCACCAAGGGTTATCTTTGCAGTCAAACTACTGCGAAACGCAGATAAGGCATTTCTATTGCCATCAGCTGCGGCTTGTCCGGCAGTTTTGCCCTCTTCTAGAATCTCATTGGCCGATCTTGCGTTTGCGTCGGCGTTTGCTGCGCGTGCACGTTTTTCTTCTTCGGTCTCGCCACCAGGTTTACTCTCGGTGGTGATCGTATTGGTGCCTTTGCGTAGTAGTTTATTGCGCCGCTCGCGCATGGCTTTGTTAAAGGCATTTTCTACGCCACGCAGGATCTTTTGGTCAAGCTTCTTTAAGGGATGTAGTGTCGCACCGGTCCGAACCTTTAGCACTCTTGTGCCGACTGCGCTTGACAACTTTCCCATCCCGGCCTGATTGAGCTTGCCTCTTACGAACCTCTGACTCTTAAAATAACCCAATTTTTGAGAACTAATCACAACCTTTCCGCGCGCTTCGGGGTTGCTACTCAGGCTACTCCCGTTTATGACCGCATCTTTGGGTATACCGTACTTTTTCTCTAAATGATCGCGCAGCTGGTTATCATTCATGCCCCTAAATTCGGGATGGGAGCGGTCTATGACATAGCCGTCGAAATGACCGAAAATATTAGTATATGCAGAACTTATGCCAGTAGAGTTAAGACGTGCTTCAAAACGATCGGCGAACTTATTGCCGAGTGCGTTCAGGCGAGTATTTTCGGGAGTTCCCTTATTGAGCAGCTTGACCGTGCGATAGATGCGAAAAACAGACGTGTCATCCTGGTCTTCTGTCGAAGCCCAGTCGGCTGACGTTAGTAGCTGAGCGATATGTAAAAATTTGAGCGGCCCTGAACCGATGCTCATAATGCCAACGGCACCAGTAATAAGTGCACCACCGATCACACCGCCAGCGGCAACTTCCTTTTTATGACGTTTGAGCCATCCAAATCTAGAACTTCCACCGGAGTCATCGCCACTGCTAGAACTGCCATCACCCGTACTACTGCCTCCAGAGCTACTAGGCCGGTATCCGCTGCCGATGCGGTTAGGATCGTCACCATGCTCCGCTTGGTACTGGTCGTGGGCGTTACCGCCGGTAGCATTATTAAGCTCCTTGAGCTCCTCTTGTTCGGCCTCGGTTAATCCCCTATCTTCGTCAGTCCCTGTAGCCATTGCCTATTTGTCCCTCTAGGATTATTGCCCGTTCTGCTGTTCGTTAAGGTTTATTATGCCTTGTCCTGGCAGCGGACTCAAGTCTTGGAATTGCTGTAATTGTTGCTGTCTTCCTCCACTCGTCTGGAACTGTCCGGGTGTTGTCGTAACAAGTCCCGTTTCAGTTGGGCTAGCGACAATCTGAATGTGTACGTGGTTTGGTCCGGCAAAGAAAAGCCCTTGCCCTACCGGGAACTGGCTCAGGCGTTTTCGCTCCTCTTCGGTTAACTTAAAGACGTTCGATAATACATCTACCGCCGATGGCGATTGTTTGAGCAGAATTTGCATTGAGGCGTTGGCTACCACGGCGCGACCCATACGCGACCCCATAAAGTCCTCGACGTCCTGTGTGATCGTAGTAATGCCGAGGTTATATTTACGCGCCCGCTTGGCCAAGCTAAAT
>CAZSZJ010000012.1:0-36543 GCA_964610985.1 uncultured Candidatus Saccharibacteria bacterium | reverse complement strand
AATGACGGCGAAATCGTCATCGTCGACGAATTTACCGGTCGTTTGCTGGCCGGGCGGCGCTACAACGAAGGTTTGCACCAGGCCATCGAAGCCAAAGAAGGCGTCGAAGTTCAGCAAGAATCCATGACCCTGGCCACTATTTCATTCCAGAACTACTTCCGCTTGTACGACAAACTCTCTGGTATGACTGGTACGGCTTTAACCGAAGCCGAAGAGTTCCATATGATCTACAAGCTCGATGTTGTAGAGGTGCCCGCCAATCGCAAAGTCGTCCGCGATGATCGCAGCGACCGTATTTACAAGAGTGAGGCCGGCAAATTTAAGGCTATCATCAATGAAGTAGCCATGTTGCATGCCAAGGGTCAGCCCGTACTTATCGGTACTGTTTCCATCGAAAAGAACGAATTACTCGCTCATTTGCTGACGAAAGCAAACATCCCGCACCAAATCCTTAACGCCAAAAATAACGAACGCGAGGCCAATATTGTTGCCAAGGCAGGGGAGAAGGGCGCCGTAACTCTGGCCACCAACATCGCCGGCCGCGGTACGGACATCGTGCTTGGCGAAGGCGTCAAAGAACTCGGCGGTCTATTTGTACTGGGCAGCGAACGCCACGAATCGCGTCGCATCGACAACCAGCTCCGTGGTCGTGCCGGTCGCCAGGGTGACCCTGGTGTTACGCAATTCTTTGTAAGTACCGAAGACGACCTCATGCGCATCTTCGGCGGTGACCGTATCGGTGGCCTCATGGCAAAATTGAGCGTCGACGACGAAACGCCCATCGAAAACCGCCTTATATCCAAGAGCCTCGAAAACGCCCAAAAGAAAGTCGAGGGCTTCCACTTTGACCAGCGCAAAAACGTCGTTAAATACGACGACGTCATGAACCGCCATCGCCGTGCCACCTATGCCATGCGCAAAGAGATTCTGAGAAGCGGAGACATCAGCAAGCGCATCCAAATTTTCATCGAAGAAGAGGCAAAAGCGCTGACGCACTCGCCCAAACTCATGACCGACGACTTCGAAAATCTGGTGCGCCATTCGTTTCCGTTCGACGAAGCCACACTTGACCGTCTATTTGATACGCCTGCCGACAAATTCGGCAAAGTGTTATTAACGGCGGCTAGAGAATTGTACCAGGGTCGCGAATCCGCTTTCACGCCCGAGATCATGCGACGTGTCGAGCACGATTTATATCTCCAAATCCTCGATAACCTCTGGATGCAGCATCTCGAAAACATGGACCACCTCCGCGAAGGCATTCACTGGATGAGCGTTGGTCAGCGCGATCCACTTGTCGAATATCGCAAACAAGGTCAACGCCTCTTCGAAGAAATGCAGAGCACCTTGCGTCATGAGATCACGCGCGCACTCTTCCATGCCGAACCAATCGACCCGAGTGACCTCGACGACCCAATCGAAACCGACCTGACTCGCGCTGCGCGGTCATCTGTTAGTAATATCGACAAGATATCGGAAGCAGACGACGAATTTACCGCGGCAGATTTTGCTGCCAAGCAGGCTGCCAAACCCAAAAAACTGCAGCCAACAAACCGCAAAAAAGCCCGCAAAGCGGAGCGCCAGCGCAAATCCAAAGGCCGTAAAAAGAAATAGACCGCCCTTAGGAGGCGCTGAACCAAAAGCATGAAACACACAGTTATCGAAATTACCCTCAAAAACGGAGCCAAGGGCCTTCTGATTCACATTCCCGATGCTACGGTTATGGGCTTCGAGCTCAATTTTCGGGCTGGCGAATATCTAGTCAGTGAGAAAAAGTGGGAAACACCACACCTCATGGAGCACATCCTGCTCGGAGCAAATGAAAAGTTCAAAAAAGCCCGCGATTTCCAAGCCGCCATCGAACAAAACGGTGCATATAGTAATGCCTCAACAGGGGTGTATGACATCACCTACGAAGCCGAATGCGCCGACTTTGAGTGGGATCGCATTCTTGACCTCATGATGCTAGCCATTGCCAAGCCACTGTTCCTGCAGGACGAATTCGACGCTGAATACGGTAACGTCCACGAAGAGCTCACCGCACGCTCCAACAACCACTTCCGTCACCTCAGTCTCGCGCTACGCAAAGAATATGGCTTTATGTCAAAGACCGACCAACAGCGCCTCAAGCTCATGAAAAACGTCAAACTAAATGACGTCCGCGAACACTACAAACACACGCACACCACTCGCAACATGCGCTTTATTATTGCAGGCAATATTACACCCAAGCGCCATGAAGCTATCGTCGAAACGCTCGAAGCCTTTGCGTTGCCAAAGGGGACCGGCCGCTTAGCACTGCCAAATGAGCGCCCAAAAACGCTCGACAAACCGCTCTTTATCCGTAACAAGACAGTCAAAAACGTTTATTTCTATGTCGATAGCTTTATGGACCGCCGCATCGAAGACGACGAAACCGACGCGCTCGGCCTAGTCAATACCATGCTCACCGAAACCCTGTATTCAAAAATCCTGGGCACAGCCCGCGAACGTGGCCTGGTCTACAGCATGAGCTCCGGTTTTGGCCAGACCAAACTAGCAAGCAATTGGTGGTTCGGCGCGCAAGTTTCACAAAAGAATGCTCCAGCACTCTTTGATATCATGATATCCGAACTCGAAAAAGTCTTCCGCGGCGAAATTGCAGCAGAGGACATTGAAGCGGCAAAGGCCTACAGCCTCGGACGATTTCAACGCAGCGCACAGACGGTCAGCGGTACCGCGGCTGGCTACAGCGGACGCTATTTCTTCGATGAGGTAATTGAAGACTACTATCAGGTACCCAAGCGCATCAAAGCTGTAACCAAGCCCGCCATTGTCGACATCTCCCGCGCCATGTTTCAGGACGCAACCTGGGGAATCGGCGTGCTCAGCAACTGCGAAAAAGCCTATGCCGACAGCCTACATTCTCAAATATCCCCGCTCTGGGAAAATAAAGAGAAATAGCCCGCGAATACGTCAAGTAAAAAGAGCCGCATTATGCGGCTCTTTTTACTTGACGTATTCCTAGAACGGCCTACTGTCATTAGGCTCCTCTGGTGGGAAGGGGTAGAGAAACTGAAGGGCTAGGCGTTGTAGAAGATGGTGGCGTAGACGGCTTAGGTGTGCTGCTGGGCGTGACCGGAGTACTCGATGGAGTACTCGGCTTGGTTGGCGTAGCCGGGGTGCTATTTGGTGTACTTGGTGTTGTAGCCGGAGGAGTGGTTGTTGTAGCCGTAGATCCTGTACCTTTCTTCTGGTCTTTTTCCATTTCTTCGATGATATGCTTGTACATGGCATCCACTAACTTCTGCTTCTCGGCAGTCAGTAAGTGACCATCATTGTACTTCAAGCGAAGTTCGTGTGTACCAGCCAGATTTTTATCTGAATAGTCGGCAGGATACTCGTAGTCATAGAATGATTCAGGAGCAAATTTGACTAGGGAGGTGCGCACCTTGTCGCTATTAAGAAGTTGTACAACCTCTTGCTGTTGTTCGGGTGTAAGTTTGACTGCGCCTTCCTGACGGTCAAGGATGTTGTATAAGCCATCACCATGCTTAACGTTGACGTTCAAGTTGAGCTCTTTAGGGAGCTTGGTAACATCCAGGCCGAGCTTAGTAGCTTCTTCGGGGGTAACATTGGTCTTGGCGAGTTCTGCCGCTGCCTGGGCTGCCTTTTCTGCGGCGGTCTTTTTGGCTTCGGCTTCTTTGGTAAGATGTTCTTTGATAACTTCGGTAATCTTGTTGCCGGTTGCTTCTGATTTGTAGGTGCCGGTGTGCATGTTGTGAGTGTCTGTGATGTTGTTTTCTTTGATGAACGCGTCAATAACGGCCTGCTTCTCGGCAGGAGTCATGGTCTTGGGGTCGATGTTGTTGGCTTCGAAGGCATTCTTTAGGTAGCCTTCCATCTTGGTGCCAAGTGCGTCTTCTGGTCCATTGTAGTGAGGCATTTCCCAGGTTTTGCCAAGAACTGCGCTAGGGTCTTTAGGAACCTGAACATTGATGTTGTTGTTTGGGTTCACGGGTGTGCTTGGGGTAACTGGCGGGGTCTGAGTATTGGGATTAGCTGGCTGTTCTGTTTCAAACGGAGAGATACTGATCGGGAAATGCGTGCCGGGGGTAGGAGTAGGCTTTGGGGTACCGACCGTATCATCAGTTGGAGCAGCTTCCCATGGTGTAAAGCCTTCAAGGCCGCTTTGGGTGTGGGCACCACTTGGAGCGTGGTTGCCACTAAATGCTTCAATACTTTCACCGGCTGCGTGGCCACCACCAAGCATGTCGGGTTGCATAAGGTCATCCATTGAGCTGGCCTCGATACCTTTAGTGCCTGCGTAGGCCTTTCCGCCGAGGTAAACGGTGGCGACAACTGCTACGGCACCGGCTACGAGAGCCTTACGCATTTTCGTGCTTCGTTCAGGATTGGCATTATTAGCAGACTTTTCACGGCGCAGCTTCTCGCCAAGGGCGCTTACGCCTAGCTTGGCGCGATTAACGGCAGTGCCAAGTCGTGCGCTCAGGCCACGCATATCTGGGTCGGCTACAGGAGCGAATTCGCCAAGTTGTGGCGCAATAGGCGTATTCTCAACAGGGGTGCTGAAGTTTTCGGTAATTTGGTTGAATGCGTCCTGCTCAGTAGTGTTGAGCGGTGCGGCTTGCTGATCAGCAGGGTGCAAGGGTCGGTGCTGGTCGGGTGAGATTGATGCTAATGTGTTCATGATCATACATTAGCACAATTGTGCGATTTATGCAAGTATATTTGTCGCCTAAATTTCTGAAAGTTGTATACTATATGAGATGGATCAAATACAAAAAACCCTCCACCAGCTTCAGCAGGCGCTGCAGGGTGCTTGGACGACGCTTGAGCTTGATGATTTGCAGGGTAGGCTAGGTCAGTTGCAAGCTCAAATACTTGAACCTGATTTTTGGTCTGACAGTGCGGCCGCACAAGGGGTCAGCAAGGAAGAAGCCCGCCTCAAAACACGACTAGAGCCTTGGCTGCAACTGCAAAAAGATATATATGAAGCAACCGAGCTCGCTGGTCTTGGCGACGAGACGCTTGTAAAAGAGCTTTCGACTCAGGCTGCGTTGCTGGAGCAGCGTTTTGCGAGTCTCAAAGATCAACTCAAGCTGGCGGGGCCGTACGACGACCACGATGCGATTCTGGCCATCTACGCTGGAGCAGGCGGCACGGATGCCCAGGATTGGGCGGGTATGCTGCTGCGCATGTATATTCGGTGGGCCGAAAAGAATGACTATAAAGTGACTACTATAGATGAGTCGGTAGGTGATGAAGCGGGCATTAAAAGCGTAACGATCGAAATTTCCGGCAACTTTGCCTACGGCAAATTAAAGGGCGAGCACGGCGTACACCGTTTGGTGCGCCTGAGTCCTTTTAATTCTGATAATCTGCGGCAAACCAGCTTTGCTAAAGTAGATATAATGCCAAAAATAGATCAGCCTGACGTATTATCTATAGACGAAAAAGACTTGCGCATTGATGTGTACCGTGCTGGCGGGCATGGCGGACAGTCGGTTAATACTACTGACTCTGCGGTCCGGGTGACGCATATTCCCACCGGCATTAGTGTCGCTATTCAAAATGAGCGCAGCCAATTGCAAAACAAAGAGATGGCATTGACTATTTTGCGCTCGCGGCTGATTCGGTTGCAAATGGAGCAGCATAAAGAGAAGGTCGGGGAACTAAAAGGTCCGAACCAATCGGCAGAGTGGGGTAATCAGATCCGTAGTTATGTTTTGCATCCTTATAAACAAGTTAAGGATCTGCGTACGCGGTATGAAACGAGCGACACCGAAGGTGTGCTCGACGGCGATCTTAATGCGCTTATCGAAGCTTATCTAGAGGTAAATGTCGCCCACGTAGCCTAAATAGTTACGATCATCTTATTGACATAATATAAAGCTTATGCTATTATGTAGGTACTGTTAAAAAATAAACAGGAGAAACAAAACAAATATGACAAAAATAAACGTAACTTTTATTAGTTCAGTAATGCAACTAAAACCAACGATCATGTTGCCCGAACCAATAAAAGTAGAAGATCAACCTTACGCACATTCACGCTGAAGAGCGAATAACGTGCTCAGGAACTGATCACACTAGTCATATGCGTTAACTGCCGGATAAAACCGGCAGTTTTCTCTTTTTAGGGAACTTGCGGGATGTATGCCGGGTATAATAAACAAAGTCTGAAATGCTTATGGTACAATACCAAGGATGATTTTGCTGGATAGGGTAACAAAGAAATATGGTCGCATCGCGACACCGGCACTCGATCGTGTTAGCCTGCATGTTGAGCCGAAAGAATTTGTGATTGTAGTGGGGCAGAGCGGTGCAGGCAAGTCCACGCTGTTGAAATTGTTAACGCGTGAGGAACGCCAAACCAGTGGCAAAATTATTGTCGGCGGCATTGACTATGACAAACTGAAAGACAGAGATATTCCGCTGCTGCGCCGCAAAATCGGTGTGGTTTTTCAGGATTTTAAATTGCTGCCCAATCGTACTGTTTTTGAGAATGTGGCCTTTGCTCTGGAGATTGTGGGCATGGGCAACCGCGAAATCCGGCACACTGTGCCCAAAGTTTTGGATATCGTGAATTTAAAGGGTAAAGAAAAGCGCATGCCTATGGAACTATCAGGTGGTGAACGTCAGCGGGTAGCGATTGCACGCGCGATTGTGCGCCAACCCAAGATTCTGATTGCCGATGAGCCGACCGGTAACCTCGATCCCAAGCACGCTTGGGATGTGATCGCCGTCCTAGAAAAGATCAACCGCTACGGAACGACTGTTTTGCTGACAACGCACAACCAAGAAGTGGTAAATAAGCTAAAACGCCGGGTCGTTACCATCGAACATGGCCAGATCGTGAGCGACCGGGCAAAGGCGGCATATAACGCATGAAGCGTAAATTTGTAACATTATCCCGCATTATTAGTACGGGGGCGATTAACTTTGTGCGCAACGCCTGGCTGGCGATCGCGGCAATGGCGGTGATGGTTGTGACACTTTCGATCGTGTTGTTTTCGCTTATTGCGAACGCTACATTTAGTAACACCATCGAGACGATTACTGACAAGATCGACATATCCGTATACCTGAAGGACGAAGTGGGGGAAGCGCAACGAAACAAGCTCGTTGCCGACATTCAGAAGCTCCCCAATGTTGAGCGCGTAAAATTTATTTCTAAAGAAGATGCGCTCAAAAAGTACGTTGCGGACAATGCGGGCAACCCGGAGTTGCTAGCTGCCGTTTCGCAGACCGACAATCCATTGCCGGCAACTATCCTGATAAAACCCCGAGATTTGAATAAGTTGGCCGAAATAAAAACGTTCCTTTCTAAGGATGACATTGTGGCGTTGCAGTCAGACGAGACCTCGTATTCTGACAATCGCAAAGAGGCGATCGACAAGATTACGCATTCGGCGAACATACTGGAGCGGGCGGGGATTATTGCCGTTGCAGTGTTTGCAGTGGTGACGGTACTCATTATCTTTAACACGATTCAAATGGCGATATTCAACCGGCGCGATGAGCTGACAATTATGCGGCTGCTGGGCGCGAGTACGTCGTATATTCGCGGGCCGTTTGTGGTGGAAAGTATTATTTATGGTGCGCTAGCCGCGATTATTTCGATTCTGCTGCTGCACTCGATGTTTGCGCTCTGGCGGTCATCGCTGGAGGCGACGTCTCTGGGTCTTTTGGATATCGGCTATGCAGCAACGTACTTCCGCGACAATTTCTGGCACTTTTTGCTTATGCAATTGGGAGTTGGTATACTTATAGGAGCCGCCTCTTCAATTGTAGCGACCCGGCGGTATCTCAAGTTTAAAACCAAGAAGTAAATCGCACATTTTTAAATAATACCGAAAAAGCTCGTCATATCCGGCGAGCTTTTTCAACGCCTCCTAGAAGAATGGCCAAACCAGAAAGTATCCCGCGTTCGGGACTCACTCGCCTGCCATTGGATCTTGTCTTGTCTCGCTGGGCTTGTACGCCCAGTCCCTCTCACGGGATACTTTCTGGTTTGGGCGTAATCTTGCGAAAACATGGGGGATATGCTAATGTTTAAAGTACAAGATAATAAAATAAAAATGAAAAAACTATCCTTGAAAAAATTAGTCAAAAACCGTGCAACAACTATCACATTTTTGGTGGCCTCGGCAATTTTGACAGTGGGTATGAGCATTGTGCCGCGCGTAACGGCGGACTCTATCACCGATCAAATCCGTCAGCTGCAGCAGCAAAACGCCAATAATCGCAGTGCTGTTGCGCAGTTGCAGGATCAGGCGGTCAGCTACCAGGACGCCATCACCCGTTTGCAGGGCCAGATTAATAGCGTCCAAGGCCAGATTAATGAAAACACCGCCAAGCAGAACGAAATCCAGGCTACCATAGTCGCCAACGAAGCCGAACTGGCTCGTCAGCGTAGCATTTTGGGTGAAAGCATCCGCGTATCGTACGTGGAGAGCAAGATTACTACTATCGAAATGTTGGCTACCAGCAAAAATTTGAGTGATTTTGTTGACAAAGAAGAGTATCAAACCGCTGTCAAAAACAAGATCCAGGCCACATTGCAACATATAAACGACCTGCAAAATCAGCTAAAAGAGCAAAAGATCCAAGTCGAGCGCTTATTGGCCGAACAGCAAGCCCAGCGTGCCGTGTTGGCGAACGCCCGCTCCGAACAGGCCCACATGCTGAGTTACAATCAATCGCAACAAAGTGAATACAACCAGAAGACCAAAGATAACCAAGCCAAAATTGAGTCATTGATTGCCGCTCAGCGTCGTGCCAATAACACCACCGATGGCGGCTACTATTTCCTGCGCTTTAGTGGTAATGCTCAAAACTTCAACCTTCAGGCATACCCCTATGCCAATGCCGGGTTTAGCATGAGTACCGCTCCAGGCTGCGTGGACAACGACGGGCCCGACAAGTGGGGATACTGTACGCGCCAATGTGTCTCATATGCTGCCTGGGCAGTAGAAGCTTCCGGCCGCAGTGCACCACGCTATTATGGTAATGCCAAAGACTGGGTTGCTGCCGCAAACCGCAACGGCATCGAGGTTTCGCGCGTACCGCAACCTGGCGATGTGGCCATTAGTACCTCCGGTGCGTGGGGCCATGCCATGTACGTTCTGGAGGTTGAAGCCGACAAGATTTACGTGGCCCAGTACAATGCCAATTTAAATGGTGAATTCTCGACTCAGTGGCGCAAATACTAACTGACTGAATGTTAGCTCCATATGCCGCTTATTTGGCCCCTCGAAAACCTTTCGAGGGGCCATCTTTTTCGGTATAATGAACGACAACGATATAACATGGGAAGCAAGAGGGAAGCGTAATGCGTACGGAACAGGATGCTGCTGATGGCGGTTCAAAAACTAAAGGTATATTAAAAACAGTCGCCCTAACCGGTGGCGCGGCACTGATTTTTCTATTTGGTCTCGGTGTTGGCAACGGTACAGTCATGTTTGGTGCGACCGTCCAGGAAAGTAATAGAAAGCTATCTGAAGACCTGGATTACTCATCTGTCGAGCGCACTTACGACCTTATCCGTAGTCATTACGACGGCAAGCTAGATGAAACGAAATTGATGGACGGTATGAAGAAAGGCCTGGCCGCAGCCGCTGGCGACCCATATACGCAGTATTTTGGCAAAGAGGCCGCCCAAAAGTTTGAAGAACAACTGACAGGTTCATTTACGGGCATTGGCGCAGAGCTCGGCAAAGACGACAACAATAACTTGATCGTTGTATCGCCAATCAATGGTTTTCCGGCCGACAAGGCGGGCTTACGATCGCAAGATATTATTGCGTCCATCAACGACGAATCGACGGTAGATATGAATATCGAAGAGGCGGTCAGCAAGATACGCGGACCCAAAGACACTGAAGTCAAGCTTCGTATTGTCCGTGCTAAGTCCGAAGACATTACCCTCAAGATTGTCCGTGACGACATTAAAATCCCCAGTGTTAAATGGGAGGTTGTCGACGGTAATATTGGTCTTATATCGATCAGCCAGTTCAGCCCAGACACATACAGCCTCATGAGTACTGCAGCTTCGGAGGTGAAGGCCAAGGGTGCGACCAAGATATTGCTTGACCTGCGCGATAATCCCGGCGGTCGGCTGGATAGCTCTATCAAAATATCTGAAATGTGGGTTCCAAATGGCAAAACTATTGTGCAGGAACGACGTGGTGGAATCGTGACCAAGAGTCATGTTTCCGAGCTTTCTAGTGATCCTGTATTTGCCGGCATGCCGACCGTTGTACTCATCAATGAAGGCAGTGCCAGCGCCTCCGAGATTGTAGCTGGCGCGCTGCGCGACAATAACGTGGCGACTTTATATGGCCAGAAGAGCTATGGAAAGGGAAGCGTCCAGGAGATTTACCCGCTTCCTGGCGGAAGTGAGATCAAGATAACGGTCGCTAAATGGCATCGTCCAAATGGCCAAAATATCGACAAAAAAGGTATTAATCCGGACAAAGAAATTAAGATGACCGACGACGATTACAAAAACAACAGAGACCCGCAAAAAGAAGCAGCGCTCGAGTTTTTGCGCAAGTAAAGGTGTGAGTCCACGTTTCGGTGGAGTGGGTATGGCGGAGGTCGCCTTATGAGGTGAGAATATCTGGCCGGGTGATTTTGCCGCTCCTATGGCTGGTATTGCTCCTTAGACGCCAAAAGAGGCTTCCCTAAATCTTTCCTTGCGATTAAAAGCATTGTAGGTTACTATAGTGCGTAAAGTGAGTAAAAGAGGTGTAAGGTGGCAAGGCCTACAAAGTATATTTTTGTAACTGGTGGTGTGCTTTCTGGTTTAGGAAAGGGTATCACCGCCGCCTCGATCGCCAATACACTCAAAGCCCGCGGACTAAGCGTCAACATCCAAAAATGTGACCCGTATCTCAATGTAGATGCCGGTACGCTTAATCCTCGTGAGCACGGCGAGTGTTTTGTGACGAAGGACGGGGCGGAAACAGACCTTGATTTGGGTCATTATGAACGGTTTTTGGACCAAGAACTGACACAAGCGAGTTCGCTGATGTCGGGTCGCGTTTTATTAAAGGTTATCGAAGACGAACGGGCAGGCAAATACGAAGGGCAGTCGGTTCAGATTGTGCCGCATGTTATGGCTGTCATCCAAGATTACATTCGTGCTGCTGCAGAAGGTTTTGATGTACATATCATAGAGATCGGCGGAACGGTCGGTGATCTAGAGAGTCAGAGCTTTTTGGAAGCAATTCGTGAGTTTGGTCTTCGTGTTGGACTCGAAGATTGTTTGTACGTGCATGTCGTATATATGCCGTATCTGGGTGCGAGCAATGAAGTTAAGACTAAACCTGCCCAAAATGCAGTGCGTGATCTGCGCGGCATGGGCATTGCCCCCGATATCTTGGTGGCTCGTACCGAACAGCCCACGGCCGAGGGTATTAAACGCAAGCTGGCTTTATTTTGTGGTGTAGGCGAAGAGGCGATCGCACTACTGCCTAATGCGCCTACTATTTACCAAGTGCCGCTCACTCTAGAAGACTCTGGGCTTACATCTGTTATTTGCAAACGGCTTGGCCTAGAAGAGGACGTGCAGCAGCCAGACTTTAGTGAATGGCGTGAACTGGTAGCTCGTGCCGTAACGCCCCAGGACAAAAAGGTGCGTGTCGGCGTGGTTGCCAAATATTTGGACAATCTGGATACGTATATGTCTGTTTTTGAAGCGTTGCGCTCGGCGGCCTGGGCCAACAATACCGGCATCGCCATTACCTGGATCGACGCTGAAAAACTTGAATCGCAGGCAGATGCAGAAGCTGCACTGAAAGAAGTGGACGGTATCGTTGTTCCTGGTGGATTCGGTTCGCGTGGTATAGAAGGGAAGATTTGCGCTGCCCAGCATGCGTTAGCCAACCGTCTCCCATACTTAGGTATTTGTTTGGGGCTACAGATGGGAGTTATCGCAGCGGCCCGCAATCATGGTGTGGCGGATGCAACTACTGCCGAAGTCGATCCAAACGGTAAAAATGTCGTCATTAATACTATGACTGACCAGCACGGCAAAGAAAACACGGGCGGTACAATGCGTCTGGGTGACTATCCTTGTGTTCTTGCTCCGGATAGTTTGATCGCCAAGCTGTACGGCCAGGCTGAGATTACCGAACGCCACCGCCACCGCTACGAATGTAGCAACGATTACCGTGACCAATATGAGGCGTGGGGTGTTCGTCCCGCCGGTTTGTCCCCTGACGGTAACTTGGTTGAAATGATCGAGGGCATCGACCATCCATTTTTTGTCGCGAGTCAATTCCACCCCGAATTCAAGTCGCGGCCAAATAAGCCGCACCCGATGTTCGACGGTTTTATCAAAAGCCTATTGCCATAGGTCGGGGAATAGCGTAGCTTAGGACTTATGGATACAACAACTGCCCAGCCACCACTCCACCCGAAAAGAATTCTTTTTGTTGAGGACGATGATGCGCTTGCCAGTGTATATATGGTGCGACTCGAGGCTGAGGGCTTCGAGATTCACCGCGTTGCGAATGGCGAAGACGCACTGGCTGCGGCCGTTAGTTTTAAGCCCGACTTAGTGCTTTTGGATGTTATGATGCCTAAGATCGGTGGTTTTGATGTACTCGACATTTTGCGTAACACCCCGGAAACGGCTAATCTGAAGGTTGTTATGTTGACTGCGCTTAGCCAGGACAGCGACAAAAAGCGGGCTGAAGCGTTAGGCGTAGACGACTACCTTGTTAAATCACAAGTTGTTATTACTGAAGTCATTGACCGTATCAAAAAACACCTAGGCGTTGCCTAGAATCCCCAGCTAATCGGCAGGTTGGACCGGTATATTAGTTCGCTGTGGCGCCGTTTAAGCGGCGCTTTTAATAAGTCCTTTAGAATGCTGCCTACATATATGCACTTCTATGAGTCGTTATGTCTTCGCATAAACTTGACTGAAGTGCATTAAAGTGCTAATGTATAAATGAGTAATCAATAATTATTATGAACCAGCCCAACCCTTATAACTATCCATCACATGGTCACCCTAATCAACCTCACAATATGGGTGGCTATGAAACATTTGTAACAGATGGTATTCACTATGTTCGTCACGGCAAAGAAGCGCCCTATAATGATAGTCCGCACACGGAGCGCATCGCAGAGCATGTCGGCCGGGTGGGTATGGCGGAAGCCGTGCCACCTCAGCAAAGTGGGGGAGAGAACACGCCGGGCTTTAATTTTATCAGAGATGCTTTGGGCGACCCAATAGTTATAACTCGGATTGAGCGAGGCACGACGCCTTCGGGTTTCCCGATAACCGAGAGTAGACCTGTACCCGCCTCGCGCGAGCAAAGGGCAGCGATCAACCGTCATGAGGTCACAAAGAAAATGCGAACAGTTCAGGGCGGACATGGCCAACGGCCTAACGCGGCCAACATGGCTCCGCAAAATGCATCAAACACCCCAAGGAACTATGCTCCTGCTCCTCAAAATTTTGGAGATCAAGCTCCGTCTCAGGGCGCATTCGATTATAACCAACCCCCAGTAGGCGGTTTTGGCCCCCAAAAAGGCGCGACCAAGGAATTCCGGGCTCAACAAGCGACCCAACAACAACCATGGGGATATCCAACCGGCGATCGTAGGCGAACTGCGGCAGAAGCCAGTGATGATTATAGCGACGATTATGAAGATCCGAGACTGGGTCTAGCCCGGGCTTCCAGCCGTCGCGATTCGACGCCCGGCACTACTGCGGAAACCAGGGTCACACCTACAGATACTCAGCCCGGCGATGAAGAGTTAGCGCCCTGGCAGCGCAATGAGACTTGGACTCCTCTTAGCGGGGAAACGTCCCAGGATGATTCATTCGATGGTGCGACCTATGGCGTCAAGCCTGTTGTGAGCCGTGGCGCGGCAATTCCTGGATCTCAGCAGGCAGCTAGCACCGAACAAAAACCTGTCTCGAATCAGCTTGGTGGCGCTGCCGCTGCAGAAGCGGCCGACAGGGGCTTACAGGCAGATGAAATATTCCGTGTCGAAGAGGATGGGGATGCCACCCAGGGTGACCAAACGCGCGAAGAGCAGCAATGGGCTACTATAAGTCCGACTAGACGTAAGAGAAAGACGGAATACGAATAGGTTCGACGGGCACGATTATTCCTCCAGGCGAAATCGACGGCCAGTAGGAGGCGGGCAGCCTGAAAAGAAATAACCCTCGAGAACGAAGGTTATTTAATAACAAGGAAACTCTGCGTTTTATTCGACGGTAACTTCGACGCGGCGAACGGTTTTGCCGGTGAAACGGCGAACTTTGCGGGTCTTGTAGGTTACAACACCGTCTTTTTCGGCGTGTAGGGTGTAGTTGCGGCTAACGGTCGCACCCTTGCCGGCGCGCTTGGTCATGCCGACCTGACGTACGATTACCTGACCGGTGCGTACTTTTTGGCCACCGTAAACTTTAACGCCGAGGCGCTTTCCGGGGCTGTCGTTGATATTCTTGGCTGTTCCGCCTGCTTTTACGTGTGACATATGGTTTGATTTACTTCCTTGTTATTACGAGGAGCTCGCGGGCGACCAATTGGTCAGGACGGCGGTACACCATCTCTTTGTCGCTTGCTCCAGAAAATCTCACTCGATTGTACCCTAAATCCTCGAGGCGGTCAAGCATCGGAAGGTGTAAAATGCGGCCGTCGGGCGACTGCCATGCCGTAACGGCAATGCAGCAGCGTGTGCCACTAGGAATCTGTTTGGCCAGGTTTTCGAGGAATTTAGTAATAATGACATTGCAAGTACCGACTATTTCGTGGAGTTTGTCGGCAGTGGGCCATTGTTTTATGGCACGGCCCAGGTAGGACTCGCCAGCTACAACAGAGAAGGGGCGTTGCCATGCATGTGTGGTGGCATCGCCGACCTCCAGGGTGGGGTCGCCGGCGGTGCCATGGGTTGTGGTGAGCCATTCCAGGTTCCTCTGGCTGTAGTCAATCATGCGCGGCTCGATATCGGAACCATATGCGCCGTAGCCCATCAGGAGCGCTTCTTGCAAGACAACGCCTGTGCCGCAAAACGGATCCAGGACAATGTGATCGGACGTGGCAGACAAGGGACCCGTACCCAGATTAATAATGGTTTGCGCCAATTTTGGCGGCAACATGCCCACATAGGCGTCGCGTTTGGGGCGGCCGTGGTCACGCTTCGCGTAAGCGTCGATGTTTTGGATGGCGACAGTTTGGGCAAAATAGGTTTTGTCGCCGTATTTGATGCAGAGGGTTTCGCGGCCGCATTCGCCGGTTAGGCCGTTATGTAGTACTTGGGCGCTATTGAGAGTGACTTCGGTGTTGGGAACGATGCGGATGGAGGTGCGGCCATGGGCACGGGCGAGTTTTTTGGCTTCAAGTCCCAGGCGCAGCAGCTGACGTGGTTCGACTTTGAGACCGTAGGCGCTGACACCGAGTTTTACTTTGCCTTCGGGGATGTAGTCCATGTTTTTGGGCAGTTCGCGCATAATATGCCTAACAATGTCTGACCATTTGGTGGTGTTGATGACGGATAGTGGCTTTGCCAGGCGGATGCTACTACCAATTCGGTCAAACTGAATGTCCTGAAGGGGGATGTCCGAAGCGACGGCGTATTCGCCAATTGGTTCGAGGTGCTCTGCTCCAAATAAGCTTTCTAGTTCGGCACGACCTATAGCTGGCTGTCGGCCCAGCACAAATATACTTTTGTGGTCCATGTCGGCGTATTATAGCAAAAAAATCAACACCCTGGTAGCGTATAAAAAGAGAACACAATCTGAAACCACAATAAGCTATAATAGTTCGATATGAGTGAACGACCTTTTTTGAAACGACATTGGAAATTGCTGCTAAATATTGTGACGGTGATCGCGCTGCTTGTTTTGGTGTTTGCAATTCGCGAACAGCTGGTTGAAACGTTCAAGAACTTAGCGCGGGTGAATGCCTGGCTGCTGCTTTTGCTGATACCAGTGCAGGCGCTGAATTATCACTCGCAAACCAAGATGTATCAGGGGTTGTTTGCGATGTTGGGCAACAAGATTCGATATTCCAGACTGTATCGTGTGGCGCTGGAACTGAATTTTGTAAACCATGTATTTCCGAGCGGAGGGATTTCGGGGATTTCGTATTTTGGCGTGCGGCTAAAAGACAAGGAGATTACCGGCAGTAAGGCTACACTGGTGCAGCTAATAAAAGTGGCGCTGTTGATTTTGTCGTTTGAAGTACTGTTGGTCGCTGGGTTGCTGTTTTTGGCGGTCGAAAATAAGGCGAATGACTTTGTGGTGCTGGTGACGTCGACTATAACGACGCTCATGATCGTAGGAACATTCGGTTTTGTGATGATTATTGGCAGCAAGAAGCGGATTAATGCGACGTTTACGTTTTTGACGCGGGCGCTCAACCGCGTGCTTCATTTTTTTATGCCGAATTCACCAGAGACGATAAGTATTGCGCGCGTAGAGCGGGTGTTTGACGACTTACATCATAACTACAAGACGATTGAAACGCGCTGGCGTGAGCTGAAGCTGCCATTTTTGTGGGCGCTGCTGGCTAACTTTACCGAAATTCTGGCGATTTACGTGGTGTATTTGGCATTTAACGAATGGGTAAATCTGGGTGCGGTAATTTTGGCGTACGCCGTAGCCAACTTTGCCGGACTGGTTTCGGTAATGCCAGGAGGTGTGGGTATTTATGAAGCGCTCATGACTGGTGTGCTGGTGGCGGCGGGTATCCCGGCGGCGGTTAGTCTGCCGGTGACCGTTATGTACCGTGTACTGAGTACGTTGATTCAGGTTCCACCAGGGTGGGTTTTGTACCATGCGACACTCCAGGAAGATCCGGATACGAAAGAGCTGGCCGAAGACCATCGTAAAGAAAAACATAATGTCTGATCCGGCGTTTACGGTCAGCGAATTTGTCGCCGTCCTGAATCAGACTCTGGAATACGCATATCCAGGCGTTACGATTATGGGCGAGCTTGCAAATTTTCGGGTAAGCAAGGGCCGATGGGTGTATTTTGATCTAAAGGACGACGGTGCGACGGTGCGATTTTTTGCCACAGTGCAGCAGCTGCCCGGGCCGCTGGAGGACGGTATGATGGTGGCGGTGCGTGGCGTTCCGAAGCTGCATACGCAGTACGGGTTCAGTGTAACTGCGCATATGATTCAACCAGTGGGCGAAGGGTCGATCAAGAAGGCTGCAAAATTACTGGAGGCCAAGCTGGCGCATGAAGGTTTGTTTGATGTGGAACGTAAAAGGCCATTGCCGTTTCCTCCGGCGCATATCGGACTGGTTGCCTCGAGCGAGTCGGCGGCTTACCGCGACTTTATAAAGATTTTGGCGGCGCGGTGGGGCGGACTGCGGATTACGCTGATTGATGTGCAAGTGCAGGGCGAAGCCTCACCGGCGCAGGTAGTGCAGGCGATCGCACAATTTAACGCAATGGCCGATGCGCCTGATGTACTAGTAGTAACGCGGGGCGGTGGTAGTGCCGAGGATCTGCAAGGATTCAGCACCGAGCAGGTCACGCGCGCAGTTGCTGCCAGTCGTATTCCAACGATCGTTGCGATTGGCCATGAGGTTGATATTAGTCTGGCCGAACTGGCTGCCGATCAGCGAGCGAGTACGCCGAGCAATGCAGCGGAGTTATTGGTTCCTGACCGCAATGCGGCGCTGGCGCGGTTGCGCGAAATGCATAATCGACTAGGCCATATAGTTGAACGCCATCTGATGGACGCCCGGCAGGAACTCAAGATTTTGCACGAAACGCTACAGAACAGTGTGCAGCAGATTGCAGCCCAGGGAAGAGAAAATATCGGCGTGCGACGACAATTGCTTGAGGCATTTAACCCGCAGGCAGCGCTCGCACGGGGGTACGCTTTGATTCGGGCTGGCGACAAAATGGTGCGTAGTGGCAAAGAACTTTTGCCTGGACAAGAAATTTCGGTGGAACTGGCTGACGCGCGGCTGACATCTGCCATAAAAACGATTACAATGAAGGACTAGTATGGCAAAGACCAAAGATTATCAGGCTTTGAGTTTTGAACTCGACGAGGTGCTGGCGGCGCTGCAGCAGCCTAGTATTCAGGTAGATGAAGCAGTAAAGCTGTACGAAAAGGGCCTGAAACTGATTGCTCAGCTGGAAAAACATCTAGGCGAAGCCGAAAATACGATTGAAAAGCTCACGCTCCAAGCAGCCGCAGGGCAGAGAGGAGTGTAGGCTGATGTTTTTGTTGGTATTTTTTGGCGTGGCGATCCTGATGCTATTTGGTATGGTGGTGCTGGTAGGACCGCCATATTTGCCAACAATGCGCAAGCAGCTCGATAGTGCGCTGGATTTGCTAGATCTGCGGCCTGGGCAGACGCTTTTGGAGCTTGGTTCTGGTGATGGCAGGGTGCTATTGGCGGCCGCTAAACGCGGACTGCATGTTGTGGGCGTAGAACTTAACCCGGTGCTGGTGCTCGTTTCGTATCTAATGACATGGAAATATCGGGGGCAAGTGCGAATTGTTTGGGCAAGCTACTGGGGGCCGAAGTGGCCGAAAGCCGACGCCATCTTTACCTTTATGCTACCGAAGTATATGGGTAAGCTGGACAAACGCATAGGTCAGTGGCACAGGGGGCCGACCAAGTTGGCTAGTTTTGCGTTTACCATTCCAGGACGTGAACCAGCGCAGGAACTCGACGGTGTTTTTTTGTATGAATACAAATAGTACTTGCGCACGTGGTGCAAATTACGATACCATAACCGATATGGACAAGTTGAATGAACGCGGCGCAATCAATGTATTGCTTATTCCTCTTATATTGATAGTTGTATTCTTTATGGGTGCCGCCGCCTTTGGAATCTGGGCATTTACGGGCCGGGCAGATTACAAGACCAATAGTGATCAGAAGTCGGCAGTCGCTGCGGCAGCCGCACGCGAAGCGCAAAAGACCGAAGACGCCACAAAATTTGCCGAAGACGCCAAAAAACCTTTCGATACATACATCGGGCCGGCCCAGTTTGGTAACGTAACGGTTAATTATCCTAAAACGTGGAGTGCATACGTCGTGGAAAATGAGCGGGGCAGCGCACCGATTACCGGTTTCTTCCAGCCCAAGGTTGTGCCGAATGTGACCGACCCCAACAACTCATTTGCGCTCCGCGTAGAATTGGTGAACACTGACTATAAGAACGTTTTGGATCAATTTAAATCGCGTCTCGATACTGGCAAGGCGACCATCAAACCATACACCTTGCCAAAGGTTCCAAGCGTTGTCGGTTCGCGGATCGACGGCCAGATCACCACCACCAAACAGGGCACGATGGTTGTATTGCCACTTCGCAATATGACACTCAAAGTTTGGACCGAATCCAACGACTTTAAAGGCGACCTCGACACCAACATATTGCCTAACTTTAGTTTTGTACCGTAGTTTTTCTGGTATCTTTCGGGTTTTTGCCCGATGACTCCAGGGTGGTGGTATACTGGAGTCAGAGAAAGGGGATAGAGGTGCTAGACGGCAATGCCGCACAATTTGCGATGGGGGGTTCTTCGGCCACTTTGTTGCGGTCGATTGCCGAACAGCTGACCTCACCTCTGACAATAATTTCTAGAGAGGCTGAACTGGCGCAGTTGTCTGGCCATTTTTCTGACTCACCTGATGCCCAGGTCATTCATGCCCAGGCCACGGCCGCGCTTACCTTGGTGGAGAGTTATCTGCTAGGGATGCAGCTGCTAGAGGGGCAGGAGCAACTGACGATTGAGCCAGTTTCAGTTTCGTCACTATTGGTGGACGTGGCACACGAACTGCAGGGGTTTGCACGGCAGTACCATACCAGGCTTGACGTCCGGATCGCAGGTAAATACGAGCCTGTTATGGCGCATCAGGCCGGTCTAAAGGCGGCGCTATTGGCGGTCGGGTATGCACTATTAGAGGGATACTCCCGACCGGAGGGACGGCTGACTTTGGCAGTACACCGTACCCCTCATGGTATAGTGACGGGGTTGTATGGCGACTTCGAGAGCATTACCGGCGGCCAATGGCGGCGCGCTTTGCAGCTGCAGGGGCGGGCAGCGCAGTCCTTTGGAGCTATCTGTAAGGGAAGTGGCGCCGGTTTATTTATTGCCGAGACCATTCTAGGGGCCATGGAAACGCGCCTCCATGTCGACAGGCATCAAAATATGCAAGGCCTAGCAACAACCTTGCAGCCTAGTCAACAATTACAGTTTGTATAATTATTGTATTCATGGCAGATGTATTATTGATCGAACCAGACACCGTGCTCGCCCGTAGTTATCAAAAAGCTTTGGCGCATGCTGGGCATAAAGTGGCGCATGCCACTACGGCACAAGATGCGCTTAACCTTGCGGACACCCAAATACCGGATATCGTGATCGTGGAGCTACAATTGGTGGCTCATGATGGCATCGAATTTTTGCACGAATTTCGTTCGTATGCGGAGTGGCTGGAGGTTCCGGTGGTCGTGTTATCCAGTCTGACGAGAGGCTCTTTTGAGCAAGCGCGGCAAACGCTGTTGCGCGACTTTGGCGTGGCAGCGTGTTTATATAAACCCCGTACTTCGCTAGAGCGTTTGATGCGTACCGTCGGAGAAGTTTTAACGGCATGAAAACACTGGTAACCAAGGCAATTATCCTTGGGAGGACAGATTACGGCGAAGCCGATCGGATCCTTACACTGCTGACCCCTGATCAGGGAAAATTGCGTCTGCTGGCCAAAGGTGTGCGCCGCGTAAAGTCCAAGATGGCTGGTGGTATCGAACTGTTTAGTGTGAGCGAAATTACGTTTATTAGAGGGCGAGGAGATATTGGTACGCTGGTTTCGACCCGGCTAATAACGCATTATGACCAGATTGTGAGTAATCTAGACCGCACCATGCTGGGCTATGACCTAATAAAGAAACTGAACAAGGTTACCGAAGACGAACCCGAACCCGAGTTTTTTGACTTGCTTGACCAGGCCTTTATGGCGCTGAATGACCGTGAAGTGGCTCGACAGGTTATCACATTTTGGTTTGCATCACAGTTGCTGCGCATGAACGGCCACGCGCCTAACCTGCAAACAGATGAAAAAGGGACCAAGCTGACTGCCGAACAGCGGTACGCGTTTGACTTTGAGCATATGGTATTTACCCCGGAGGCAAGTAGCCAAGGTGTTTTTGGAGCAGATCATATAAAATTGCTGCGTTTGGCATTTGACGGACAGCCACCAAAAGTTATTCAATATATCAAGAATATTGGCGAATTATTGCCAGTGAGCGACCAACTTGTTCAGCGGCTGGCGCAGTTTTCGGAGTGATTTCGGTACTGCCTAGTGGGGCAGCTGCTTGTTGTGGAACGTTATACTCGCAAAAAGACGAGGTGCAAGAGGCTGATGAGGAGCTCTGTGTGGGGTGACGCCGTTAAAGCGCATTACGACGCCCATTCTTGGCTGGTAGGTGAGTGATGTGTCCGGGTAACTTTCGGGTAGCATATCGGCGGCTTCGCTATCATAGTCCATCCGCGCGAAACCGGCGCCGGAAAAGATGGTCGATTCACCTATAAGTGCCACCGCGTATTTTACCGCATTACGCGCTCGCGCCGTGCCTGAAAAGGCGTCGCAATGCCAGGAGCTGTCAACTCCTTTATCGCTATACATACGTAACTCAACTTCGGTGGAGGAGATCGATAATTCGGGTGCTTCTGAGAACAGGCGATCATGTTCTGCAATTTCTTGAAGGGCGGCTACGTAGCTCGTTATGATATCTTTTGTCTTTTCGGTTGGACGTTCTTCTTCCATTATGTCGGCCATATCTTTTAAATGAGCTGCGTCCTTTCCAGAGGCGAACCAACCGCCCCCCAGGAGAACTTCTTGATGCAGATGCTCTCTGTCGAGTTCAGAGAGGGCCAGAGTTGCGACGGGCATTGCCGCGAAGCTTATGCGTTGGTTGCCACTCCAACTCTCGACTAATCGCCGCTGCGAGGCCAGATCTATTGGTTGGTAGTTCGGGTGCGGTTCCCAGGTTGGTTTTTCGAAATGGGGCATAGTCATTGCACTTTTTTATCATACCTATCACAGATTTCCCACATTTTCTGATGCGGCTTGCTGGTACCATGAAGAAATATATAAGAATTTAGAGGCGGATTGACAGTGATGTAAAAGAGCCGCGTTTCGGGAGGATCATATGGCGGGGGTGAGGCGTATGACCAGGGCGTCAAAGCGTGTGGCGCTTCCATCTTTTAGTTCTTTTTTCTTGCGCCGCGCGATTGATAGGTTCATATAAAGGGTGCCATTCCCAAGAATAATTCATTCAGGTTATGGCCAAATGGCATCTTGCTCGCAGAGGTGGAAAATTGGCCTCCTCTACGGTATAATCGGCGTAATGAGTGATGCGAATTTAGAAGATATTGTTAGTCTGGCCAAACGGCGCGGATTTATTTACCAAGGTTCTGAGGTGTATGGTGGTCTGGCTGGTACGTGGGACTATGGCCCCCTGGGTGTGACGCTCAAGCGCAATATTATGCAGCTGTGGTGGAAGATGTTCGTGGATGACCGCGAAGATATGTACGGCGTGGACGCGGCGATTTTGATGAACCAAAAGGTATGGCAGGCGAGTGGCCACACCGAGACGTTTACCGACCCGTTGGTGGAATGTTCCAACTGCAAAGGGCGTTTTCGCGCCGACAAGATTGATGTCTCTAAGTGTCCGACTTGCGGCCAAAAGGGTACTTTTGGTAGGCCCCGCCAGTTTAATATGATGTTTCGGACTTTTGTCGGTCCGGCACAGGGCGACGAAATTACCATCGGTGAGCCTATTGTTGATGACGAACATCCGGCTGCAAAAGCGCGGACCGATCTATCCGGACGCAAAGGTTTTACCTACGAAGAAATCAGCGTTTCGTATCTGCGGCCCGAGACGGCGCAGGGTATCTTTACGAATTTCAAAAATGTCGTAGATAGCTTTTACCCGGACATGCCGTTTGGTTTGGCACAGCAGGGCAAGGCATTTCGCAACGAAATTTCGCCCCGCGACTTCATCTTCCGTTCGCGCGAATTCGAACAAATGGAGATCGAGTATTTTGTAGACCCGGAAAAGTGGGAAGAGGCGTTTGAAGTCTGGCGAAAGTCTGTCTGGGAATGGACCCGCGCCCTTGGCCTGCCCGACGAAAAGGTGCACGAACTGGAAGTGCCCGAAGACGACCGCGCGCATTACAGCAAGCGCACCATAGACTTTGAATTTGATTTTCCAATTGGCCGTGAAGAACTATTAGGCCTGGCATACCGCACTGACTTTGATCTGGGTAATATCCAGCGCGCCAGTGGCAAGAGTATGGAATACCGCATGAAGGACGGCTCCAAATCATTTGTACCGCACGTCATCGAACCAAGCTTTGGTTTAGAGCGTGCCGTTATGGCCGTGCTGTCTGCAGCCTACACCGAGGACGAATTGAACGGCGAAAAGCGCGTGTATTTGAAACTGCCCAAGCACCTGGCGCCCGTAAAGGTAGCTGTTTCGCCTCTTTTGAAGAACAAGCCTGAGCTGGTTGCTAAAGCCCGCGAGGTGTTCGCCGTGCTCAAAAAAGAGTTCGGTAACGTCATGTGGGACGACAACGGCAATATCGGCAAACGCTATCGCCGCCAAGACGAAATCGGCACGCCATTCTGCGTAACCGTCGACTTCCAGACCCTGGATGACGACACGGTAACGGTGCGCGACCGAGACACGGCCGACCAAAAACGCATCGGCATACCCGAACTCGCCTCCACGCTGGCATAAGTTATGAAGACTGCGATTATCTTGCACGGGACTTTAGGGTCGCCCGAAGGGAATTGGTTTCGGTGGTTGAAGGCTGAGCTGGAAAAAGAAGACCTGGAGGTTTGGCTGCCGGAACTACCAAATGCCGCGCAACCTAGTCTCAAAGAATGGGCAAACTTCGTCCACCAAAACGCGCCATTTCCGCTCAATCAAGACACGCTCGTCATCGGCCATTCCAGCGGCGCGATTCTAGCGCTTATCCTGGCACAGCAAAGCAAAACACCAATTGGTGCCATAACCGCCGTCTCCGTTTTTCACGACAATTCACTCAAATGGGAGCCAAACGACAAATTGTTTGATGTGCCATTCGACTGGCAAAAAATCCACCAAAACACCCTCAAACTGCTCTTTATTCACTCCGATAACGATCCCTATGTGCCGCTCGACCAAGCCGAATATGTGGCACAAAACTGCGGTGCGCCCATCATAACTATCCCAGGCCAAGGCCACTTTAACCTCGAACAAAGCCCGAGCTACAAAGAATTTCCAAAATTAATGGAACTCCTACGAACGAGTTTAGGCCGGCCATTATAACGCAGCCTATTGATATGCCCAGCGATTGCCCCAAGGATCCACCTGGCTACAGTGGTGATAGATGTGTCATAATAAACGAGAAGGAGGCACATGAGCGAACGAGGAGCGGGATTTTGGACAGCAACCGGACTAGGCTTAGCCATGACGCTTAGTGCCTGCGGCCCCACACAAGCGGAGATGAGATCAGAGGAGCGCGATCACTACATCGATGTTCGAGTCCAGCCCGGTTTTGAGAACGAGGTTATAAATGCGTGGATTGTTAGGCATCCCAACGAGCGGCTAAAGGAGCTAAAGCCCCTCATACCTAAAGAAAGATTTGTCGGTTATACGGCTCTAACAGAAAAAGGTGTGAGCGGTCTGGATGTGTTTTGCGAACGTCTGCCTATCGGCAAAACGCCCAACGAAGTTCCGGCACTCGACAAATGGCATGCAGAAAACAACGCAAAGACCCCGGATAAAAGACGTAAAGACCCTTTTCATATAGCTATCAATAATTCCTCCAACACCGTGACAACCGGATATATTATCTGTTCGCTTCCATTACAGCAGCAAACCGGGGTAAAATAGACTCATCCCATGAATACAAAAGAACCTACCAATAGTGATGAACGCATATATGCCTTTATCGACAGCCAAAATCTTAACCTCAGCGTCCAAAAACTGGGGTGGAAGATGGATTGGCGCAAATTCCGGCAGTTCTTGGCCGACAAATATGGTGTGACCCGTGCCTTTATGTTCATCGGTTATATTCCCGAAAACGAAGCGCTATACGAACAGATGCATGATGCTGGCTATTCGGTGGTGCTCAAACCTACTTTTGATATGACTAAACCGCGGCCCGAAGTAGGGCAAGGGCAGTCGGAAAATCCACAAAAGTCAGGGGAGCCTGAGGACAAAAAACCCATCAAAGGTAATATTGATGCCGAACTTGTCCTTTGGGCCATGAAAGAAATGAGTAATTACGAAAAAGCCATTATCGTCTCTGGAGATGGCGATTTTTATTGTCTCGTCGAGTATTTGGAGTCCAAAAAACGTCTCCTGCATCTGCTAGCACCCACCGGCCATTACTCAGGCTTATACAATCGTTACGAAGAATACGTGGTGCGCATCGACCAGTTCCGCCGCGAACTGGCATACCACGACTACCGTAAAAAGAAAAAATAACGTCCGGCGCCTAAGGGCTCTGTCAGGCTCTTTCGGCAATCAATGTCTGGGCGGCGGTAAGCAGCCGTCTAAAATAGGCCGCTTGTGGAATGAGTTGCCCTAAGCCGGGATCTGATCCTTGTTTCGTCAGTGACCAGGCCTGGTCCCAGCTAATGAATGCTGCATCCACAGCTTCGGGAGATAGTGTAAGGGCCTCGGGTTTTTCCAAGGTCAATAAATAGGTATGGCAAAATACGCGCACATGTTTATTGTATCGCCTCAGATGGTGATTGTACTTGGATACAAATAGCAGATCCAGATCCTTGGCGTCGCCTTTGATGCCCAGTTCTTCGTGCACTTCGCGAAGAGCCGCGTGCTCGGGTAATTCACCGCACTTCACGCCGCCGCCCACTGAAATATCCAGCCGTGAAGGGTTAAAGACGATTAATGGTGAGCGTTTTTGGACCACCACCCTATCTGTGGTTTTATTCCAGACGACCACGTGGACGCCCATGTGCCAGAGGCCTTGGTCTGTTGCTTCTTCTACGGTGGCTTTGTGATCGATCGGCCGTCCGGTTTCGTCTAGGATTTGAACGAATGAACGGTCTCTTAGGCGGCGTACATCTGTCATTGGCAATAAGTATAGCAAGCTTAAGAACTACTGGACAGCGGGTCAGAACCTGGAGCATACTAAAAGCATAAAAATTTTTAAGGAGGAGATATGGAAGTTCAGGTAAACATGTGGGCGGTCCTTTTGGCGACAGCTTCTAGTATGGTGGTGGGCTCTGTCTGGTATGCAAAATCTGTTTTTGGCAAAATCTGGATGAAACTGGCGAAGATTGATCCCAAAAAAGACGCAGGTAATGTAGCGATACCTATTATAACGACCCTTATCGTCAGTTTTTTGACCGCTTATGTGCTGGCGCACGTTTCATATCTTTCGAACGCTTATTTTGATCATTCGTTTTTACAGGATACGCTGTCAACGGCGTTTTGGTTATGGCTAGGCTTGGTGGCTGCGCGGTTCATCACGCATGATGCTTTTGAGGGCCGTCCTGCTAAATTGACCATCTTAAATATTGCTCATGAACTCGTGACACTGCTAATCATGGGGCTAATCATCGGTTTGATGCAGCCGTAACAAAAAGTAGCTTTCTCTCCAAGCAACAGTAGCTTCAATTTTGCGCTAATTCCCGTATTATAGTATAATATATTAATTATGACTCATGGAGTTGCAGAAACTGTTCATGTTGATATCCTTGCTGTTGGCGAGGCCCTCGAGTTGCGTCACCAAGCCAACCTTTTGGCCGATGCCCTAGATACAAATAATTTACCTTTGGCCTGCGAAGCGGCGGGCAATATGTTGGGCATCCCACCTAGGCTGGAGCTTTTTAACCGCAATAATGGTCTTCCTAAAGATACCATCGCTGACCACTTTATTTATGAACTGAGCCCGTCTTATCCAGAATTTGCCAAGGAAGGGGCAGAAGAGTTTGCGTTCAGTCGCCGTCCGCGCCAATCGCCCGGGACAACGGCCGATACATATGAAGAATATATGAAGAGCCTGGCGAATGATGCCGTTAATGCGCGCTTTAACCCGAGTGGCGCAAGCTATGCCCGGGACCTGGCGGTACAATTTGCAGATGATAAACGCCTCCATCAAACCCGCGAGGGTGTTAAGCGCGTCGGCCTCATGGAGTTTGTAAGCGATGACCGTTTACGTTTGCATACGCCATATGGTGATTACGACCAAGGTAGGGGCTACGTCAGCGGGCTTGTGGCGAGCGTTTCATTCGACCGTAGCCAGCGTAATGAAGTCCAGGCCTACTTTGAAGCCCGAGGTTTTACAGTAGACCCTAAAGAGCCGCCAGTCATTGCAAAGCTTCGTCGGGTGTACACCGATGACCGGCTGTCTGGTGGAGAGAGCCTCAAAGAGCACTTAGGTTTCACTGATGAACAAATGGCGACTACGGCGACGGACACTATCATTTTGCCGGTAGCGCGCATTACGGCGGAAGCGACCATTGTTACGCCAGTTCTGAGGGCAGAAAAATCCGACACTAGAATTATGCCGGCGCCCAAGCATAGCCCAACAAGGCGGCTAGCACTTGGTTCTTTGGTAACAGCGGAAGCCACACCCGAGAGTGCCGCATCCGCCGATCGGCTTGCAGATGAATCTGTTGAAGTTCAGCTGGCCAAGTTAGGCCTTGGCGAGAATACGCCTCCTCCTTCACGAATGGAGAGGGTACAGACGCTCCGTGAGGCGCTTACATTGGGTGAGAGGCGCTTGCAGCTCCTCTTCACGCCAGCAGAGATGACGGCAGTAGAGCAATACCTTGAAGCCCAGGAGCGCGGGATCGATATGCCCGTTAAAGGCCTTGGTAGAATCGCCGAAGCTGCGCTGAAAATGGCATATGACCATGTCGATACGACCGAACACGCTGATGCCTCCAAGCGGCTTGCGGCGCTCGATGCGCTCAAGCATCTTCGCAAAGGATAGAGTGGTGTTAGGTCCGGACTAAAGCCGCAAATGGCATGCTAAGCAGTGTGCCATTTTTACAGCATTCTTTTGTGCCAGGGTGGAGTAAAATGGGTCAGATGGACGATGAAAAACTTATAGAAGAAGCTGCTCAAGCTCCCAAGACTGACATTTTGGCTATTGCCGAAGATGACGAAGAATATGTGCCAACCGATGTTTTTGCGTGGGCAAACAATTTGTACCAGTACAAGGACCAACTCAAAATCGAACTCTTTCTGATCAATAAAAACAACGTAATGTATAGCGCAAAATTGGCGCCCGAACTGGAAAAACAATTGCAACCGCTGTTTTTGACCGGCGTCCTGGACTTTATCCTAAACGGTGCCGCCGAAGGGTTAGTGGTGCGTGGTTTTGAAGAAGCCGAGGCCGAAGACCACGTGCTGCAACGCACTCGCTGGAAGAACGTCGATAAGCTCGTAGAGGTCATGCACTGGGTGCGAACCCAGGAACACGAAATAGCCCAATTTGTCGAAGAAGAGCACGACCTCAAACGCCTGAAAGCCGTCATGGCCCGCGGTACGCACCCAGCGATGCCCGAACCGTTTTATATTATCAAGGCGCTGCCTCGTGCCCAAATGATGAAGGGTGACGGTGCCTGGATGGTGAGCGGCAAGGTATTTATGCCGTTTGAGGACGCGGTGGCATTCAAGATTCCGGCCGATAATCAATTGCTGGTGGTGGGGCAGGATTTGTTTGTATTTAGCCAGCCCAAACTTAAATCACTCTTTGGCTACGACGCCAAAAAGAATAGTATCGCCGCCAAAAAGATCGAGGAAATCCTGGCTCGCTTTAACCTGGCCTTCGCCGAAGGTGAAGACCTGAACTCGATGGTCAAAGGCAACAAGCCGATTATCAACAAACTGCAAAAACTCGAAATCGCCCCAGACATGACCAAAGAAAAAATCCTGGACCACGGCGAAGAGCTCGACGTATCGCTCATGACCGACGAAGTTGGCGCGATCATCATCGAAAACCCCAAAGACCTGGCGAAGTTTATTAATCTCGTCAACGACGACTACATCGAATCCAATCTGACCGGCATTCGTTACGAGATCCAAAAAAAGCGCGAGCTCAAACCGCCCAAACCAGAAGAGTAGACCAGCGGAGTGTACGCCCGCCATACTAAAACGTGTACACTATTGCTATGGACACAAAACCAATCGACTACTCTGTACTCAGCCGCCCCGTAACATTGCAAGAGATCTGGAAACATTCGACCTATTCGATTCCGGGCGGGTCTTCTCTGGTAGGCGTGGGCTTGGCCGCGGTGGTTTTCGCCCCGTTGGTGGCGGTGGTGAACTTGCATGGAAAGACAGCGCTCGGATACGCAGCTTTTTGGGCAATTATGGGCCTAGGGGTCTTTGGTCTTATAGCCTGGCTATACATGCGTGGCGTAAAAAACAGTATACGATTGGAGCGTTTTGCAAAGGCGAACGGCTGGGAATTCAAACCGACTGCTACGACGGACGAGCAGGGAACCATCTTCCAGCTTGGCGGCGAACGGCACTCCGACCGGGTTATCTCGGGCCAATACAAGGGCCGCGAATTTTGGTTTGGCACACACTATTACACGACAGGAACAGGCAAAAATCGCCACGTACATGTAACCGGCGTGCTCAACCTTGCTCTAACGCGAGCCGTACCGCATGTAGTGATTGATGGCCGCCAAAATCGTCTGCCACTAGGCGGTGAATTTAATCGGTCGCAGCAGCTAGAACTCGAAGGCGACTTTAATAAATACTTTACAGTATATTGTCCCAAAGACTACGAACGTGATGCCCTGTATTTTCTAACGCCTGAACTCATGCAGGTCTTAGTAGATATGAACGACAAATACGACGTTGAAATGCTTGGGCAAGAACTATATTTTTATGCGCCTGCCGAAATGGGGGCCAACGAAAAACAGCTGCGCGATATATTTAATATCATCGATACAGTAGGTGGTGAAGTATCCGAGAATACGCAGCGCTACCAGGACTGGCGCGTCGCTAAGGGGCTCAATCAGATAGCGCCGCCAGGTATGCATCTCAAGAGGAGTATTTGGCCGCAGATTATTGCTCTCATCGTTGTTATCGCTTATTTGATTGCGGCGTTTGTCCGTTAAATTTTGTGCGCGGTGTAGCTAGCGCGTCGCACTTTGTCTAATCTGCAAAAACCTACATTAGCTCAAAACCACGAACAGCTGATACAATGAACCGGCAAACGTGAAGAGGGCAGTAGAGGGATGACGCAGGAACAGGCATTGGCTATTTTGGAGTCCGGACGGTCGGTGTTGTTAACGGGCGCCGCCGGTTCGGGCAAGACATATGTGCTTAACCAATTTATTCGGCGTGCTAAGCGCCGGGGCAAACACGTGGCCGTAACGGCAACGACTGGTCTGGCTGCAACGCACTTGAACGGCACAACCATCCACGCCTGGGCGGGCATTGGCGTCATGGACGTTTTTGATAAGCGTCATGCGGGCAAGCTCTCTCAATCCCGGCAAGATCTTATAAACAAAGCCGACGCACTTATTATCGACGAGATTAGTATGTTGCACGATTTTCGTCTGGACATGGTCGACGAAACATTGCGTTTCGTGCGCCGCAATAACGAGCCATTCGGAGGCCTGCAAGTCATTCTATGTGGTGATTTTTTTCAGTTGCCGCCCGTAAACCGCGGCGGTAGTAGACAAGGTAGTTTTGTAACCGGGTCGTTCGCATGGCGACAAAATGTGTTCACTGTTTGTTACCTTGAAACGCAATTTCGACAGAGAGATGATGTTCTGTATACCGATATTTTGAATGGTATCCGGGCGGGCGTTTTGACGCGCAGTCAATTAAACGCCTTGCAGGATCGAGGAAATGCCATAAGTGATCCCTTCACTTCGCAAACCAGACTACTTACGGTCAATGTCGATGTCGACGGCGTCAATCACGAACAGCTCAATGAACTCGACGGTGACGTGCATGAATACCATATGGAAACGCACGGGGGCAAACAATATGTGGAGCAGCTCCAGCGTTCGTGTCTTGCGCCCGAAGTATTGCGGCTCAAGTTGGGTGCGCAGGTTATGTGCATCAAAAACGCCCAGGACCGTAAATACGTAAATGGCAGTCTGGGCAAGGTAGTGGGCTTCGAACCACACACCGATCATCCTGTTATCGAACTCGTTAGCGGGCGCGAAGTAATTATCCGTCCCGACACATGGGAACTGATGGACGGTGACAAAAAACGTGCTAGTCTGGTGCAGCTGCCGTTACGTCTTGCGTGGGCGATCACCGTGCACAAGAGCCAGGGCATGACTTTGGACGCCGCCCGTATCGATCTCAGTAATGCGTTCGTAGAGGGTATGGGTTACGTGGCGTTATCACGTGTACGTGGGCTGCGACACTTGGTACTGGATGGTATGAACAACATGGCGCTCCGCGTGAGTCCTCTGGCCAAAGAAATCGATCACGAATTACGTACCAAAAGCCAACAGGCTCTACAGACTCATGCCGCAGTCATTAAGGCCTGGGAAGAAAAAGAAGCCGACGGTCAAAACGACCAGCCCGCCGAGATATCTATGCCTATTACAGACCAAGAGCTGCTAGAAAAACTCAAAGATTGGCGCGCCAAAGAAGCATCCAAGATCGGCAAGCCAGCGTACATCATTGCCAATAACGCCACACTGGAACAGGTCGCTATGCGCGGGCCAGCCAACGAACACGAACTTCTTGGCGTGCCCGGCATCGGCTCCAAAAAAATCGAGACATATGGCACAGATATGCTAGCCATCGTTGCCGCACATAAGGCCAGCCAGACCCCTGCCGCGACCACTGAACGTGAATAAGCTCACATACAAACCTATCACTTAACAGTTACCATAAAACCATGCGATTCAAACTCGAACCTTTGCAGTTAACTATCTGTCTTGAGGGGTTTGAGCGGCTTTGGGCGCTCAAACATCGTATCCAAATTCCGCATCATGCCATTGCTGCGGTCGACTATCAAAATGCCGCTCCAAGCATGCAGGACTATCAGGGCCGGTTGCGGTTTCCGGGTACTGCTGTGCCATGGCGCTTCTATGCTGGTACCTATACAAAAGGACGGAGCCGCGAATTTTGGTACCTGCACATCAACCAGCCGGGCGTGCTGACTATTGTATTCAAACCCGATACGCTCAACTATGATAGGGTTCGCGTGACCTGCACGCCCGAGATTGCGCAGGACATCGCCGATTGGTGGCAAGAGCGCAAATAAGGTATACTAACGCTAATGATTACGGGTGTTATTGACCATGCCATTTAGAGTGGAACTACATGTGCATTCATCTGGTTCGCCAGACGGATCTTTGGCCGCTGGGGACTTTGAACGCATGCTTGCATCCAAGGATCTCGATTGTATAGCCGTCACCGACCACGATACCATCGACATGGCTTTGGAAATGCAAAGACAATTCGGACCAGAACGCGTAATAGTCGGCGAAGAAATTACGACTATTGATGGCGAGATAATTGGACTATTTTTGAAACAAGCAATTGTGCCCGGACAGAGTGCTATTCAAACCGCACGGCAAATAAAAGAGCAGGGGGGGCTGGTATACATCCCACATCCATTCGAAACGGTGCGAAAAGGCATGCAAGTCGAAGTACTCGAACAAATTATCCAAGATATTGACATTGTTGAAGCCCATAACGGCCGTGCACTTTTTCAAAATTACGGCCGCACGGCACATTTTTGGGCGGAAACCAACCATTTGGCAATGGCTGCCAGTAGTGATGCGCACGGCGTTATCGGCTGGGGTAGAACTTGCAGTATACTAGATGATATGCCTACCAAAAAAACACTAATACCTCTGTTGCGGACGGCACGGCTTATGCGCGGTACGGTCGGTTTTTTAGGGGTACTTTATCCTAAGTTCAATCGAATGCGGGGGAGAATGAAGAACCATGTTTAATGATATTCTTTTTGCTCTGTGGTTCTTCTTGCCGGCCGGCGCGGCCAATGTGATGCCGATTTTTGTAGCCAAGATGCCGTTCCTCGCCAAATATGAAGCACCGATAGATTTTGGCAAAACCTATCACGACAAACGTATCTTTGGGTCGCACAAAACCTGGCGGGGACTCGTTAGTGGTATTATCGCAGGTACGCTCACGTTGTGGCTGCAGCAATACCTGTTTGCCGAATCCTCTTGGGTGCGATCTTTTGCTAGCGATGTAGACTACGCGACTTTACCAACGCTCATCATGGGACCAATGTTTGCTATTGGTGCTCTCGGCGGGGATGCTATCGAAAGTTTTTTTAAACGTCAGCGTGGTGTTGCGCCAGGCAAGGGCTGGTTTCCATTTGATCAGACTGACTTTATTATCGGTGGCGCAATTGCGACCATGCCATTTGTGTCCCTGACCATTTGGCAGTACGCATGGCTACTTATTCTGTGGCTGGGTGTGCATGTGCTGTCGACCATCGTGGGTTATTTTTTAAAACTAAAAGACAGTCCCATCTAGGCTAACACGGATTGATTGAGATCTCATGCGTCACGCCAGATTCTGGCGTTTAGGACGCCGCGACCCGTAGCGCATGCACCAAGTGGTGTCGACCGGCACGAAGGTGCCTTTCCACCATGTCGGCAAGTGGTTCGCCCAAGCTCCAAGCCTCCAAGTGCTGTTTGCCGATATCGTACAAAAAGAACGTGTCGTCCTCGTTGTAACTTTCCAAAAAATGCTGCGTCATCGCGCCGGGACTGAGCGCCTGTACGCGGTAGGCCAGCAGCACAAACGCATCGTACTGCTGGCGCATATTCTTTTGAATCCGTAAAGGGCGGGCAAGTTCCAGCGCCCGCTGAAATTCGTTGGCGATGCGCAACACGCGGTGTGACATGCCAAGCATGATATCCAGGGCGTCATCCATTGCCTCGATGTCGTGCATACCGTCATTGATCAAATGTTTTATAGCAATGCCATTACTCTTTAGAAAATGCTGTACCTGTTTCCACTCGCTATCTACCTGGGCCTCGAGCGCGGTTTTGGATTGCAATCCCAGCTTTGCCCAGGGCATGGCATGATCGTAATCGATGAGCAGGGCTTCTACGGGAAGTTGGCCGATCATCTCATGCGCAGTCGGCTTAGGTAGGGATGTGGTGAAATACAAGCTATAGCAATGCACGGGCACAAGAGAGCAGTTATGCTCGGTCAAGAAATATATATCGGCTTCCGGCCGTTCCAGTGGTGTTTTGGTGGTGAAACCGAGGTGCTGCATATTGGTAATCGTATGTGTATATTTTAGAATCTTGTCGGCATTCAGCGTGCTCGCCCGGTGTTTTTGGATCGTGCGTGCCAGTTTAAGCCATTGCTTGCGCGACGCAGCCAGCATCGCGGCAGGATGCTCACAGATCACCACTACTTTGCCGAGGTGCTGCCGTGCATGCAGATGCCGCATCATGTCTGCAGCGATACTATCGGTGCCGCGTGCCGCTTGTTTGCGTAATTCAAAATAACATTTTGCCATATTGTTCTCCGGGTTTTAGACGCGCGCATGATATCACACGTTCCCCTCAGGAAAAATGAAATTCACAAAATCATTAAATACCTCTTGATTTTGTTGTAAAAAAGAGGAAAATAGTGCAGGTATGGCAATAATGGAATCTGGGGGCTTTGAACCCTATGAGAATTTTGATGGTGCTGTTCTTTGGCATCCTGGCATCCTACAGCTTGACGTCGAGCACTACATGGATGCGTATCCCGAAGCCGAGAAGCAGCGTTTGGCTGCGGCCGACAAAGAACGCCTGACCCAAGCGGATGTCCTGGTTGATTTTAGCGCCGCCCAATCTGGGGACGAATTATTTATGACTATGCCGCATCCCCGGAAGAGCGAGGATGAACCCATGGACGTCCTGGCGTATCGATTGACACGTTCTGATTTGGGCGCTAACGAATGGTACGGCGTTTTTGGTGGTAATTTACTGTCTGTACGACTACATGGTGCATCTACTCCGGATGGGAATCATTGGGAAGAAGGCCTTATAAAACAGTATGAAGGTCTAAAGCTTTCGTTGGTAGGACTTACGCGTCAACTACCGAAAGACCCGAACCGTTATAGCGACTGGGCGCAATTGCCCGAAACTTTGCCCGAACGCGCTCAAGAGGCCTACCGGGCGCGTGGTCAAATAATTGATGGTCCTGGTAACGTGCCACACTGGCGTATTCCTCAACAAGAGGGAAGGGTGCTCTCGCCCATTATCGATGCATGGATTGTGCAACCTACAGTAGATGATGTTGTCTAAAGCTAAAATAGCCTGTTTTCGTAATTATTAAATGATCACGCAAAGTTATCCCCAATAATTGGCCCGCAGCGCTTAGCTGCTGTGTAAGCTCTATGTCTTTGTGGCTTGGTTTGGCATCGCCAGAAGGGTGGTTATGGGCAATTACGATTGATGCGGCGCGGTCGGCAATGGCGTCGGCGTAGATTTCTCGGGGATGTACAATCGCGACATCCAGAGTTCCTACCGTGACGGTGCGTTTGGCAATTAAGCGTTGGCCGCCGTCTAGACTCAAACACACCACATATTCTTGCTGTTTAGTGCGGATGTCATCGAGCCGTGCCAAGAAGTCGCGAATATTTTGCAGTGGTTCGGCGTCTTTTAGTAAATATCGGTGAGCCAACTCCAAAGAGGCGAGGATTCTACCTGCAGTTGCCGTATTTATGCCTTTGACCGACAAGAGTGATTCAAAATGCAGTGCCGCATCGCCCTTATCCATCAACCTTTGCACGCTCCGCGCAATGGTGCCGACGTCAGTCGTAGGCGCGCCTTTGCCGATAATAACTTCAAGCAACTCAAAATCGGACAACGCGCCCGCGCCCTTTTTGTGTAATTTTTCCCGAGGTCGGTCGGCTGCAGGAAGCTGGTGAATTCGCTTCGTTCGCGGCATCCGGCGCAGTTTACCAGACAATGCCTCGAAATGTAAGCGCTTAAGCCAGGTTATTAACGAATTGGACGTTGGTCGTAACGCCACTAACCACCGCGCTCTCGAGGTCTTTGACGCATTGCGTGGCGGCTACCAATTCTTGCCCGGGAGTGTTAAACGTCGTAATGCTCTCTTGACTGACCTGGCTGCCTGCAAGTTTTAATGAGATAAGTGCCGTAGAACAGGCGGCAACCTTTGCTTGCTCCGGCGTTTTTGTTGGATCCCATCCTGCCGATTCTGCAACGCGATTCACAATACGTCCGACGTCCCCATGCTGCGCTCCGTAGACCGAAACGTACCGGTTGATCGCCGCGTCAAACCGCCCCATTTCAAATGCGTTCCTGCCAGCGAACGCATCATTCGTTTCTTCGGTCAGGGCTTGGCCAAAGGCAGTCTTTTCCTCAGGTGAAGAGGACGGAGAGTCGAGACCGGCAAATGCGAACAGCCCGACCGTACCGCACAACGCCGCTTTATATCGAAATTTCATCAGAATTTAATCTCCTAACAAGTGCAGTTACTCTAGTACAATATGATATATTTGTCAATTCAGGCGTAATGGTTCAATACCTTGGCACCACCCAGGCCACGGCGTAGCCGTGCCTGTGG